>NZ_JAHIDY010000100.1:0-630 GCF_018732265.1 Pseudomonas sp. TAE6080
GACTTTGACGGTCTTGTTGGTGGAGGCGGTGGAAACGCCCAAAGCATCCGGAGTCAGCACTTCGAGAGGCTTTTTCTTGGCTTTCATGATGTTTGGCAGGGACGCATAACGCGGCTCGTTCAAACGCAGGTCGGTGGTGACGATGGCCGGCAGTTTCAGGGAAACCGTCTGCGCGCCGCCGTCGATTTCGCGGGTCACGGCAACGCTGTCGCCGCTGACTTCGACTTTCGAGGCGAAGGTGCCCTGGCCATAACCGGTCAGTGCAGCCAGCATCTGGCCAGTCTGGTTGTTGTCGCTGTCGATCGCCTGTTTACCCAGGATCACCAGTTGTGGCTGTTCCTTGTCGACAACGGCTTTGAGCAGCTTGGCAACGGCCAGCGAGGTCAGTTCTTCAGCAGACTCGACGAGCACGGCGCGGTCGGCACCCAGCGCCAGAGCGGTACGCAGCTGCTCTTGAGCAGTGGATGGCCCTACGCAAACGACGACGATTTCAGTCACAACACCTTTTTCTTTCAGGCGTACGGCTTCTTCCACAGCGATTTCGCAGAAGGGGTTCATCGACATTTTGACGTTAGCCAGATCGACGCCGGAATTGTCCGCCTTGACGCGAACTTTCACGTTGTAATCGAC
>NZ_JAHIDY010000101.1:0-577 GCF_018732265.1 Pseudomonas sp. TAE6080
GCGCTCAAACTCAAGGAAACCTCGGCGATCCAGGCCGAAGCCTTCAGCAGCGCCGAAGTGCGCCACGGGCCGATGGCGTTGATCGATGACAACTACCCGCTGCTGGTGTTCGCCCCGCGCGGCGCCGAACAGCCGGGCCTGCTGACCCTGGCCACGGAAATGCGCCAACGCGGGGCTCGGGTACTGCTGGCAGCGCCTGACGATATCGCCGAACGCGACCTGACCTTGAGCCGCGCCGAACACCCGGCCCTGGACCCGATCCTGGCGATCCAGAGTTTCTACGTGATGGCTGCAGGTTTGGCCCAGGCCCGGGGCATGGACCCGGACCAGCCCCGCCACCTGAGCAAAGTCACTCGCACCCACTGAGTTGATTTCCGTCGTTTCCTGATGAGTACCGTGCCCATGCCCGACAATAATAATGACCTCACCCTCAGCGCCCCCCTTAGCGGACCGGTGCTGACCCTGGGCAACGTGCCTGACGACGTGTTCGCCAGCGGCGCCATGGGCGACGGGATTGCCATCGACCCCCTCAACGACTGCCTGCATGCGCCGTGCGCTGGCGTGGTGATCCATGTTG
>NZ_JAHIDY010000010.1:0-161861 GCF_018732265.1 Pseudomonas sp. TAE6080
ACCAGCAGATGTGCAAGCTCGCCGATGGTGCCTTCGCTCCGGGTGAGCAGGTAGCTGTACCGGCTTGCAATCGAAAACGGCCGTGCTCGCAATCAGCGCAATTTCCGGCTCAGATTAACTGCGACTGACGGAGCCGTCTGGCTCAGATTATTTGCGAGCGAGCTTGCATTCAGCCGCGCCGGCTTGCATTCCATCGTTCCCTACTCACATTAACTGCAACTAGCCCCGTCTTTAGAGGTGGTAAAGATGCCGATGATGGCCATGGTGTTCTCCTTTCGGATTCATGGTCGCGCCCATCGCGTCCTTGTTGTGAGCCGATCGGCGGGTGAGGGCCGAACGCACTGCCAATGCAGCCGAAACGTAGAGAAGGACCTTGAGCTCCGAACAATTTGTTGCGCGAGAAAGCCGCTCGCCGGCGGGGAAAATGTTCGGTGGGAACGGTTGTGGGCCCAGGTCCGATCCCGCCAGGATTCACGACGACTCAAGGACGCATGGCTGACCGGCCGGACAGGAGTATTGGCCGACTCTAAACACCAGTCGTAGGCGCTGGAATCTCGCGACATGCGTAGCCCTTGCTTGGCGAAAAATATTCCCGATCGCCGAGCGCTCGATCTGACATTCGTCGTTCGGTATAGTAAAGAGTGTAGACCAGGCAGATAGGGGCGCCGGTAGCTTAAGGCCAAACCAGAGACGAGCCGCGCGAATGCTCGCCGAGGACCCGGTTTTCAAGCGCATGAGCTTATTTGACCGCGACGGAAACTTGGTCTCCTCAAGCCACGCGGATGAACCGCAAAAACTCCCTGCGGGTTGGCTGTCGCAACTGCGCGAACACACGGGTAGAAGTGCCCCGGCCAGGCGCGGAGGCTTCGATGAGCGCGGATCGGACATCTTGTCCTAACGGTCGACCCCGCCAGCGGGGGCTTCGTCAGCACCGCGCTGCAATTGCCGGCAGGGCTCTGGGACAACCATCTGCGTCTGGTCTGAAAGCGTTCAAGTATCGCAGCGGTACGCCGACATAAGGGGGCGAACGAACGGTCATTTGGCTGACCGCTCGCTCAATCTTGCGTATGACTCAAGCGCCCCCCTTTCGATACGAGACCGCCCAGATGCTCTTGAAAAAATCCCTGCGCGCTCAGCTGCTCACACTGATCGGCGGCAGCCTGTTGGTGATATTGCTGATCGCCTTCGCCAGTTTTTCCTTCTTGTCGGATGACATTTCCAAGTATCAACAACTACTCAAGGGTCCGATCGAAACGTCGCGCCTGATCGACGAAGCCAACGTGGAATTCAAAGTGCAGGTGCAGGAGTGGAAGAACGTCTTGCTGCGTGGCAAATCACCTGAAGCCTTGAGCAAGTACTGGCAAAGCTTCGAGAACCAGGAACGAAAGGTCCAGGACATCCTGGGCAGACTCGTTGAGCGAAGCGAGCACAACCCTGCCCTGTCAAAGCAGCTCCGCGACCTGCACGAGGAGCACCGGCGCCTCGGCGCCGCCTACCGCGCGGGCCGTGCGGCCTACATCGCCGGCGGAAACGATCCATTCGCCGGCGACGAGGCGGTTCAAGGCATCGACCGTGCCACCAGCGAACAGCTCAGTGGTTTGGTCATCCAGCAGCGCGATTCGGCGCTGCATCGTTCGGAAACCATCAGCGAAGCCGCAGATCGTAAAATAGTCGTCGGCTCGTTGGTAATGCTAGCCGCTGGCGTTTTCATCGCCTTGCTCAGCCTATGGTTGGTAAACCGCAATCTGATCGCCCCCATCCGTCACCTGATCGACCACATCGCCAAGCTCAGCCAGGGCGACTTTGCACAGCGCGTCGATGCGTCCCGTGCTGACGAATTGGGACGTCTGGCAGTTGCCGCGAATATCCTGCGTGACTTCCTTGCCGATACGTTCACCCTCCTGCAACGCAACACCTCGGACCTGGACAGCGCCAGTGGTGAATTGAGCGCCATCGCCGCACTGATGGGCCAAGGCACTCGCGAGCAGTTCTCGCGCACCGATCAGGTCGCTACCGCCATGCATGAAATGTCCGCTACGGCGCAGGAAGTCGCCCGTCACGCCGCCGAAGCCGCGCGTGCAGCGGATGCGGCCGATCATTCGGCGCAGCAGGGTGAGACCATGATGCGTTCGACTATCCAGACCATTACCCACATGCGCGGCGAGATCAGCAACACCGCCGAGGTAATACGCCGTCTGGAGACCGATAGCGGTCGCATTGGCAAGGTGCTGGAAGTTATTCGCGGCATCGCCGACCAGACCAATCTGCTGGCGCTAAACGCAGCCATCGAAGCCGCCCGCGCGGGCGATGCCGGACGCGGGTTTGCCGTCGTTGCCGACGAGGTGCGCACGCTGGCCAGGCGCACCGCCGACTCCACCGCTGAAATTCATCAGATTATCGACACGGTGCAGACCGGCGCGGTGGATGCGGTGCGTGCGATTGAAAATGGACAAACCCGCAGCAACGAAGGTGTCGAACAGGTTACGGAAGCGGGCAGCATGCTTCAGCGCATCACCCAAGAAGTCGAAGCGATCCGCGACATGAACCGTCAGATCGCTACCGCTGCCGAAGAGCAGACGTCCGTGGCGGAAGATATCTCGCGCAATCTGACCGAAATTACCGCCATCGCCACCACCAACCAGGACAATGTCGAGCGTACCGAGGCAGCCAGCCAGAACCTGCATACGCTGTCGGCCCAGCTCAGCGAAGTGACGCACCGCCTCGCGGGCTGACACAGGCTCTGCTCCGGCCCTAGATGATCGGTGTCACCACGTTGCTAGGTCCGACTCATCCGAGTTCGAGGGAGTTGGGGCAGGGCCGATCAACATGGCTTGTCTCGTGCTTGGTCGATTCGTTCCTGCATCGCCTGCATGACTTCTCGTGGGTGTACGACTTGGCGTTGGGGTCGTCGGCCTCACGGAGAGCTTCTTCGACCTCGCGGGTCATCCGCTCATATTCTTCTGGCCACAGCGCTTGCTCCATGCGCAGCGACGCCTGCCCCAGTAGGTGCAGACCGAACAGACGCATGTCATTGGTGGCGATGACGTGCTCTCGAATCCGCACCTGGATCACCTCATCGCCAGTTGATGCAGCTTCAACAGGTCGGTGCGCAGTTGCGGAGGCCCGCCGTCTGCGTTGTCACTCAATCGCCGCGCAGCTCGTCCACGGCATCGACTGCCCGCAGCAGTGCGGTGGTATCGAAACTCTCGGGAGTCAGTTCGTTCCAATCGTCGTCGGTGATGCTGATTGTCATGTAGCTTCTTTCCTTGTCCTGGGCAGACCCCGGCGTTACAGGCCAAGCTCGCTATGCGATCCGAGACGCACGAGTTGCAGCACGGCGTCATCCGGCTTGCGGTAAATCAACACCAGGTCGGGCTTGATGTGACAGTCCCGGTGGTCTTTCCAGTCGCCGGTGAGGGCGTGGTCACGGTGCTTCTCGGCCAGAGGCTGGTTATTCGCCAGGGCTGTGACGACGGCAATGAAATCGCTCGCCAGCGTCTGACGATGCGGGCCTTTGGCTTCGCGTTTATAATCGCGTTTGAACCGGCTGGTCTGTTCAATCGTCCGCATTCAGATCCGCCATCAGATCCTCGACGGAAGCGAACGACTTCAAGCCGCCACGGCGCGCTTCCTTCATCGCCTCGATGGTGGTGGCGTTCGGAATCAGCGGCTCGAACGGCAAGGCTTTCTCGCGGGCGACTCGGGTCAACATGATGCGGAAGGCGTCAGACACGGTGAGTCCCATCGCTGCCAGCACGACGGTCGCCTCTTCCTTGATGTGCTCGTCGATACGGGCACGGACTACAGCATTTGCGGACATGGTTTGATCCTCCAGATTGATGAGCTACATTGTAGCTCAATCCTTCCAGGAGTGCACCCAGCACACCTCGCCAGAGGCGTCTATCAAACGAAGGTTTATTGGACTGTCCGTACCATTGATGTTCACTTGTAGAAAGTGAGCCCATCGCGATGGAATACAGGATCGGTTGGTCAGGCTTTCAATGCCAGGATTCGGCGCGCACCGTTCAATACGATGAGGCCAACGACCGTACCAATCACCAAGTCTGGGTAGGGAGAGCCCGTCCACGCAACCAGCGCGCCGGCGACGATAACGCCAATGTTCGCGAGCACATCGTTGGCCGAAAAAATCCAGCTCGCTTTCATGTGTGCACCGCCTTCGCGATGGCCATAGATCATCAAGAGACAGCTGGCGTTTGCGACGAGTGCAACTAAGCCAATCCCCATCATCAGCATCGACTCAGGTTCGCTGCCATAGTGGAAGCGTCTAGCCACCTCCACGAGTACGCCCAGTGCCAACAGGATCTGAAAGAAACCCGCCAGGTGCGCAGCGCGAACTTGCAGCTGTGCACTGCGGCCGACGGCAAAGAGAGCCAAGCCATAGACGGCAGCATCCGCAAACATGTCCAGCGAGTCGGCAATAAGGCCCGTCGACTGAGCGATCAACCCTGCGCCCATCTCGATAACAAACATGGCAGCGTTGATGCCGAGCAAAATTTTCAGGGTGCTCGCCTCTTTCGACGCCGCTAATTCCTCATCAGCGCGATTGGTCGAGGCTGCTTCCTGACTAGCTGGTTGAGTCCCCAGTAGCGCTGCCCCTAGACCCAGGGACTCCAGCTTGGTAGTGATTGGGTCAACCGCCCCGTCATGGAAAGCGAGTACCTGCCTGCTGCTCAGATCAAAGGACAACGAACGAAGCTCAGGCAAGCTATTCAGCGCGAGCCGAATCATTCGCTCTTCCGAAGGGCAATCCATCTTGGGTACAGAAAAATGGCTGACCCAGGCTCCTTCGGTCGAGGGCGCGCTCGCTGCTTCAGCAGGCGCTGACACTGAACCGCAGCCACAGGATTTTTCACACGAGCTCATGATCCGCCTCTCCTATCAGGTTCAATTCTGGCAATTGAAAACCATATAGCAGGTATAGGGTCAAGCCTGGATATACTGGCTGTTTATCGAGGAGCAGCCTATGCGCATTGGTCAACTTGCACAGCTGACGGGAGCGGACATTCAGACCATTCGTTTCTATGAGCGCCAGGGCCTGCTTGCATCGCCCAATCGCCAGGCAAATGGCTACCGAGCCTACGAAGCGGATCATGTGGAGAAACTGCTGTTCATCCGCCGTTGCCGGTCCTTTGGCATGTCGTTGGACGAAATTGGTGTTTTGCAGAGCGTTCAAGCACAGCCGCAGCAACCGTGCGCGGCGGTCAATACGCTGCTTGATAGCCATATCGCCCAGGTCAGGGCCCAGATCGCATCCTTGCAAGCCCTGGAAAACCAGTTGGTGACGTTACGCAGCTGCTGCGATGACGAACGACAAAGCCTGGACTGCGGAATACTTTCGGGTCTAGTGGAGGGAGGCAAACGGCTTCCATAAGGCGCGCTAGAAAAGTGCCATTCGCTTCTGCTCAAAGCGTAGAGCTTGACCCTATAGCGGCTACAGGGTGTTCACTTGCACGATCGGCCCAGAATCATGGCCTTCCAACTGCTGCGCAAGTGAGTTCCAGATGAATACCGCCCTCCGCAATGCCATCGATGAAGCCTTTTTCCAGGCAAGGACAGCACTCCGTGAAAAGGCGCCAACCGAGGCATTCCCCTGGCTCGAGCGCGCCCACATCTTGAGCCAGCACATGCCCGTCCTGCATGCGCGGAGCCATTGGTTGATGCTAAGGGCTGGCTGGCAGTTGCGCGACTACCGGGAAATGTTCGGCCAAGCACCACGGATCATCGCTGCCGTGTTGTTCTCGAAGATCTGGGTACCGCTCGGCAATACCGGACGCGCGAGGATCAGTGCATTCGCGCCGATGCCCGTCTCACCCGGATTGCAGCGACTGTTTCAGGGAGCGAAACAATGAAATCGCCACTTGGAATGGCGCACCGTATCACTCCCGGGCTCTGGTGGACGCTATCGCTAGCCGTTGCCCTGGCCGACCAGGCGATCAAATATGTAATTGAGGGTTCGCTCTCGGTCGGCGCCGTGGTTCCTCTGACCCCAGTCTTCAATCTGGTCCATTTCTGGAATACCGGCGCAGCGTTCAGCTTCCTAGCTGACGCGGGCGGTTGGCAGCGCTACTTCTTCATTCTCCTCGCACTGGTTGTTTCGATTGGGCTCGCGTTGCTCTTGCGTAAGCCCAGGGCCAAGCTCGAAGCGCTGGGCTATAGCCTCATACTGGGAGGGGCAGTGGGGAATCTGATCGATCGCAGCTTCCGAGGCCATGTGATCGACTATCTGGATTTTTTCTGGCAATCCTGGCATTGGCCTGCATTCAACTTGGCGGACATCGGCATCGTGGGCGGTGCCGCCATGTTGCTCCTGAGCAGTGTGCTGAGTCCAAGCGCGGAACTGGACCGGGGCAGATAATGCGAAGCTCGGATGCCGCAGAAGTGGCTCGCTGGTCAGGCCATGCCTGGGTCGGCCCCGGTATCGGCGTCTTTCTCGGCCATGCCGCCCACCAGGATTGGCACCATCATCAAGCACATCAAATTGCAGTGGGGCTCGACGCCGCGATAACGGTTGAAACGCCGTTGGGTGGGCAATCTGGGGCTGCCATCTTGATTCCGGCAGGCTTGAAGCACCGGCTCAGTGCTGGGCATGTCCTGTCGATCTACCTGGATGTGCTGTCCGATGAGGCGCGTGCCTTGCGGGTGAGCGGAGCCGTGAGGCTGATGGAGATCGTAGCGGCCGATATTGCTGCGATGGTCGAGGCACTGAGGGCGTCGGGGCATTCGCCTGTCCAGTTGCAGGCGCAGGTACGTCGGCTGTTGCGGCTTGCCGATCCACCAATCCCTGATCCGCGCTTGACCAAGGTCACCGCAGCGCTGCGCGAAGGCCAAATGGGGCGTGAGGCAATGGCCGCGTTGGTGCATTTGTCACCCACGCGTTTTTCCCATTGGTTCGTGGAGCAAACCGGCCTGCCGTTGCGCAGCTATGTCAAATGGCTGCGCCTCACCCAAGCCCTGCAACACCTGGCCAAAGGGGGACGGCTGACCGAAGCCGCGCATGCGGCAGGTTTTTCCGACTCGGCGCATTTCTCCCGGACATTCAGGGCGCTGCTGGGCATCGATCCGTCCTCCGCCCTGGCTGCGGTCGATCTCCAGAAGTCATAGCTCTTTCGTTCAAGTCGAACGTCGTCCTCTGCACCTACCGTGAAGGCTCTCTACATAGGAGCTGAGCGATGTCCACTTCTCTTCGATTCGCCCTACGCTGGTTGAGCTATCCGCTCGTGTTTGGTGGCAGCGCCGCCTTCATGGTCTGGGCCTTGTACGCCGGGGTGCCGTACTGGCCCAGCACACCCTTGGTAGCCGCAGTCGGTCTATTGGCCGTCGCGGGGCTGGAGCGTATCCAGCCTTTCCGGGAGGGCTGGCTGGAGGATCACCAGGACACCCTGACCGACCTGGTGCATATGCTGGTGAATCTTTCCGTCATCCAGTTCACCGCCGAAATCCTGGCCAGGCTGGGCGATGCAGTGCCGGCTACAGTTCGTCTCTTCCCAGTCGAGAGTCCACTTTGGGTTCAGCTGCTGCTGGTCGCCGTCGTGCTCGATCTGAGCCTGTATGCCATGCACCGCATCAGCCACCACGTACCCTGGCTGTGGCGTTTTCACATGATTCACCACAGCGCCGAGCGCTTGTACTGGATGAATGGGGAGCGCCGGCATCCCCTACATGCGATGCTCATGGCTGGCCCGGGATTGGTGCTGCTGTTTGCATCCGGCGCGCCTTCGGCAGTGGTTGCCACCTGGTTCGGCATTCTGACCGTTCACTTGGGCTTTCAGCACTCGAACCTGGATTACCGGCTGGGTTGGCTGCGCCATGTCATCGGGGTGGCTGAAATTCATCGTTGGCACCACAAGCGCGACTTCGAAGATGCCCAGGTGAACTGCGGCGAATTTCTGATGGTGTGGGATCGGCTATTCGGGACGTTCTACGACAGTACAGGAAAGCAGGGCGACGCCAATGTCGGCTTGCGTGAGAGGGACTATCCCAAGGGTTACCTTGGTCAGTTGACCGAACCCTTTGGGCGAGACCGAGCCCGCACATAGCGTAGTGGGCCTCAAAGCTGTAGGCCCCATGTGTTTGCCTGGAATGATCTGGCTCGTGGGCGGAAGAGACTAGATGTTCCCGCATGCCAAGCAGACATGCGCTCTAACGAGGCAATCGATTCACTACCTATAAGCCCCGTCATTTGCAATTAATGCTGGTTGGTAGCCATGGAATGCAGGTCAGCGCGGATAAATGCAGGTTCATTCGCAGCTAATACTGGTTTGCCGGGCCGGTCAGTCGCAGTTAATTCCGGTCGAAAATCGTATTGATTGCAGGTCGGGACGTTTTCGTTTGCAAGCCGTTACACATAGTGATCGCTGGCAGGCGTTCGTGCGTTGGTGTCGATCCGATGAAGGACCGAGGGTCAACGACGCGCGCCAGATAGACCGCGACATCCTCATGCGGTACGCCGTTCACGTGCGGGAGCAGGTTGATCAGGGCAACGTCGGCATTGCCACCGCGCAGAACCGACTGTCCAGCGTGAACCGAACGATGGCCGCGCTGCGCGGTGATCAGTACGTCAAAATCCCCAGTCCGAGCAAGGCGATTGGCTTGCAGCGCTCAGGTGTGCGTAGTGAGGCCCCGCAAGGCCAAGACCGTGTCCAGGTCGAGTTGATCGCACAGGCGTTGTCAGAGCGAGGCCAGCAATCGAGGGTGAGTGCCATTGTGCTCCTTGCTCGGGAGACCGGCATGCGTCTGCGTGAAGCGATCTTGGCGGACTTGCCCCGGCTGCAACGTGAGGCTCGGCAACTGGGCAAGATCAATATCCAGGACGGCACCAAAGGCGGTCGATCAGGCGCATCGGCACCGCGTTGGATTGCGGTCACGGATCAAGTTCGTGGCGCCCTCGACAGGGCCAGCGAGGCTTCACCCAAGGGCAGTCGGAATCTGTTAACACCTGATGAAAGCTACAAAGATTTCCTACAGACAATCGTGCGACCGGCACGGGACATCCTGCATGAACATGGATTGAAAGGCTTTCATGAACTAAGGGCGGCTTACGCCTGTGAGCGCTATGAGCAACTGACCAGCTTCTCCGCGCCCATCAATGGCGGTCGTTGTCATCGAGAGGATCGAGCACTCGATCAGCGTGCACGCCAGCAGATCAGCCACGAATTGGGGCATAACCGCATCGACGTGGTGAGTGCCTACATCGGAGGTCGTCGATGAAGTCCGAGTTCGATATGGCGTTGTTTTTGAGCCCTCTGCTTAAAGGTGCGCATGCCACGCGGCAGCGGCACATCAGGCAAGCAGAAAGGATGCACGAGGCGATTCGTGAACGCTGGGGTTGCGCGACTCCCTGGTCTTGGAGGGAAAAACACGTGAGATGGTTTCTGGAGCACTATTTGCGATGCTCAGCTCCAGCTACCGTCTACTATTACGAGTTAACAACAGCTCTAATTCGTAGGCGGCGTGAAAGTATTAAAGCTGACATTCAGCTCAATTTGGATAAGTGCTCACCAAGCTGTGGCATCCCGCAACCTAAATGGTCGACTTCAAGCTAAGCCTATCAGGAAGCTCTGCGGACGCTCTTCACTGGGCAAGAAGCTAAGAGGCCGTAGTTTTATACGGCTCTGATATTTCCTGTTTCAAGCCCGTCAAGATGATCGGCGTACCACTGCATCATCGTCGTACGTTGCTCCAGGTACTGAGCCTTGTTATAGATCCCTCGGACACCTGTCGGCTTGTGACTGAGCTGGGCTTCAATGTGGTCCGCTGGAAAACCGTGCTCGTTGAGTACGGTGCTTGCAATATGACGGAAGCCATGTCCGGTCTGTCGTCCTTCGTAACCAAGGCGCCTTAGCGCCATCAGAAAAACGGTATCGCTGCGAGGCTTGGTTCGATCACTTCGACCAGGGAACAGCAATGGGTACGCTCCCGTGATTTTCCGTAGTTCAGTAAGAGCGCTTAGTGCCTGCTTGCAGAGTGGTACAAGGTGTTCACGCCCTTTTTTACGGCCTTTGCGTTCAACGGGGATGGTCCAAAGCCGTTTGTCAAAGTCGAACTCAGCCCAGTATGCCTCTCGAAGCTCGCTGGGGCGGACAGCCATGAGAGTAAGCAGTTGGAGGCCAAGCTGGACATCCCTGGCGTGTGGGTATGATCGTATTGCTCTGAGCAGTGCGGGAAGTTCTTCCAGGGAGACATGGGCGTAGTTCTCGACCTTTCCCGATGACAGAAATTTATGAACCCCCTCTAAGGGGTTGTTCATCGCCCTGCCGGTTACGCGAGCCAGGTCGTAGATGTCTTTGCAGTAAGCCCTCACGCGACTCATCTGCTCGAGGATTCCCTGACGTTCGAGCCCTCTCAAAAGCTCCATCCATTCCATCGACATGATGGAGACATAAGGACGTTTTCCGACAAGAGGGAACACGTGGCGTTCCAAGGCTCCAAGGACTCTTTTTGCTGTGCCGCTATCCCAGCCAGCCAAGCGAGACGTATGCCATTCACGAGCCAAGGCTTCAAAGGTTTCGTTTGTTGCTGCTATCTCCGCAGCTTTTCTAGCTTTCTTAGCGGCTATCGGATTTTTGCCTTCTGCTGCATCCGATCTCAATTCGGCAGCTTTTTGCCGAGCAAGGGCGCCGCTGACTTCTGGGTAACCGCCAAGCCCGAGCCACGACCATTTGCCGTCGGGCTTCTTATAGCGCAACTCCCACGATTTCTGCCCGTTAGGCTTTACTCTGAAATACAGCCCCGAGCTGTCTAGCTCACGGTAGGCCCCCGCTTCGGGAGCGAGATTGACTAGTGCGGTATCGGAGAGAGGACGGCGTTTAATATCGCTGCGTTTCATCCGTGTATGCCTCCAGTTCAATTTTTATTGAAGCATACATGGAGGCATACAAGATGTGAAGGATGTAGGTGGATCAGCTTGGACATCCAGATACAAGAAAGCCCGCACGAGGCGGGCTTCTTGAGGTGATTTATAGACATCCTTGGATCTCTATAAATCGGTACTTGGTGGCTACACAGGGACTTGAACCCCGGACCCCAGCATTATGAATGCTATGCTCTAACCAACTGAGCTATGTAGCCAAGTGGCGCGCATTATTCGCTCAGAACGAAGAAGCGTCAAGCGCTTTTTTTGAAAATTTATCTACGCTATCAACTGTTTAAGCAAAAACGCCGGGTGAGGCGACCAGTGGCTGGGGGTTTGCCCAGTTCTCCAGGCCGCGAAGATCTGAGTGTGGGAGCGAGCAAGCCCGCTCCCACATTGGGTCTGTGGTGTTCTACCGTCGGCGGACTAGGTTGCGCGCGGGTGCAGGCAGGTGATCGAGCGGTCGACCATGGCCTTGGCGATTTCCAGCAGGTGCCACACGGCGAGGACTTTGGCGCGTTCGGCGCTTTGCAGGTGTTCGCCACAGTCCATGGCGGTGGCCGAGGCGCTGTGCAGCAGGTCGGCGGTGTAGAGCAAGGCGTCTTCGAAGCTGATGTCGTCGCTGACGGTATAGACGTGAGGTGACGGTTGCGGCGGGTCGGTGGGTAAGTAGTGGTCGAGCGCGCGGTTGAAGGCGGCGCGGTCTTTGGCTTGGTCACGGGGTGGGTCGGGGACAATCTTGAACATGGTGTAGCTCCTATTGACCTGAGGAAGCTGTCACCGTCGCTGCTAAACGAGAGGTGGCGGCTGTACGCGGGTTAGCAGACCGGTCAATAGGAAAACCGGCGCACCCGAAGGTGCCCCACGCACAGCCACCATAAACTGGGGCGTAAAGCGTGTGCCTATTGAGTCCAGGCTGCTAAACCCGATCACTGAAAACCAGCGACGGACCGAAGACTAGCCACCGACCCCACCAGGCACAAGGCCGAAAGATTCTCTAGGAAACGTCCCTCAAATTAAAGGGATTCATCTTGCTGGCCCTTTACAAGGCATGACCGCTGCATCGATTCACCTACTCGTTAGCCTCCTAACGGGATAGCCTTCCTACCCACAAAAGTGGCACATTGTCACACCTGCACCTGTGCATCCATCTGCTGTACGGAAACGTTCCTCATGGCTCTTACCAACTCCCAGCCTTCAGTGGCTACGACACCGGCCGCCGGGCAATCCAGCCCCTTGGTCATGTCGATCATCGGCGCCGTGGCGCTGGCGCACTTGATCAATGACCTGATCCAGGCGGTGTTGCCGTCGATCTATCCGATGCTCAAGGAAAGTTATGGCCTGACCTTTACCCAGGTCGGCCTGATTACCCTGACGTTCCAGCTCACGGCCTCGTTGCTCCAGCCGTGGGTGGGGTATTACACCGATCGCCATCCCAAGCCATTCCTGCTGCCCTGCGGGATGATCTGTACGCTGATCGGCATTCTGATGATGTCCCAGGTCGGCAGTTTCCCGCTGATTCTGCTGGCGGCGGCGTTGATCGGCATTGGTTCCTCGACCTTCCACCCGGAGGCGTCCCGCGTGGCGCGCCTGGCGTCCGGTGGGCGCTATGGCCTGGCGCAGTCGACCTTCCAGGTGGGTGGCAACGCAGGTTCGGCATTTGGCCCGTTGCTGGCGGCGGCGATCATCATTCCGTTTGGCCAGGGCAACGTGGCCTGGTTCGGTTTGTTCGCGGTGTTTGCCCTGGGAGTGCTGTATGCAATCAGCCGCTGGTACCGCAACCATTTGAACCTGTTCAAGCTCAAGCAGGGCCAGGCCTCCACCCATGGCCTGTCGAAAAACCGCGTACTGGGGGCGCTGGTGGTGCTGGGGCTGTTGGTGTTTTCCAAATACTTCTACATGGCCAGCTTCACCAGTTACTTCACCTTTTACCTGATCGAGAAGTTCGACCTGTCGGTGGCCAGTTCCCAGTTGCATCTGTTCCTGTTCCTTGGGGCGGTGGCGGCGGGGACGTTCTTTGGCGGGCCGATCGGCGACAAGATCGGCCGTAAGGCGGTGATCTGGTTCTCGATCCTCGGCGTTGCGCCATTCACCCTGCTGCTGCCCCATGTCGACCTGTTCTGGACCAGCGTGCTCAGTGTGGTAATCGGTTTTATCCTGGCCTCGGCGTTCTCGGCGATTGTGGTGTACGCGCAGGAGTTGGTGCCAGGCAACGTAGGAATGATCGCCGGGGTGTTCTTTGGCCTGATGTTCGGTTTTGGCGGGATTGGTGCGGCGTTGCTGGGCTATCTGGCAGATATCCACGGCATCGAATACGTGTACACGCTGTGCTCGTTCCTGCCGCTGCTCGGGGTGCTGGCGATTCTGTTGCCACGGTCGAAAAAAGCCTGACAGCCGGGAGGGTGGCCCTATCCCTGGGCGATCCTCTCCTACTGGAACGGGTGAGATTTTGTCGCGCGTTTCAGCTGTTCCCGTGCCCGGGACAGGCGTGAGCGGACGGTACCAATCGGGATCGCCAGGGCATCGGCGGTGTCCTGGTAGCTGCCGTCGGTTTCCAGTGAGGCATACAAGGTATTGCGCATTTCCAGCGGCAGGTGCTGGATCGCATTGAGGGTGGTTTCCAGCCGGCGGTTGATCTCGAATTGGCGCGCCAGGTCCAGCTCTTCGTTCTGCCCGTGGGAAAGTGACTCATCGAACTCGCAATGCACTGGCTTGGCATAGAGGCGGCGAAAGTGATTGCGGATCAGATTCAGCGCGATCCCGCACATCCAGGTGCTCAGTGACGCCTGTGCGCTGAAGTGATGTCGGTTGCGCCAAGCCTCCAGATAGGTCAGTTGCAGGATATCGTCCGCATCCTCCGGGTTCAGCACACGCTTATGAATGAACCTGCGCAGGCGTTTGTGATGGTCGTCGGACAGATCCTGGATGGATTGGCTAGGGTCACGGGGAAGATTAACTAAAACACTGATAGGGATATCCATGATTTTTCCTCAGGGTATAAGCAGTCGAAATGGTTTCGACGAGAACCCTGTTAGCACCGCTTGTGCCAAACGAAAATAATCACTATCTATTTGAAAAATATAAGGAAATATCTTGTTTTAGGTGTTTTTTTTGCAATGGGTTGCACAAAGCACCGTGGGTTTGTGCCGGTATTTTCATCATTCATGCGACGAGGATGAAGATGGAACCGTATCGGGTGTTCCCGCCACACAAGGATACGAATCTCTTGTTCTGGCACTCCCATGAAAGTCGATCCCAACCTTGATGTGCAAAATCCCGCGCACCTGAATCAACCGGCACCTGCCCGGATTGAAAGTGGGTCGCTTTCTCAGATAAACCCCCCCGTTGTTGACGACCTCAGTGTGCTGTTCACCCAAGAGGTTGAACTCAACGCGAAGGCGCTGGGCCAGCGCCCACTGGGCTTGCGCGCACCTGCAGCCGAGCAGTTGACTCAGCTCTATGAGCAACTGGGTCATCCGGCCCAGGCGAAAATGGCGACCATCGCTCGTAATGCCAGGGTGCAATTGCTGCTCGGTGCCGGCGTCGGCAAGATGATGGAGCTCACCGGCAACGACCCGGCGCGGGCCTATGTGGTGCTCAAGCACGTAGCGCTCCAGGCGGATGCCGAGGGGCGTACCGCAGAGGCGACCCTGGCACGCGGTTCCCTGGCTGACCTGGAGGTCCACTACAAACCGCAGATCCAGGCGGGCCTGAACACCGCTTTGGCGCTACAGGCGGGCAGTGATGACCCGCAGCTGCGTCAGGCTGTACGCAGCATGTATTACACCAGCGTGGTCACGACCCAATCGCTGGCGACCCTGATGCAGTCGTTGCTGGGGCTGTTCGGTGAGGGGGATTTTGCGTCCGGGTTGAAGCTGATCCGCCGGGCCCTGGCCGATGATATTGCTGCGCAGACCTCGTCGGTCGACCGGGGTCAGCTGCGTACCCTGCTGTTGGGCCTCAACGACTGCAGTCGATTGAGTGGCGTGCTCGCGCGCTGCAAGGAGCTGATCGGGCAGTCCCTTCTTTTGTACCCCGAGCTGCACCTGGATCCGGTGGGTTTGTTGCAACGCTTGCTGGGGTATGCGGCCAGCGGTCTTACGCCCCACGAAATCAAGCACCTGGCCCGGGACTTGGGGGGAGATGAGCTGGTTCACCAGTTGAGCTCCCTCAGCGCTTTTTTCCCGGAACTCAAGGCTCTGCCCCTGGCCTGGTGGTGTGATGCAAGGCGGCGCGAAGAGGCGCTGAACAGCTACAAGCAGGTGCTGTTTGAATACGCTACGCAGGAGCGAGGCTCGCGGCACACCCACACTTGGCCGGGATTCAGGGCATGAGTGCCTTGCGGGCAATCAACGCGGTGCTGTTGAAGGTTGCACAACGTGCCGAGGTGCTGGGCGCGGTGGTAGTCATGGCCATTGTGTTTATCTTTATCGTGCCGTTGCCCACCTGGCTGGTGGATATCCTGATTGCTCTCAATATTTGTATTTCGTGCCTGTTGATCGTGCTGGCGTTGTACTTGCCGGGACCTTTGGCCTTTTCCTCGTTCCCGTCGATTCTGCTGTTGACCACGATGTTTCGCCTGGCGTTGTCGATTGCAACAACGCGCCTGATCCTGCTGGAACAGGACGCCGGTGACATTGTCGAGGCGTTCGGCAACTTTGTGGTGGGCGGCAATCTGGCGGTGGGCTTGGTGATCTTCATGATCCTGACCCTGGTCAACTTCCTGGTGATCACCAAGGGTTCGGAACGGGTCGCGGAAGTGGCGGCGCGCTTTAGCCTGGACGCAATGCCCGGCAAGCAGATGTCCATCGACAGTGACCTGCGCGCCGGTCTGATCGATGGCAACCAGGCCCGGGACAAACGTGAGCAACTGTCGCGCGAAAGCCAGTTGTTCGGGGCCATGGACGGGGCGATGAAGTTCGTCAAGGGGGACGCCATCGCGGGGCTGATCATTGTGGTGATCAACTTGCTCGGTGGTTTTGCCACCGGCATGTTCCAGCATGGCATGAGTGCCGGCGACTCGATGGCGTTGTACTCGGTACTGACTATTGGTGATGGCCTGATCGCGCAGATTCCGGCCCTGCTGATCTCGTTGACGGCTGGCATGATCATCACCCGTGTAGCCCCGTCCGGCCGCAACAAAGGCAGCAATAACATGGGCGCCGAGATTGCCCGGCAGATGACCAGCGAACCCAAGAGCTGGATGATTGCGTCGGTGGGCATGCTCGCTTTCGCGGCGCTGCCGGGGATGCCCACGGTGGTGTTTATCCTTATTTCGCTGATGACTGGCAGCCTGGGTTACTACCTGATGCGCCAGCGTCAGCGTGAGGAGAAATCGCAGGAACCCGTCACCGATACCATCCCGCCAGAGCAGAACGGGGTGGAGGACCTGCGTGGTTTTGATCCGTCGCGGCCGTACCTGATGCAGTTCCCGGTGGCCCTGCAGGATAGCCCGCTGGTGTCGGAAGTCATCCACGGGGTGCGCCAGAGCCGCAATAGCCTGGTGACCCAGATTGGCTTGACGCTACCGCCGTTTGAAGTCGAGTTCGCGCCTGCGTTGGCCGACGATGAGTTTCGCTTCTGTGTGCATGAAGTGCCCATGCTGAAGGCCACGCTCGGCCATTGGGTTGGCGTGGAGCTTGCGGCACTGCCGGCCGAGCCTGAAAGCGGGAGCAGGGGCCTGGCCGAGCGCGACGAACAGGACTGGGTGTGGTTTTCGCCCGAAGACCCCGTGCTTGCCGATGAACACCTGGCGCGCTCGACGGCGTACAGCTTGCTTCAGGAGCGGATGACCCGGGCGATGTTGCTCAGCGGCCCGCAGTTCCTCGGGATCCAGGAGAGCAAGGCGATTCTCAGTTGGCTGGAATTCAACCAGCCGGAGTTGGTGCAGGAGCTGCAGCGGATCATGCCGCTTTCGCGGTTTTCGTCGGTGTTGCAGCGCCTGGCCGGTGAAGGCGTACCACTACGGGCCGTGCGGTTGATTGTCGAGGCACTGATCGAGCACGGCCAGCATGAGCGTGAACCGGATGCCCTGGCCGACTATGCGCGCATTGCCCTCAAGTCACAGATTCTTCACCAGTACAGCGAAGTCGACGGCCTGCATGCCTGGCTGCTGTCACCACATACCGAAAACGTGTTGCGCGATGCCCTGCGCCAGACCCAGACGGGGGTGTTTTTTTCCTTGGATAACGAAAGCAGTGCGGCGCTGATCAGCCTGCTCAAGCAAGCCTTTGCCGTGCGCCCCAAGAGCAAAAGCGTATTGCTGGTGGCGCAGGATTTGCGCAGCCCCTTGCGCACCTTGCTGTTGGAGGAGTTCAACCATGTGCCGGTCCTGTCGTTCGCCGAGCTGAGTGCTTCGTCCAAGGTCAAGGTGCTTGGGCGCTTCGATCTGGCTCAAGAGAATCTGTATCGGGAGGAAGTGGCATGAGGGCGTTTTGGGTTCTGGCGCAGAGTCCTGAGCGGGTCGCTGTCGTTGTAGCAGTAGTGAGGCCCGGCGATGTTTGAGCTACGAGTGCTGGACGGTTCGCGCCAGGGGGCGGCGTTGCCGTTGTTTGGCGGGCAATGGAGTATTGGTGCGCATCCGGATGCCGACCTTTCGCTGTATGACGAGGGGGTTGCCGAGCGCCATGTGGTGTTGCGGTGTATCGAGCAGCGCTGGTCGGTGCAGGCTCAAGAGGGGTTGGTGCGGGCCAATGACGGTCAGCTCCTGGCACAGATTGCCGACTTGGCACTGGACGTGCCTTTTTCGATTGGCAGCATTCGACTGTGCATCACCCTGGCCGACCAGCCTTGGCCGCAATCCCCGGATGCCGCGCCCATTGCTCCACCGGTCCGGCCGGTCAATGAAGCGGTACCGACGCTGATGTTGTCCTCGATATCCGGGACGCAACAGAAACGGTTGATCAGCCTGGTGGTAGTGGTCGCGGCCATCATCATGGCGGTGGGCCTGGCCTCGACGGGAGAGCACGAGGCCCAGGCTTCGTTGATGCCGGTGCACAGTCAGAAAAGCGAGTTGGACTCACCCTACGAAGTCCGCCAACAGCTGCTGAAAATGCTCAATGAGCGTGAGTTGGGAAATCGGATCCGCCTGCAGGTGATCAATGGACAGGTGACGCTCGACGGGGATGTTGCCCAAGAGGAGGTGGGGCTGGTGTCGCGCATGCTCAGTCGTTTTGGCGAGCAGTTCGATACGCCTGTGCCGGTGATCAGCCGGGTCAAAGAGCGTAGCTCTGGGCTGCCGTTCAAGATTTTGCAAATCGTTGGCGGGCCCAATGGCCATGTGGTCCTGGATGAAGGCAGCCGGCTGTTTGTCGGGGATGAAGTGGATGGCTTGCGTCTAGTCCTGATCGACAATACCAAGGTGGTGTTCGACGGCGTACAGCGTTATGAGGTGCGCTGGTGAGTGCCGACTTGCAGGCACGCCTGGAGGCCTGGCAGCAGGACCGATCACAGGCGCTGGCCAGTTTTGCGCCGGTCTCGGTGCGTGGACGTATCCAACGCGTCAACGGCATGTTGCTGCAATGCCGTTTGCCTCACGCGCGTATCGGCGATTTGTGCCAGGTTGAAAAGTCCACCGGCGATTACATGCTGGCTGAGATCATCGGTTTCGATCAGCAGGACGCGGTGCTCAGTGCCTTGGGCAATCTTGAAGGCGTGCGGGTGGGCGCCAGTGTCGAGCAGTTGGGCGTATCACACCGGGTGCGTGTCAGTGATGACCTGTTGGGCCAGGTGCTGGACGGCTTTGGGCGCCCGATCACGGGAGAGGGGGCCAGTGCCTTTGTCGAGGCGCACGCCGAGGATACCAGCCTGGTGTTGTGCGAGGCGCCCTTGCCCACCGAGCGGCCCCGGATCCACCGGGCACTGGCCACTGGGGTACGTTCGATCGATGGTCTGCTGACCCTGGGCGAAGGCCAGCGCGTTGGCCTGTTTGCCGGGGCCGGCTGTGGCAAGACCACCTTGCTTGCGGAGATCGCCCGTAACGTTGACTGTGATGTGATTGTGTTTGGCCTGATAGGTGAGCGAGGCCGCGAGTTGCGTGAGTTTCTCGATCACGAATTGGATGAGCAACTGCGGGCCAAGGCGGTGCTGGTATGCGCGACTTCCGACCGCTCAAGCATGGAGCGCGCCCGTGCGGCTTTCACCGCGACGGCATTGGCCGAAGGCTATCGCCGCAAGGGCAAGCGGGTATTGCTGCTGATCGACTCCCTGACCCGTTTTGCCCGGGCCCAGCGTGAAATCGGCCTGGCGGCTGGCGAACCGCTGGGGCGTGGCGGTCTGCCGCCTTCGGTGTACAGCTTGCTGCCGCGCCTGGTGGAGCGTGCCGGCTTGACCCGCGAGGGGGTGATCACGGCGATCTACACCGTGCTTATCGAGCAGGATTCCATGAGTGATCCGGTGGCCGATGAAGTGCGTTCGCTACTGGATGGCCATATTGTTTTGTCGCGCAAATTGGCCGAGCGCGGCCATTACCCTGCGGTGGATGTCCTGGCCAGTCTTTCACGGATTCTGAGCAACGTCGCCGAACCTGCGCATATCCAGGCCGGCACGGCACTGCGCCGCTTGTTATCGGCGTACCAGCAGATTGAATTGATGCTCAAACTGGGGGAATACCAACCCGGTAGCGATGCCCTGACTGACCTGGCGGTGGACAGTCGCCAGGCGGTGGATGGGTTTCTGCGCCAGGACTTGCGCGAGCCCGCGCCGATGTCCATGACACTCGACCAACTGATGAGCCTGACCACCTATGTCCCTTTCTGAAGTCGAGACCTTGCGGCGCCTGCGTCGGCATCGGGCAGACCGTGCCGAGCGCGCGTTGCGTGAGGCCAAGCGGCACCAGCAGGCCTTGCTGGCGCAGATCCAGCAGGCCCAAGAGGCGCTTGAACAAACCCGCTTGCTGGAAATCCAGCAAACCGCGGAGCTGTTGGATAAGCACCAGGGGCAGGTGCTCTCGCTGTCGCAGCTCAAGTCCTGGAGTACCCAGGAGCGCAGTTTGTCTGCCGGGACCCGGCGTGAAGAAGGGCAGTTACATGAACTGCATGGCCAGAGGGAGCAGCAAGTGGTGCATATCGCCAGTGCACAGAAACAGGTGAGCCAATGCCTGCGCCAGGTCGAGAAATTGCAGGAGTTGTCCGTTTTGTTGATCGAGGAAGAGGTTCAGGAAGAGATATGACCCAAGTCCAAGCAAGCAAGCCTGAACGCCCGCGCCCGCGTGAGCCACGAGCGGAACAGGAGCCTGCATTGTCGGGTGTTGTGCCCTGGGAGCAGGGGCGGTTATTTGCCCAACTACTGGACAGCGATGCAGAGGGTGCAGGCTACGGCACCTCTGCGTCGGGAGCCGGGGTGTCAGCCGATACCTTGATGATCGAGGCAATGACGGCGCAATTGGCACCCCGGATCCACGGGAGTGCGCAATGGCCTTTGCAGGCGGTGCTTTACCTGCCGCGCCTGGGGCGGATCAACGCCAGTGTGCGCCGTGAGCAGGGTATGTGGCACATCGAGCTGGCGGCTGAGCAAGAGCTTGCCGCGCGTTGGCTGGGTGGCGTGCGGCAAGGCAGCCAGGAGCGTTTGGCCGAGGTGTTGGGCCAGCCTGTCGAGCTGCATCTGGTCCATGTGGGCGCGGCATGATCATGCCTGCTCTCGCTATACCTTTGGTCAAAAGTGCCACGGTTGCGGCACGCCTGCGTCTGGGGCGAGGTTTGCGCATGCCGTTTCAGGTGGCAGACCAGCACGGTGAACTGCTGCTTGAGCCTGGGCGTGCGCCCAGGAGCGCCGCCCCTCTGTACTTCGAAAGCGCCTGTGGACTGTTGGCCTTCAGCGAGCCAGGGCCCATGTTCAGCCTGCTGGGGGAGTGCCCAGTGACGCTGGCAGAGGCAGGCAATGATCCGGACTCCTGGTTCTGGGAACTGTTTCAGCACCACTTGAGCCCTCAGGTTCGAGCACTGTTTGGCTACCTGCGGTTAAGGGCATCCCCTGGAAAACTGAATTTCGGTTGTCGGCTCACGGTGACGTTGGGAGCCTCCAGGGTGGTGGGGTACCTGTTGCTGGCACCCGAGAGTTTGTTGGGACTGTGTGATGCGGGGCGCTGGCAACCGACAGCCTTGCCATTGCCACCCTCGTTTCAACTGACGGTTGCCGTGACGTTGGGACGCTTGCAGCTAGCCCTGAGCCAGGTTCGCAGCCTGCGCGCCGGCGACGTCGTGATGCTGGAACAGGCCTTTTTTGACGTGCAGGGCAGCGGTCGGTTACGGATTGGAAAGCATCGCCTGCATGGGCGCATTGACGATGAATCGGGGCCGGTGCTCCTGACACTTATATCTATCGAGGAAACGTCTGTGGACGAGGATCTTTCAGCACAACACTACTCGGGGTATGAAGAGCATGATCTTGATGAACCTGTGGTAGATGTTTTTGGCCATGAGCCTTTCGATGAGTTGAGCATGGCCTTGAATGTGCGCTGTGGAACGCTGAACTTGACCCTCGGTGAACTGCGCAATCTTGCCCCCGGTGCGGTGTTGAGCATCTCGGGCTACGCCCCCGGCATGGCAGGGCTCTACTATGGCGATCGACCGATTGGCCAGGGCCAGTTGGTCGAGATGGATGGACGCCTGGGCTTGCAGTTGTCCCGTGTGATTTTCGCACGATGACATTCCAGGGGGTTGAACCTCTTATTCTGGCGCTTTTCATCGCCGCATTGGCATTGATGCCGATGCTGTTGATCGTGTGCACGGCCTTTTTGAAAATCATCATTGTGCTGATGATCACCCGTAACGCCATTGGCGTGCAGCAAGTGCCACCCAGTATGGCGCTGAACGGCATCGCGCTGGCGGCGACCCTGTTTATCATGGCGCCGGTGGGGTATGCCATCGCCCAGAATATCGAGCAAGCACCGGTGGACCTGAGTAGCGTGCAACGCCTCCAGGAGACGGGGCTTGTGGCCATACAGCCGCTGCGCCTGTTCATGACTCGCAACACCGACCCGGACATCCTCACCCACCTGGTGGAAAACACGGCGCGCATGTGGCCGCCGGAGATGGCGCAGAACGCCCACCGCGACGACCTCATGCTGCTGATTCCGGCTTATGTGATTTCGCAATTGCAGGCCGGGTTCGAGATCGGCTTCCTGATCTATATCCCGTTCATCGTCATCGACCTGATTGTCTCCAACCTGCTGCTGGCCCTGGGCATGCAGATGGTCTCGCCGATGACCATTTCCCTGCCCCTCAAGTTGCTGCTGTTCGTATTGGTTTCCGGGTGGTCGCGGCTGCTCGACAGTCTGTTCCTTTCTTATCTGTGAGTGGCTTATGGAACCGATCGTACTGTTCAAGCAAGGCATGCTGCTGGTGGTGGTGCTCTCGGCGCCACCGCTGATCGTCGCGGTGATCGTTGGGGTGATGACATCCCTGGTACAGGCCCTGATGCAGATACAGGACCAGACATTACCCTTCGGGATCAAGCTGGTGGCCGTCGGTATCACCCTGATCCTGACTGGGCGCTGGATTGGCGTGGAGTTGATCCAACTGATCAATATGACGTTCGACATGATTGCCCGCTCGGCACTGAACTGAGGAACGACGCGTGCTCCTTTACCTTGAGTTTTTGCCCAGCCTGTTGATCAGCATGGCGCGCATCTATCCGTGCATGTTCCTGGTGCCGGCGTTTTGTTTCCAACATGTACGCGGGATGACCCGGCACACGATCGTGATGGTCGTGGCTTTGTTCCCCACGCCCGGCATTCATGCTGCATTGATGGGCAAGGACTACTCTGCGCTGATGCTCGGCGGGCTGGTTTTCAAGGAGATGGCCCTGGGGTTCTTGTTGGGGGTTTTGCTGTTCATGCCGTTCTGGATGGTCGAGTCGGTAGGCGCGTTGCTCGATAACCAGCGTGGCGCCTTGGCGGGCGGGCAACTCAACCCCTCGCTGGGGCCAGATGCGACACCGGTCGGGCATTTGTTCAAGCAGTTGGCGATTTTTCTATTGATAACGACCTTCGGGCTGGGCGCGTTGACGCAGGTTATCTGGGACAGCTATCTGATCTGGCCACCCACCGCTTGGGTGCCACTGCCAGCGGTCAACGGCTTCAGCGTGTTCCTGGGCCTGCTTGGCGATACCTTCGTGCACATGATGCTCTACGCGGCACCGTTTATTGCGGTGCTGTTGCTGCTGGAGTTCGGCTTTGCCTTGCTCGGGCTCTATAGCCCGCAGTTGCAGGTGTCGACCCTGGCAATGCCGGCAAAAAGCCTGGCCGGATTGGCTTTTCTGCTGCTGTATTTCCCGCTGTTGGAGGATTTGATCGCCGGGCGCATGGGCCTGCTGATGGACCTTAAACATTTCCTTGGCCTGATGTTTCGGGGCCCGGGGCAATGAGTGATTCGGGCGAGAAAAAACACGCGGCGACCCCCAAGAAGCTCAAGGACCAACGTAAGAAAGGCCAGGTTGCGCAAAGCCAGGACGTGGCCAAACTGCTGGTGCTCACTGCGATCAGCGAGATCGCCTTGTTCACTGCCGAAACCAGTATGCAACGCTTCCAACAATTGATGGCGCTGCCTTTTTCGCGCATGGGCCAGCCGTTTATCCGCGCCCTGGAAGAAGTACTGATGGATGGCCTGATCGTGTTTTTCTCGTTCGGCCTGCTGATGTGTGGGGTGGCAATTGTGGTAAAGCTGATGAGCAGTTGGATGCAGTTCGGCTTGCTGTTTGCCCCGGAAAGCCTGAAGCCGGATTTCAATCGCCTCAACCCGCTCAACCAACTCAAGCAGATGTTTTCCGCCCAGTCTGTGATCAACCTGCTGATGGGGCTGGGCAAGGCGTTGTTGCTCTCGCTGATCCTGTATGTGGTCATCACCCCTGCATTGCAGGTGCTGATCAACCTGGCCACCAGCGATCTGCAGAGCTATATCGTGGCGCTGATCGCCTTGTTCCGACACTTGCTGCATGCCTGCCTGGGGCTGCTACTGGTGCTCGCGCTGATCGACCTGTCCATGCAGAAGTATTTCTTTGCCAAGCGCATGCGCATGACCCAGGTGGAGGTGGTCAAGGAGTACAAGGACATGGAGGGCGACCCTCACGTCAAGGGCCAGCGCCGCTCCCTGGCCTACCAACTCGCTCAGGAAGAGCCGAAGGTCAAGCTGCCCAAGCTGGAAGAGTCCGACATGCTGGTGGTCAACCCCACGCACTTTGCCGTGGCGCTGTACTACAGGCCCGGCAAGACGCCGCTGCCGATGCTGGTGGACAAAGGCACCGATGTCCAGGCCCGCAAATTGATTGGACGGGCCAAGGCCGCCGATGTGCCGGTGATCCAGTGTGTGTGGTTGGCGCGCATGTTGTATGAGCGCAAGCTGGGGGCCCCGATTCCCCGGGAGAGCTTGCAGGCGGTGGCGCTGATCTATCGCACCTTGCGTGAGCTGGATGATGAGGCCAAGCGCCAGACCCTGGAGCTGCCGGAGCTTGCGCGCCGCTAGGGCGCGCGGTGTGTATCCAGGGTTTCGAGTTTGGCCAGCGAGAGCATCCGACTAATGATGTCATCGAGTGCCTGGACGTTTGATGTCAATGCATGCCAGATCATCAGGCTGCCCTTGGCGTCGAGATAGACAAAGCACCCATCGAACACAATTGCATGTGTAAAACGTCGTTCCAGGACCCGTTCCAGCTGGCCGGTTTGCAATGCCTGCGGCGCAATCTGCAAGGCCAGGCCAGGCTTCTGGCCTACATTCAAGCGGCACAGGCTGATGCCTGGGCACAGAGGCTGGTAAGCGGTGTTGCCGCTCACCAGATTGTCCAGAAGTACCTGGCGACGCGAATCATCGTCGGGCAATCCCATGGCGGTCATTGCTCCAGCGAGATCGTCTGATAGTCCGCCCTTTCGCCCGAGGGGCCAGGTTCGACACGCATCTGCGGCGGCCACCAGACCACCATCTTGCCAGCGCTCGATTGCGGCCGTGAGCAGGAGTCACCCTTGCACGTCGGTGTACACCCAGCCATAAGCAGCGCCAGGCCAAGGAGTGTGATGCAGGAGAGTCGCTGTTTCATGGCGCAGTCTTCCGTGTTGGGGTGAGCAGGGAGGGGCGGGACACACCGATATGTTCATCCTTGACCACCGGGCGCATGGCGATGAATACCTCCGCCTCTTCACCTGGCTTGAGCCAGGCCCTTGGCCAGACGCTGACGGCTAGGGTCTGGGCGTTGCTGCATTCGTTCTCATCGATGCGCACATTGCGCTTGAACTGATTGCGCATCACCACCACCGCTACGTTGAACTGCGGGCCGGCGTACCACTGGCTGCGTTCGGTATTGAGCGCCAGCAGGTTGCGTGGGTTGCACAAGGTGTTCAGGCCCAGGGGCATCGGCGCGGCGTTGAAGGTGTCAGGCACTTGCCCGGTCACGAGGTGGGCGAGGGCGCTGGTGATATCGCTGCGCTTGATCACCGGTTGATGCTCGGCATAGCGCCTGGCCAGGGGCTTGAGGGCTGCCTGGAGTTCCACCTGGTCGTCCTGGGGTAAATAACGTGACGGGTCGGCCTGGTCGCCGATCACCCGCGGGGTCAGGATAAACAGGCGTTCGCGACGGTTGTTCTTGCGCTCGGTGGAAGAAAACAGCGTCTTGCCCAGTAACGGGATGTCACCCAGTACCGGCACCTTGTTGCGTCTATCGGCGCTTTCAGTGACATGGAACCCGCCGACCACCAGCGAGCGTTTTTCCGCCATCACCGCTTGGGTACTGACTTTGCCTCGGCGTACATCGGGGCCGATCCGTTCGGGGTTGGTTTCGTCGAAGTTGCCGTCTTCAATATCCACCGCCAGATGGACCTGGTGATGTCCGCGCGTGGTGATGACCCGCGGCACCACCTGGAAACTGGTGCCGACGGTAATGGGCAGGATGGTCGCGTTTTCGACGCCAGCGGTCAGGTACTGAGTACGGTTGAAGTCAATGACGGCGGGTTGGTTTTCCAGGGTCAGTACCGAAGGGTTGGACACCATGGTCGCCAGGCCCTTGGCCTCCAGTGCCCGGATATCGGCATAGAAACGGTCGCGGTTTTCAATCGACATTTGCGCGGAGGTGCCCGGCGCCATATTTACACCGCCACGAAAACGGCTGTTCTGAAAGCCCCAGTTAACACCGAACTCGCGCAATTGCGTGCGCTCGATATCGAGGATGATGGCGTCGATCTCCACCAGCTTGCGTGCCACATCGAGTTGGGCGATCAGCTCGCGGTACATTGCCTGGCGCTCTGGCAGGTCGTAGATCAGTACGGCGTTGTTGCGCACATCCGCTTCGACACGGATCTTGCCTCTTGCAACCGGTGCCCTGGCGGTGAGCGACATGCCTGGATTCATCGGCCCAAGAGGAGCCTGTGAGCCGAGCATCTGGTCCAGCATCGGATTGCCCAGGCGGGGCAGGATCGGGGTGACAGGCGAGGGCTGCGATGATGAGGCGGGGCGTGGGCTCATAGACGACAGTCCTGAGTTGTCCCGAGGTTCCAATAACCCCCGCAGCATGCTGGCAACCCCTGAAATGACCAGCTTTTCGCCACGATAATCAATCGGGCGGTCTGCTGCGTTGGCGAACTTCAGCGGGAACGTCAGTACACTTTGTTTCTCATCGGGAGATTTACGCTGGCTGCTGAACTGCTTGATCTGGTCGATATAGCGCTTGGGGCCTGACACCAGCACCACGCCATCGTCGGGCAGTTCCCCCCAGCCGAAACGGCTATCGAGCAGGCCAATGTCCGTCAATGCCTGTTTCAAGTCGGCAACGGTTTCGGATGAGACCTCCAGGCGTGCGGACTCCTGCTGATCCAGGGTGCTGATGTACAGCGTGTTGTTGTACATGTACCACTGGAAGCGGTGTTCTACTCCCAATCGGTCGAGTAACGACTGCGGGGTATTGGCGCGTATCTTGCCATTGACGTTGCCCTCCAGCAGGCCGTCGATCTGCAGTTGCGTGCCAAAGGTCTGGGCGAAATCCTCCAGCACATCACGTACCTGCTTATGTTCGGCTTCATAGGCATACGCGGTATTTTTCCATTCGGCGGGAATAGCGGCGAGCGGGCTTTGCAAGGGCAAAAGCAACCAGGGCAGTACCAGCAGGTAGCGCCAATGGACGCCTTTTTGGGGCGCAGCAGGCGAGACGGCGCGCAAGCGAGTGCGCTTGTGTTTATTGTTATACATTGGGCGTTCTCTGATTAGTGCGGCGGCGAGCGGAGTGACGTGGGTTGGAACCGTTGGGCCGGTTTTGCAAGGCGTGTGATCATTGCGCGCCAGGTATCGCGCTGGTTGAGCAGGGCTTCGAGACTGTCTAGCAGACGCTTCTCGCCGGCGCTTTCCTGTAGGCACTGAGTCAACCAGAGCGCACCCGTTGCAGGTGCCTGCGCGAGTGCGCCCTGAAAGTGACTCAGGCTTGCGTTACCTAGGCGCATCCAGGTTTTGAGGTGTGATTTATCCGGGCGATCTCGGGTCAGTTGCACCTGCAATAACAGGGTGTTAGAACAATGGCGCAGGATTATTTCGTCATTGTCTTCGAGGAGTGTTAGTTCTTCGGTGCGGTTACTCAACCAGTTGCTAAGTAGTGCCTTCAATTTATTGTCCGCTGTCCAGACCAGACTTCAGTAGCATATGCCTTGCTCTGATATGTTCAGTGAAAACGTATTCGGACTTACGATTAGTCATCAAAAGTTCATAGAACAAAGCCATATCCTCCTCAGATCCAGAGTTTTCTTCCATCAAGTCGTAGACATCGCGTTTGCTGCGCTTCGCATCGCTTAGAAGCCGCTCTCTGTAACCTTCGTAGTAGCTCATGGCTTTGCTCCTTTTGTGTTTCCTCTCAGTGGTTTGTATTTCGAATTGGTTCCATGTGTAGCAGTTTATTTGAGGGGGTATACGCGTGTTTAAAAATCAATCGTCCACCCGCTTTTTGCTTTGGTCTAGAAAGGAGTCATGCATGGTGGCCCAATCAATACAGAAGTCCCCTTCTTCGGTCTGTAATAGCAGTGTCTGGGGTTTGATTGTGTCGTCGGCGCGTAGTACCCAGAGTGTATTATTGTGGGCTGCGAGATACTGTCGGGCGGCCTCCAGTTCAAGTGGATGGCACAGCAAGGCCGCCTTGACCACCGGCATCTGGCTGGCCATCAGTTGTTTGAGCAGGGCTGCCATGCGTTGTGGCGGGGGAGTCTCTTCCAGCAGGAGATGAATCGCCTGGTTGGCAATTGAAGAGGCATAGCGCTCAAGGTTGTCGTACATCGTCTGGCGTTCGACTTCCCAGCGCTTGAACTGGGCATCGGCACGTCGCCAGATTTCAAGGCCAGCGTTTTCCAGAAGTTTTTCACGCTGCTTTTCTGCCAACTTCAGTAATTGTCTGGCTTGGGCCTTTGCGTGCTCCAACGCATTATTGGCCTGCGTGTAACCCGCCAGTGTTTCGCGGGGGATCAGGGTTTCGGGAAAGGGGCCGGTACCTTTGGGCAAGTCGATTTTATGTCGGCAAAACATCGTTTCAGTCTCCATGGTCCTTGGCGTAAGGCGCTTTACCGTCGCTGTTGATCGTCGCAATACGCCAGACTACGGCGTGCCATAGGGTATCGAGGCGGCTATACGAGTCTCCGAGCGCAAGGGCTTTTTTTTCCAGGTCCAGAACGCGCTGTCTAGGGAATCTCAACCTGATGCGTTGCCAGGTGGCTGGGTTGACCCAGGTACGTAGCAACTGCAAGGGGTCGTCATCGGGCAGCAGCATATCCGGGGGTAATGCCTTGGAGAGTCTGTTGCACCACTGCTGGAGGTTTTCATTTAATGCACTGGCATAGGTCGGGTGACACGTGCTGTCGATCAATGCCAGTACCAGGTCAAGTTGGTCTGGCGATGCGAGAGCCAGTTGAAGCAGTGTGGGCTGAGGCGTTGGAGGCAGGCAGGGTGCGACGCCGTAGATTTTGCCGATGCGTAAGTGTCGACTGTGATAAAGCCCACTCAGCGCAGTGTGTTCATCAACCGTTCGCCAGTCTTCGCACGAATACAGCCAGGGGGTTGCCCACCACTGGACCCATGCCAGGTTACTCATCGTGCGGGCGGATTGGCGCATCAGGGGATGGTCCGGCCGATTGGGCATGCGGCAGCACTCGCTGTCCTCTGATCCGCCAGAACGTTACGGCGATAATGAGCAGCACTAAAATGATCATTGTGAAACTGACACTGGCCCGCCAAAAACCAATGTCATCTCCCGGCACCAGGAACGGACCGAAATAGGCCAGGCGTTGCTGCTCCAGATAGGCTGTCGCCGGGACGAATACCACCGTTAGTTTTTGCGGGTTTTCGACGGCGTTGGTCATACCTGGAATGCTGCTGGCGACCATCCGGCGAACACGGGCCTGGATATTGTCGGGGTCAAGCCGAGGATCGTGCTTGATGAACACTGAGGCGGAGGCGGGTTGTACCGGTTCACCCGGTGCCACACGCTCGGGCAGCACTACGTGGACTCGGGCGACGATCACCCCATCGATGTTCGATAACGTTGTTTCCAGCTCCTGGGACAAGGCATAGATGTAGCGCGCTCGCTCCTCAAGCGGGGTCGAGATGACCCCTTCCTTGCGAAAGGTGTCGCCCAGGGTAGTGCGGGCTGCCTTGGGCAGTCCGACGGCGTCCAGGGTGCGTACGGCACGCCCGATATCGGAGGCGTTGACCACAACCACAACACCGTCTTTGGCCGGAACTTTACTGGCGCGTATATGTTTGTCTGCCAACTCTGCAATGACCTCATTGGCTTCCTGCTCGGAGAGTTGACGATGAAGTTCGACATGGTCACTACAAGCATGCAGCATGAATGACAACACTAGTGTCAACGTAATACGCAGAAGGCGAGTCATGTTTATCTACTGGAGGTTGCAGATTTTATCGACGCATTGTGCGGTTTTACCCACACTCTTAACGAGAATATGCGTCAGCAATAACGTATCGGAAAGTTGGTCCGGATATTTTCGTGCTTCGTCAAACTTATTGTCGCCGCTCAAGGCGCGTAGGCTTTTGGTCATGCGCTGGGTCACGGAAGCCAGTTTGCCTGATGCGTCGGAAAGCATGCTCTGTGGCGTAGTGTAACTTGGCGCCGTACTGGCAAGTGCCGACGGGTCCATGAGTGAGGTAAAGTAGTTGACATCGGTGCGAGAGATTGATGATTCCTGTGCGCTAGAAGAACCATTGATATCATCATGTTCAGCAGAGCGTACTCTTCCTATAAACATATGGCGCCTCTTACATAAAAACTTAGGGGGGCGTGCTTGTTGTTATTGATGCGGCGGTGAAGTGACCCTCCCGCGACTAAATCCCGGGAAGGTCAAAAGGTGCCAGACTTGATTACAACCGGAGTGCATCAGAGGCTGTTTTTATACCCGCGGTATTTTGGTTTACCGCAGTTTTCCATGCGTTTTTCACACCGTCCGCTCTCTTTTTCGCTTCTGCGGCTTCAAGGCCTGCGTCCGCTTGTTCTGCACTCATGCCACCAGCGCCGCCACCGAAGGGGCTGGCCCCTGAAGAGCCAATTGAACCAATACTCATATTTTTTACTCCGTACTTGACGTTAATCTCACCGGACTTAAGCGATGCTGAGATATGGATGTGTCACATCCAATTTCGCTGTTCCACAATTTATGTGGCTCAGGAAATATATGCGTTCCAAATGCACCTGAGGGGTATGTTTCAAAAAGTGTAATTCTTTCGGAGCGTTGCTGGCGGGCCGTGGAATGTACTCAGGTCAGTGATATTGCCAATTGCTTCATCCGGTAATAGAGCGTGCGCTTGGCAACACCTAACTCAACGGCCACGACGTCTACGTTGTGGGCATGACGGTTCAGCGACGCTTCAATCAGCGACTTCTCGATTTGCTGTAGTCGTTCCTTGAGAGGTATTTCCATCTCTTGGCGCTCTGTTACAGGCACAGAGAGAGGGGGGAGCCCCAGGACGAAACGTTTGGCTGTCGAACGCAGTTCGCGCACGTTCCCCAGCCAGGGATGACACAGAAGCTGTGAAAGCAGGGCGCTGGCAGGGATGGGCACAGGGCATTTGAAGTACTCGGCCTCCTGGCGGATCATTTTCAAGAACAGGGGGATGATGCGCTCTCGTTGCTCGCGCAGTGGCGGGAGGTTGATATTGACGACGTTCAGGCGAAAGTACAGATCGCGCCTGAAGGCGCCTTGCTCGACCATCTCATGCAAGGATTGCTGGGCAGACGCGATCACTCGCATGTCTACGGGGATAAACCGCGTCGAGCCCAAACGTTCAACTCCTCGGGACTCCAGTACCCGCAGCAACTTGGCTTGCAGAGGGAGCGGCATGCTGTCTATTTCGTCCAGATACAAGGTGCCCAGGTGCGCCGCTTCGACAGAACCAGCACGTGATTGCATGGCCCCGGTGTAGGCGCCGCTGTTGACGCCGAACAGCTGGCTTTCGGCAAGGTTCTCCGGTATCGCGGCACAGTTGACCGCGACGAAATTGCCTCGTCGCCTTGATAGGCAATGAACACGTTGCGCCAAGGTGTCCTTGCCGGTACCTGTTTCCCCGAGTAACAGAATGTCGATGTTGAGCGGGGCGGTGTTAATGATGGTTGTTTCTATGTCTGGGCATTCATTGAACGGTGTATCTGTTTCAATTTCATTCTGATAGGAGGCCGACATATTGCTATTACTCCAATAGAGTTGTCGCTCGCTATTGTTTGAATTAGCTAGTGATATTGGCCAGTAGACCGGAAATTTTCCAGGTTGTCATCGCGAAAGGGTGTTTAGGTTAGCCCTGGTTTTACTAGATGTGCTGGATGGATTTGAACTTGAAAGATATTCAAGGTTTTGTAGGCATGGTATTTACGCTTTTGCGTAGGATAAGTCTTAAAGATTTTGTGGATTTTATTAATGATGAGGATCGTATGCTTGTGGTGTTTGTTTTATAGTTTATTGTCTATGTTGTTTTTTAAGTACGAAACGATGTCTTAATGTGTCATCGACATTTTAATCGTTGGATTGCCCACAAAAAAGCCGATGCAGGGCATCGGCTTTTTTTTCTACGGCTTGAGCCGTACAGGCAGCTTACACGTTGAAGCGGAAGTGCATCACATCGCCATCCTTGACGATGTATTCCTTGCCTTCCAAACGCCACTTGCCGGCTTCCTTGGCCCCAGCTTCACCCTTGAACTGGATAAAGTCGTTGTAGGCGATTACTTCGGCACGGATAAAGCCTTTTTCGAAGTCAGTGTGGATCACACCCGCAGCTTGTGGCGCGGTGGCGCCGACCTTGACGGTCCAGGCACGCACTTCTTCGACACCGGCGGTGAAGTAGGTCTGCAAGTGCAGCATTTCGTAGCCCGCACGGATCACACGGTTCAGGCCAGGCTCTTCCAGGCCCAGGGCCTCAAGGAACATGTCCTTCTCTTCGCCGTCATCGAGCTCGGCGATTTCCGCTTCGATCTTGTTGCACACCGGCACAACCATCGCGCCTTCTTCTTCGGCAATGGCCATGACCACGTCGAGCAGCGGGTTATTTTCGAAACCGTCTTCAGCCACGTTGGCGATGTACATCACAGGCTTGGTGGTGAGCAGGTGGAAGCCCTTGATCACGGCCTTTTCGTCGATGCTCATGTTCTTCATCAGGCTACGTGCAGGCTTGCCCAGGGTGAAGTGCGCGATCAACTGCTCCAGCAGGGCCTTCTGGACCACTGCGTCCTTGTCGCCGCCCTTGGCGTTGCGCGTGACCTTTTGCAGTTGCTTCTCGCAGCTGTCGAGGTCGGCGAAGATCAGTTCCAGGTCGATGATCTCGATGTCGCGTTTCGGGTCGACGCTGTTGGATACGTGAATCACGTTCTCGTCTTCAAAGCAGCGGACTACATGAGCGATGGCATCGGTCTCACGGATGTTGGCGAGGAACTTGTTGCCCAGGCCTTCACCTTTTGACGCGCCGGCTACCAGCCCTGCGATGTCGACGAATTCCATGGTGGTCGGCAGGATGCGCTTGGGATTGACGATGGCCGCCAGTGCGTCCAGGCGCGGATCGGGCATCGGCACGATACCGGTGTTGGGTTCGATGGTGCAGAAGGGGAAGTTCTCCGCCGCAATACCGGACTTGGTCAGGGCGTTGAACAGGGTGGACTTGCCGACGTTGGGCAGGCCGACGATGCCGCAATTGAATCCCATGGTGTTTCCCCTCGGGTAAAAGTCAGGCCTTCTGGCTGTGCAGGTTTTTCATCGCGCGGTTCCATTCACCGGCGAAGATATCCGGCAGCACGCCGAGGGCAAAATCGATGCTTGCATCGAGTTTTTCCTGTTCGGCGCGTGGCGCACGACCCAGGACGAAATTTGAAACCATACTGGCAACGCCTGGGTGGCCAATGCCGAGCCGCAGGCGGTAAAAGGTATTCTGATTGCCCAACTGCGCGATGATGTCGCGCAGGCCATTATGACCGCCATGGCCGCCGCCTTGCTTGAGCTTGGCAACGCCGGGTGGCAGGTCCAGTTCGTCATGGGCCACCAGGATTTCTTCGGGTTTGATCCGGAAGAAGCCCGCAAGCGCCGCGACAGCCTGGCCGCTGCGGTTCATGTAGGTGGTGGGAATCAGTAGACGAACATCCTGACCCTGATGCGAGAAGCGTCCGGTCAGGCCAAAATATTTGCGATCGGCCACAAGATTGATGCCTTGGGCGTGGGCGATGCGCTCAACAAAAAGGGCCCCCGCGTTATGCCGGGTCTGTTCGTATTCGGCGCCTGGATTTCCCAGGCCAACGATCAGTTTAATGGCAGTCACGACAGGGGCCCTTCCTTTGGAGTTGTGGATAACATCGCCGCAACCTCGTTGCGGCGAAAGTGGACGACAGGAGCTCACTTATCCAGAGATAAACTTCGCGTTATCGCCCGCTTTCTCGCTACGTTTCGGTCCGCGATGTTTCCTCAAGCTCCGACATTACAGAGTGAATTACTCTGCAGCGCCTTCTGCTTCTGGTGCAACGCGTGGAGCGTGTACGTTTGCAACAGCTTTGTCATCACCGTGAGCCAGTGCAACAAACTCAACGCCTTTAGGGGCCTTGAGGTCGGACAGGTGGATGATCGCGCCGATTTCAGCGTTGGTCAGGTCGACTTCGATGAACTCAGGCAGGTCCTTCGGCAGGCAGGAAACTTCGATTTCCGAAGTCACGTGCGAGATCTCGCCGCCTTTCTTGATCGGAGCCGCTTCGCCAACGAAGTGGACTGGAACGATAGCGGTCAGTTTCTGACCAGCAACAACGCGTACGAAGTCAGCGTGCAGTACGTGACCTTTGGACGGGTGGCGCTGCAGAGCCTTGATGATAACGTTCTGCTTTTTGCCGCCAACGTTCAGTTCGATAACGTGGCTGTAGGCCGCTTCGTTTTCGAGCAGTTTGGCAACTTCTTTAGCCAGCATGCTGATGGATTCAGGGGCTTTGTCGCCACCGTAAACTACAGCTGGAACCAGGCTTGCGAGACGACGCAGGCGGCGGCTCGCACCTTTCCCCAGGTCGGAACGCACTTCAGCATTCAGAGTAAAATCGTTCATGTTGTATCTCCAAAATAACCACATTCGCCCCAGCGTTTGCGACCAGCGCTAAAGGCGATATGGGCAAAAAAGCCCCGCCCCAACAATATGCTGGGGCGGGGCGCTTTTCGTCAGGTTGATGCCGCGAAGGTTTGACCCTTAGCGGAACATCGCGCTGATCGATTCTTCATTGCTGATGCGGCGAACCGCTTCGGCAACAACCGGTGCGATATCCAGTTGACGGATACGCGAACAGGCTTGAGCAGCTGCGGACAACGGGATGGTGTTAGTCACCACCAGTTCGTCCAGCATTGAGTTCTCGATGTTCTCGATCGCTCGGCCCGACAGCACAGGGTGTGTGCAGTAGGCGAAGACTTTTGCTGCACCGTGCTCTTTCAAGGCTTTTGCCGCGTGGCACAGGGTGCCGGCGGTATCAACCATGTCATCGACCAGAATACAGGTACGCCCTTCGACATCACCGATGATATGCATCACTTCAGAGTGATTGGCTTTCTCACGGCGTTTGTCGATGATCCCGAGGTCCACGCCCAGGGACTTGGCAACAGCTCGTGCACGCACGACGCCACCAATGTCCGGGGACACGATCATCAGGTTTTCAAAGCGCTGGTCTTCGATGTCATCCACCAGGACGGGGGAGCCGTAGATGTTATCTACCGGAATATCGAAGAACCCCTGGATTTGGTCAGCGTGCAGGTCAACCGTGAGAACACGGTCGATACCTACCACGGTCAGCATGTCAGCGACGACTTTCGCGCTGATAGCCACACGTGCGGAACGCGGACGGCGATCCTGACGGGCATAACCAAAGTAAGGGATTACAGCTGTGATTCGAGTCGCTGAGGAGCGGCGGAAGGCATCAGCCATCACGACGAGTTCCATCAGGTTATCGTTGGTCGGAGCGCAAGTCGGCTGAATAATGAAAACATCTTTACCGCGGACATTTTCATTGATCTCGGCTGTGATTTCGCCGTCGGAAAACTTACCGACAGAGATGTCACCGAGAGGGATATGCAGCTGACGTACAACACGCCGAGCCAGATCGGGGTTAGCATTCCCCGTAAAGACCATCATCTTGGACACGCGCAGTACCTAGAGGCTGAGGGTAACCTGGATGAGTATAGAAAATGGCAGGGGCGGCTGGATTCGAACCAACGCATGGCAGGATCAAAACCTGCTGCCTTACCGCTTGGCGACGCCCCTGTATCTGTTGCAACGAGTACCCAGTACTCGGTTCCTTTTAGAGCAGACTTTGCAGCTTGCGATGCAACATCGAAACGTTGCTTCCCTTTGCTACAAACCCTGTAAGGGTCTCTGTAAGAAGGGCCGAGACTTTATCAGCTTCAGCTTTGTTTGGGAAGCCCCCAAACACACAACTTCCAGTTCCGGTGAGTTTTGCTTCGGTAAATTTACCTAACAAATTCAATGCGTTACGTACATCTGGATAACGCCTTGCTACCACCGGTAAGCAGTCATTTCGACTGTTTCCCTTGGGAACGGGGCGCACTTTAATGGGAGAAGAGTTACGTGTCAACAACGGATCTGAAAAAATTTCTGCTGTACTTACAGATACTTGCGGAACAAGCACGACATACCACGGCTCTTCGGGGTCTACAGGGGTGAGTTTTTCCCCGATACCCTCAGCAAATGCGGCGTGTCCACGCACAAAAACCGGGACGTCGGCACCCAGCGTCAGGCCCAGCGCGGCCAGGCGATCTTCATCCCAGCCCAGTTGCCACAAGTGATTGAGACCGAGCAGGGTGGTCGCGGCATTCGAGCTGCCGCCGCCGATGCCGCCGCCCATGGGCAGGATTTTATCGATCCAGATATCGATGCCGAGGGGGCACGCGGATTGTTCCTGAAGTTTTTTGGCTGCCTTCACGATCAGATTGCTGTCGTGAGGCACACCTTCGAATTCGGTGTGCAGGCGAATCACGCCATCGTCGCGCACGGCGAAGGTCAGTTCATCGCCGTAGTCGAGGAATTGAAACAGCGTCTGCAACTCGTGATAGCCGTCTTCACGGCGACCGAGGATATGCAGCATCAAATTGAGTTTGGCCGGGGAGGGCAGGGTCAGGCGTTCGCTCATGTCACTGCCCCAGCTTGCGTGGTTGCCAGTCCTTGATCACCAGCGTGACGTCAAGGTTGCTGCCGTGCAGCTTGATGCGCTCGGGTAGCCAGTAGCCGCTTTGTTCCACGTAGCTCAGGTATTCGACCTGCCAGCCATCCTGTTCCAGAGTGGCCAGGCGGCTGTCGCCATTGAGGCTCAGGCGGCTCTTGCTGTCAGGTGCGGGCAGGCCGCGAACCCACCAGACCAGATGCGAGACCGGCAGCTTCCAGCCGACCTGCTCTTCGAGCAAGGCTTCCGGTGATGGCGCTTCATAGCGGCCCTGGTTGGCCACTTCGAGGCTCACTTGCCCCGGGCGCCCGGTCAGGCGTGCAGCGCCACGGCCCAGGGGGCCAGAGAGGCGGATATCGTAATAGTCCTGGCGTTGCAGCCAGAACAAGGTGCCGCTGCCCGAATCCTTCGGTGCGCGCACCCCGATCTTGCCTTCGATCTGCCAGCCATCAATGCTGCTGAGCTGATCCTTGTGTTGGCGCCACTGCGCCGGGTTGCCCTGGCCTTCGACGGACTCGCGGGCGCCGAAGCCCGCACAACCGGCGAGCAAGGCGATAAGACTGAAAACGATGGCGTGGCGCAAAAACATAGAATTAAAGAGTCTCGGATCCGGTCAGGCGCTTGATGGTGCTGCGCAGGATAGGGCTGTCGGGTTGTTCCTTGAGGAACTTGCCCCAGATTTGTCGGGCTTCGCGTTGTTTGCCCTGGGCCCAGAGCACTTCGCCCAGGTGAGCGGCGACTTCCTGGTCGGGAAACCGCTCCAGGGCCAGGCGCAACAGGCGTTCGGCTTCATCGAGGTTGCCCAGGCGGTAATTCACCCAGCCCAGGCTGTCGAGTACTGCCGGGTCTTCCGGGTTGAGCTGGTGGGCCTGTTCGATCAGGGTCTTGGCCTCGGCATAACGCGTCGTACGGTCTGACAAGGTGTAGCCCAGGGCGTTCAGTGCCATGGCATTGTCCGGATCGCGCTTGATGATCAGGCGCAGGTCCTTTTCCATCTGGGCCAGGTCATTGCGTTTTTCGGCCTGCATGGCGCGGGTGTACAGCAGGTTCAGGTCGTCGGGGTATTGCAGCAGGGCCTGGGCGAGGATTTTCCAGGCGCGCTCCCCCTGATTGTTGGCCGACAAGGTTTCGGCCTGGATCAGATACAGCTGGATGGCGTAGTCCGGCTCGGCATCGCGGGCAGCGGCCAGGCGTTTTTCGGCTTCGTCAGTGCGGCCGTTGTTCATCAGGATATCGGCCTGGCGCAGTTGGGCTGGCAGATAGTCGTTGCCGGGGCCGACCTGGGCGTATTCGATCAGCGCGCCTTGCGGGTCGTTGCGTTCTTCGGCGATGCGTCCCAGGTTCAGGTGGGCCGAATCGACATGGCTTTCGCGGGCGATCAGGTCTTCCAGATAACCCTTGGCCTCTTCCCAGGCCTTGGCTTCCAGGCACACCAGCGCCAGTGAATAGCGCAGTTCGTCGTCATCCGGGTATTGCTGGACCAGGCTGGCAAACTCGACCTTGGCGTCTTCCATGCGGTCCTGTTCCACCAGCATGCGCGCGTAGGTCAGGCGTAGACGCTTGTCGTCCGGATACTTCTTGATGCTTTTTTGCAGCAGCGGCAAGGCTTCCTTGCCGCGGTTGAGGCTTTGCAGCAGTCGCGCACGCAACAGCAGCGGGGCGATCTCACCTTCTTCCGGCGGGTTTTGCTCCAGCAGCTTGAGGGCGGCTTGCGGTTCGTCATCCTGTTGCAGCAGCAATGCCTTGCCAAACACCAGTTGGCTATTGCTCGGGTGCTTTTGCAGCAGGCGGTCGAAACTCTTCATCAGTCCGTCGCGGGTGTCCTGGTCGGTATCGGCGGCCGACAGGGCGAGGAAGTCGAAATGGGTATCGCCCTTGCCCTGCAAGACCTTCTCCATATAGACCATGGAGTCGTCGTAGCGCCCGGCGCGTGCCAGTTGGATGGCTGCGGCGCGCTGGGCTTCGAGGTCATCCGGCGCATTCTTCGCCCAGATCATCGCCGTATCCAGGGCTGCCTGGTCGGCGCCAAGGTATTCGGCGATGCGAAATGCGCGCTCGGAAATCCCCGGATCCTGGGTGTTGATGGCCTGGGTCACGTAGTTATCCAGGGCAATGTCGAATCGATTGCGCTGGCCGGCGAGCTCCGCGCTCAACAGGCTGAAGATCGTTTCTTCACTGAACGAGGAATAAACCTTGGGCTTTTCAGGGGCGGGGGTGCTGTCTTCCACTGGCGCAGGACTCTGCGACGATACGGGGGCCATGGACTGGCAGCCGCCGAGGAAGGCAAGGGCAAGGAGCAACGCGGAAGATCTATTCATATAGGAAGAGGACGACACTAACCTGCGGTCGGATCATCATGACACAAGCCCTCGGCCAAACATAACCGGGGCACTCCGATTGCCTTAAATGCTCCCCCTGTAGAAGCGAGCTTGCTCGCGAAAAACGCCAAGGCGCCGCGTTTACCCAGGGTGCCAGCGTTATCGTTGACGATTTTCGCGAGCAAGCTCGCTCCTACAACGGGCCTTTATAGGCATAAGGCATTAGGACAATAGACGACGGTGGTTGTTCTGAGTCAGTCGAAGTAGGACAATTGTCGGCTTCTCGACATCATCAGCGATATTGAATGGCCTTCCTTGCTCTGGGTATCAACCACAAGACTGCGTCTGTAGACGTCCGCGAGCGCGTGGCGTTTACCCCGGAGCAGTTGGTTGAGGCTTTGCAGCAGCTGTGCCGGCTCACCGACAGCCGCGAAGCTGCGATCCTTTCCACCTGCAATCGCAGTGAGCTCTATATAGAGCAGGAACATCTGTCTGCGGATGTCGTGCTGCGCTGGCTGGCTGACTACCATCATTTGAGCCTGGATGACCTGCGCTCCAGTGCTTATGTACACGAAGATGATGCGGCAGTTCGTCACATGATGCGCGTTGCGTCCGGGCTTGATTCGCTGGTGTTGGGTGAACCGCAGATCCTCGGCCAGATGAAGTCGGCCTACGCCGTGGCCCGCGAAGCCGGGACCGTGGGGCCGCTGCTGGGGCGTTTGTTCCAGGCCACCTTCAATTCGGCCAAGCAGGTGCGCACCGATACGGCGATTGGTGAAAACCCGGTCTCCGTGGCATTTGCCGCCGTCAGCCTGGCCAAGCAGATCTTCAGCGACCTGCAACGCAGCCAGGCCCTGCTGATCGGCGCGGGTGAGACCATCACCCTGGTCGCCCGGCACCTGCATGACCTGGGCGTCAAGCGTATCGTGGTGGCCAACCGGACCCTGGAGCGCGCCAGCATCCTGGCCGAAGAGTTCGGTGCCCACGCGGTATTGCTGGCCGATATCCCGGCCGAACTGGTGCGCAGCGATATCGTGATCAGCTCCACCGCCAGCCAGTTGCCGATCCTTGGCAAGGGCGCGGTGGAAAGTGCCTTGAAGCTGCGCAAGCACAAACCGATTTTCATGGTGGATATTGCCGTCCCCCGGGACATCGAGCCAGAAGTCGGCGAATTGGACGACGTTTATCTATATAGCGTCGACGATCTGCACGAGGTGGTCGCTGAAAACCTCAAGAGCCGCCAGGGCGCTGCCCAGGCTGCCGAGGAAATGGTCGCGATTGGTGCCGATGACTTCATGGTGCGCCTGCGCGAACTGGCCGCCGTGGATGTGCTCAAGGCCTATCGCCAACAGGGCGAGCGTTTGCGCGACGAGGAATTGATCAAGGCCCAGCGGCTGCTGGCCAATGGCGCCAGTGCTGAAGATGTTTTGATGCAATTGGCCCGTGGCCTGACCAACAAGCTGTTGCATGCTCCCAGCGTACAGCTTAAAAAACTGACTGCCGAAGGCCGCCTCGATGCGCTGGCCATGGCCCAGGAACTCTTTGCCCTCGGTGAGGGCGCGCCAGACAGCTCTTCGGATAAAAAACCGCAATGAAAGCGTCACTGCTCAATAAACTGGACGTGCTCCAGGACCGTTTCGAAGAACTGACCGCCTTGCTCGGCGACGGCGAGGTCATTTCCGATCAAACCAAGTTCCGTGCCTATTCCAAGGAATACGCCGAAGTTGAGCCGATCGTGACCACCTATTCACAACTGCTCAAAGTGCAGGCCGACCTCGAAGGTGCCCAGGCACTGCTCAAGGACAGCGACCCGGACATGCGTGAAATGGCCGTGGAAGAAGTCCGTGAGGCCAAAGAAAAGCTCGTCGAGCTGGAAGGCGACCTGCAACGCATGCTGCTGCCCAAAGACCCTAACGATGGGCGCAACGTGTTCCTCGAAATCCGCGCCGGTACCGGCGGCGACGAGGCGGCGATCTTCTCCGGCGACCTGTTTCGCATGTACTCGCGGTATGCCGAGCGTCGCGGCTGGCGCGTGGAGATCCTCTCGGAGAACGAAGGCGAGCACGGCGGCTATAAGGAAATCATCGCCCGGGTCGAAGGCGAGAACGTCTACGGCAAGTTGAAATTCGAATCCGGCGCTCACCGCGTACAGCGCGTGCCGGCCACCGAGTCCCAGGGCCGTATCCACACCTCGGCCTGCACCGTGGCGGTATTGCCCGAGCCGGACGAGCAGGAAACCATCGAGATCAACCCGGCAGACTTGCGCGTCGACACGTATCGCTCGTCGGGCGCCGGTGGTCAGCACGTCAACAAGACCGACTCGGCAATCCGCATCACTCACTTGCCGTCCGGCATTGTGGTGGAGTGCCAGGAAGAACGTTCCCAGCACAAGAACCGCGCGCGGGCCATGTCCTGGCTGTCGGCCAAACTCAACGACCAGCAGACCAGCGCCGCCGCCAACGCGATTGCCAGCGAGCGCAAGTTGCTGGTGGGCTCGGGCGACCGCTCTGAACGTATCCGCACCTACAACTACGCCCAGGGCCGGGTCACCGACCACCGGGTCAACCTGACCCTCTACTCCCTGGACGAAATCCTAGCCGGGGGCGTGGATGCCGTGATCGAGCCGTTGCTGGCCGAATATCAGGCCGACCAACTGGCGGCGATAGGTGAATAAATGACCATTATTGCCAGCTTGTTGCGCGCCGCCGACTTGCCCGACTCGCCGACCGCGCGCCTGGATGTGGAATTACTGCTGGCCGCTGCCCTGGGCAAGTCCCGCAGCTACTTGCACACCTGGCCAGAAAAAATCGTCAGCAGCGAGGACGCGTTGGTCTTCGCCGATTACCTGCAACGGCGCCGCAGCGGAGAGCCGGTGGCCTATATCCTTGGCCAGCAAGGCTTCTGGAAACTCGACCTGGAAGTCGCACCGCACACGCTGATCCCGCGCCCGGACACTGAGTTGCTGGTGGAAGCGGCCCTGGAACTGTTGCCCGCCACCCCGGCGACTGTCCTCGACCTGGGCACCGGCAGCGGTGCCATTGCCCTGGCCTTGGCCAGTGAGCGCCCGGCCTGGAGTGTGACCGCCGTTGACCGCGTGCTGGAGGCCGTGGCGCTGGCCGAACGCAATCGCCAGCGCCTGCACCTGGACAACGTCACGGTGCTCAACAGTCACTGGTTCAGTGCCCTGAAAGATCACACCTACCACCTGATCATCAGCAACCCACCTTATATAGCCGACAACGATCCACACCTGGTGGCCGGCGATGTGCGCTTCGAGCCGGCCAGTGCGCTGGTTGCAGGCGAGGATGGGCTGGACGACCTGCGCTTGATCATCGCCCAGGCGCCCGCGCACCTGGAGGCCGGCGGCTGGTTGTTGCTTGAGCACGGTTACGACCAGGCTCCCGCCGTGCGCGACCTGCTGCTGGCGCAAGGTTTTGACGAGGTCCACAGCCGTATCGACCTCGGCGGCCATGAGCGCATCAGCCTGGGACGCCGGCCGTGCTGACCGATCAGGAGCTGTTGCGCTATAGCCGACAGATTCTGTTGCAACAGGTCGACATCGAGGGCCAGTTGCGTCTGAAAAGCAGCCGCGTACTGATTGTCGGTCTTGGCGGCCTGGGGGCTCCGGTGGCCCTGTACCTGGCGGCGGCCGGTGTCGGCGAGTTGCATCTGGCAGACTTCGATACCGTCGACCTGACCAACCTGCAACGCCAGATCATCCACGACACCGACAGCGTCGGCCTGAGCAAGGTCGATTCGGCTATCAAGCGGTTGAGTGCAATCAACCCGGATATTCAACTGATTGCCCACCGCACGGCGCTGGACGCTGATTCGTTAGCCGCCGCCGTGGCCGCTGTGGACCTGGTGCTCGATTGCTCCGATAACTTTTCCACCCGTGAAGCGGTGAATGCGGCGTGCGTGGCGGCTGGCAAGCCACTGGTCAGCGGCGCGGCGATTCGCCTGGAAGGCCAGCTCTCGGTGTTCGATCCGCGACGCCCGGAAAGCCCGTGTTACCACTGTTTATATGGGCATGGCAGCGACACCGAACTGACCTGTAGCGAAGCCGGCGTCGTTGGCCCGCTGGTAGGGCTGGTTGGCAGCCTGCAAGCCCTGGAAGCCCTGAAGCTGCTGGCCGGCTTTGGCACACCGCTGGTCGGGCGCCTGCTGTTGATCGATGCCCTGGGCACACGTTTTCGCGAGCTGCGGGTCAAGCGTGATCCAGGTTGCAGCGTTTGCGGTAGCCAGCATGGTTAAGGATGCACCGATTGGTGTGTTCGACTCCGGCGTCGGCGGCTTGTCGGTGCTGGATGAAATTCATCGTTTGTTGCCCCATGAGTCGCTGCTGTACGTGGCGGATTGCGGGCATATCCCCTACGGCGAGAAAACCCCGGCATTCATTCGTGAGCGTTCGCGGGTGGTCGCAGAGTTTTTCCGCGAGCAGGGCGCCAAGGCCTTTGTGATTGCCTGTAATACGGCGACCGTGGCGGCGGTCGCTGACCTGCGCAGTGATTATCCGGACTGGCCACTGGTGGGCATGGAGCCGGCGGTCAAGCCCGCAGCGGCCGCGACCCGCAGCGGTGTGGTCGGGGTGCTCGCCACCACGGGCACCCTGCAAAGCGCCAAGTTCGCCGCGTTGCTGGATCGCTTCGCCACCGATGTGCGGGTGATTACCCAACCTTGCCCGGGGCTGGTGGAGCTGATCGAAGCCGGCGACCTGAACAGCCTGGCGCTGCGCCAGATGCTGCAAGGGTATGTCGCACCATTGGTCGAGGCCGGCTGCGACACCATCATCTTGGGCTGCACCCACTATCCTTTCCTCAAGCCATTGCTGGCGACGCTGCTGCCACCGACGATCATCCTGATCGACACCGGGGCCGCGGTCGCGCGTCAGTTGCAGCGCCTGCTGGACGAACGCCAACTGCTGGCCGAGGGCCCGCCTCGGACTGCACAGTTCTGGACCAGCGGTGATCCGCAACACCTCAGAAATATCCTACCCACACTATGGAAATTCACTGGCGTTGTGCGAAGCTTCGATCGGTAAAAAATCGTGAAATAGTCGGTTTTTTAGCTGAACTTCTGCGTAATCCAGGATTTCTATAGCTGTTGATACGTATCAAAAAACATACAACTTCGTTTGGTAAAGGATGTTTCTTATGAAGCGCTTGTTCTGTGTGGCTGCGATTGCAGCCGTAGTGGTGGGACACTCGGTTTCGGCCCAGGCTGCTGGCCTGGAATTTGGGGTGGGGCATACCAGTGATTCGACCATGACCTATCGTCTGGGCCTGCAATCGGACTGGGACAAGAGCTGGTGGCAGAGTGATGTCGGTCGCCTGACCGGCTACTGGAGCGGTGCTTATACCTTCTGGGATGGCGACAAACGCGCCAGTGTCAGCAGCCTGTCCTTTTCGCCGGTGTTTGTGTATGAGTTCGCCGGCGAGTCGGTCAAGCCCTACATCGAAGCGGGGATTGGCGTGGCGCTGTTTTCACGCACGCGTGTCGAAGACAGCAACATTGGCCAGGCTTTCCAGTTTGAAGATCGCCTGGGCTTTGGCCTGCGCTTTGCCGGTGGGCATCAGGTGGGGATCCGTGCCACGCACTATTCCAATGCGGGCATCAGCAGCCATAACGATGGTATCGAGAGCTACTCGTTGAACTACACAATGGCGCTCTGATATTCCCCAGGCACATGCCCAACCTATGTGGGAGCGGGCCAGCTCCCACATTTGATCTTCACCGTTTGCAGAATCAGCGGTAGACCGTCGCAATCCCCTGGCGCTCGTCAATGCACTCCGGCGCGCCCATCTCGAACTCCCGGCAAATCAACGGTCGCTTTTCATAGATGGTGCACATCATCGTGTCGCGATCCAGCGCCGCGCACCAGCCATCGTCCAGGCGCAGCATGACTTCGCCGCCCCAATCGTCGGTGTCGATAAAACGATCAGGCACGCCGGTGTCGGTGATCAGCATGACTTCCAGCTGGCAGCAGCAGGCTGCGCACGTGGCACAGGTGACGGCGGGTTCGGCGATTTGGGTGTGGGGGATGGTGGTCATGGGGCGCAGCTTCAAGCTTCAAGCGCCCAGCTGCAAGCAAAAGCCGACCGGTTTCAGTTTTTTTGCCGTTGTGTCGCTTGCCAACCCCTGTAGGAGCGAGCTTGCTCGCGAAGGGCTCCAACGATAACCCAGGTTTTCTGGTTAAACGCAGCGCTCTCAAGTTTTTCGCGAGCAAGCTCGCTCCTACGGTTCAAGCACTGAAGCGCCCCAGCAGCGGTTGTGTCACCGCGCAGGGCTTGGCCAGCAGCAATTGCGCGGTGCCGATAGTGCGTTCCATGAAGCCACCTTCGCAGTAGCACAGGTAGAACTCCCACAGCCGCAGGAAGTATTCGTCGTAGCCCAACTCCGTCAGCCGACCATGGGCGCGGCGAAAATTCTCATGCCACAAGCGCAGGGTTCGCGCGTAATGCAGGCCGAAGTCTTCCATGTGCAGCAGGTTCATATCGGTGTCGCGGCTGACGATCTGCAACATCTTCTGCACACAGGGCAGGGCCCCGCCGGGGAAGATGTAACGCTGGATAAAGTCGACGCTGCCCTTGGCCTGCTCATAACGTTGTTCGCGGATGGTGATGGCCTGCAACAACATCAGGCCGTCGCTCTTGAGCAAGTGTGCGCATTGCTTGAAGTAGGTGGGCAGGAAACGATGGCCCACGGCCTCGATCATTTCGATGGACACCAGCTTGTCGTACTGCCCGCTCAGGTCGCGGTAGTCCTGCAGCAGCAGCGTCACCTGATTCTGCAAACCCAAGGCCTGGATACGCTGTTCGGTGTAGGCAAATTGCTCTTTGGACAAGGTAGTCGTGGTGACGTGGCAGCCATACTGCTGCGCTGCGTACAGGGCCATGCTGCCCCAGCCCGTGCCGATTTCCAGCAGGTGGTCCGAGGGCTTGAGTGCCAGTTTCTGGCAGATGCGTTCCAGTTTGTTGAGTTGTGCCTGTTCCAGCGTGTCGTCGGCGGTGAGGAACTGCGCCGCCGAATACATCATGGTCGGGTCGAGAAACTCCTGGAACAGGTCGTTACCCAGGTCGTAGTGGGCAGCGATGTTTTTTTGCGAACCTTTGCGGGTATTGCGGTTGAGCCAGTGCAAGCCCTGGGTGAGGGGGCGGGCCAACTTGGCCAGGCCGCCTTCAAGGGCATCGAGTACGTCGAGGTTGCTGACCATCACGCGTACCACGGCGGTCAGGTCCGGGCTGCTCCAGAACCCGTGAATAAAGGCCTCGCCGGCGCCGATGGAGCCGTTGGCGGCCACCAGGCCCCACACGGCCGGGTCGAGGATCTGGATCTCCCCCAGCAAGTGTGCCTCGCGCGCGCCGAATACCCGGCGTTCACCGTCCTCGATGACCACCAGTTGGCCATGGCGCAACTTGCCGAGTTGGCGCAACACGGCCTTGCGCAACAGCGCGCCGGTCAGGCCATTGATATTCGGGCGATGGGATTTGACCGATAAGCTAGGGGATTTCATGGCGGTGATCCTTGGAATACCCAGCTGCACAGGCGCCATCGGCCGCCTGATGGGGAACAATCGGTGTGCGTTTGAGCAGCAGGCGCAGGGCTTGCCAGTAGATTGCCAGGCAAGTCTTGGCGGTCATCCACGGAAAGCGCCGCAGGTAACGATGCAGGCTGGCCTGGCTCAATGCTTCGCGTTGCAGGCTCAAGGTTGCGTCGAACACCTTGGCGTCACCTTGCCAGTCGGCCATATGCACCCCCAGGCGCTGGCCGGGTGGGCTGAAGCTCATGCGGTACTCCAGGTCCCTGGGCAAGAACGGCGACACATGAAAGGCCTTGGCGACCGCGAAATGCTGATGCCCGCCGCCCGCCAGGGCCCCGGCGGGCAGTACATAGTGATAGCGCTCGCGCCACGGGGTGTTGGTCACTTCACAGAGAATCGCGGCCAGTTGCCCATCGGCCTCGAAGCAGTAGAAGAAACTCACCGGGTTGAACGCCAGGCCCCAACTGCGGGCCTGGGTCAGCAGGCAGATAGCGCCCTGGGGAGCATGCCCCAGCGCAGTGCCGATGACTTGGCGCACGGCATTGCTCAAGCAGGTGCCGTCGCGGGTCAATGCCCGCAGGTAGTCCTGCTGGCGGAACGAAAAAGGCGCGAAGCGGCCACTACCGGCCAACGGTGACAGGCCCAGGACTTGCTCCTGTTCGCTGAGGTCCAGGTACAGCAGGCCGATGCGATAGCGAAAGGCATGCCCCTTGGGCGTGAATCGCCGGTGGGCGATCCAGCCACTGTACAGCGCGCTGTTCACAGGGTTTCCCCAAAGGCCTGGGCCACGCGCAGGGCGCTGACCACACCGTCTTCATGAAAGCCGCTGGCCCAGTAGGCCCCGCAATAATAGGTGTGCCGGGCACCATGCAACTCCTCCCAGCGCGCTTGCGCCGCGACCGCCGCCAGGCTGTATTGCGGATGGGCATAGGTGTAGCGGGCGAGGATTTTCAGCGGGTTGATAATCGCGGTCTGGTTAAGGCTGACGCAAAAGGTGGTGGCGCTGTCGATGCCTTGCAGGATGTTCATGGCGTAGGTGACGGCTGCCGGTTTGTGCGTGCTGGCGTCCAGCCGATAGTTCCAACTGGCCCAGGCCAGTGGGCGGTCGGGCAGCAAACGGGTGTCGGTGTGCAGGGCCACGTCGTTGTTGGCGTAGGTCATCGCCCCAAGGATCTGTTGCTCGGCCAGGCTCGGATCCTCCAGCAGGGCCAGGGCCTGGTCGCTGTGGCAGGCGAAAATCACCTTGTCGAAATGCTCACAGCCATCGGCACTGTGGATCACGACCCCCTCAAGCGTACGCTCGACCTTGTGCACCGGGCAGTTGAGGCGGATCTGCTGGCGGAACGAGCGGGTCAGCGGCTCGATATAGCGGCTGGAGCCACCTTCAATCACGCACCACTGCGGCCGATTATTTACCGACAGCAAACCGTGGTTATTGAAGAATCGCACGAAGAACTGCAGCGGAAACTGCAGCATGTCCGCCAGCGGCATCGACCAGATCGCTGCGCCCATGGGCACGATGTAGTGGCGGATGAAACGCGGGCCATAGTTGCCCGCCTGTAAGTATTCGCCCAGGGTCATCTGCGCGCTGATGCGTTGTTCCTGCAAATCCAGGGGCGCCTGGCGATTGAAGCGCAGGATGTCGCGCAACATGCCCCAGAAACCCGGGGACAGGATATTGCTGCGCTGGGCGAACAGGCTATTGAGGTTGTTGCCGTTGTACTCGACATTTTCCTCGGGAGCGCACACCGAAAAACTCATCTCGGTCGGCTTGAACGGCACGCCGATCTGCCCTAGCAGGCGGATGAAGTTGGGGTAGGTCCAGTCGTTGAACACAATAAAGCCGGTGTCCACCGCATACCGTTGGCCCTCGACCGTCACGTCGACCGTGTGGGTGTGGCCGCCAATCCGGTCGCCGGCTTCGAACACGGTGATGTCATGGCGGCGGCTGAGCAGATAGGCACTGGTCAGCCCGGAAATTCCGCTGCCGACAATCGCGATCTTCACAGGTTGTCCTTGTGCGGCGGCGGGCTGCGCAGCATGCGCTTGCCGATGATCAGTTGCGCGCGGTTCGGCAGTTTCGACAGCGGCCACAAGGTGGCGATAAACAGCGCCGGGAAGGCGATCTCCAGTGGACGCTTTTGCAGTTTGTCGAAAATATGCTGCGCGGCCTTATCGGCCGGCCAGCTCAAGGGCATCGGGAAATCATTGCGTTCGGTCAACGGCGTATCGACGAAACCGGGGCTGACCACGGTCACATCTATGCCTTCGGGAGACAGGTCGATGCGCAGGGATTCGAACAAGTAGCGCAGGCCAGCCTTGGATGCGCCGTAGGCTTCTGCGCGGGGCATCGGCAGGTACGTGACGGCACTGGCGACGCCTACCAGGTGCGGAGTCAGCCCCGCACGCAGCAGTGGCAATGCGGCCTCGATGCAATAACTGCTGGCCAGCAGGTTGGTGCGCACTACGTGTTCGATAATCGAGGCATCGAACTGCCGGGCATCCACGTATTCGCAGGTGCCGGCATTCAAAATCACTGTGTCCAGCGCGCCCCAGGCTTGCGTGATGTGTTCGCCGATTTCGCGTACCACCTGGCTGTTGGTCAAATCACCCTCCACCAGCAACACTTGTCCTGGGTAACGTTGGGCAAGCTGCTCCAGCGGTGCCTTGGAGCGCGCACTCAGCGCCACGTGGGCGCCGCTGTCGAGCAGCACTTCTGCCAGTGCGGCGCCAATGCCACTGCTTGCCCCGGTCAGCCAGTAACGGCGTGGCGATATCAGGCTCATGCCATTCTCCCTTTCAACCAACGGACGATTCGCCCCAGTACCGGCAGGTGTTCGTAAAGCAGCGCTCCGGCATCAAAATAGTCGCGGTGCCGGTAAACCTTGTCGTGCCATAACAGGTGGGAGCAGCCCTCGACCTGAATCTGCTGGCCGCCCGCCAGGCGCGGATGGCAAAAGCTCATGGTCCAGCGCAGATAACCCTCATTGTCGGCCGCATAGTCGAAGCCGTGGAAGTCAAAATGCAGTGCGTTGACGTTGCTGTAAAGCTCGGCAAAGTACGCTTTCAGCGCGCTGATGCCGTGGACCTGATGCAGTGGATCGGTAAACGATATGTCCTGGCTGTACAGGCTGTCGAGCAGGTGCAGGTTGTGTTTGTCCAGGGTGGCGAAGGACTGGGCGAACTGGCGCAGGAAATCACTCATACACGCCTCCCGCCGCTTGGCGCGAGGGCAGGGCGCGAAAAGCCTCCAGCGCGCGCTCACGGGAGCGCTTCAGATCGACGATGGGCCGTGGGTAGTCGGCCACGCCAAACAGGCCGCCGGCGGCGTCGGGGTTGTGTACGTCCTTCTTGTTCAAGCCCGACAGTTGCGGCAGCCAATGCTTGATGAAACGCCCTTCGCCATCGAACTTCTCGGACTGACTCAGCGGGCTGAAAATCCGGAAGTACGGCGCCGAGTCGGTGCCAGTGGACGAGCTCCACTGCCAGCCGCCGTTGTTGGCTGCCAGGTCGCCGTCGATCAGGTGGCGCATAAAGAAGCGCTCGCCCTCGCGCCAGTCGATCAGCAGGTTCTTGGTCAGGAACATCGCCACCACCATGCGCAGGCGGTTATGCATCCAGCCGGTTTCCAGCAACTGGCGCATCGCAGCATCAATGATCGGCAGACCGGTACGCGCCTCTTGCCAGGCGGCAAGGTCTTCGGGCGCGTGACGCCAGGCCACCGCTTCGGTTTCCGGGCGAAAGGCGCGATGGCGCGATACCCGTGGGTAGCCCACCAGGATGTGTTTGTAGAACTCACGCCACAGCAGCTCGTTGATCCAGGTGACGGCACCGGTGTCGCCACTTTCGAATTCACCCTGGTTGCTTTGCAATGCGGCATGCAAACACTGGCGCGGCGAAACCACGCCAGCCGCAAGGTACGCAGACAACTGGCTGGTGCCGGGCTTGGCCGGGAAGTCGCGTTCATCCTTGTAGTAGCTGATCTGTGCGTCGGCAAATTGCCCAAGGCGTCGGTGCGCCTCGTCCTCTCCCGCCGGCCAGAGTGCGCGTAGGGTGTCGCTGGGCGGGGCAAATCCCTTGACCTGCTCGGGAACGGCATCGCTGGCCAATGACTGTGTGGCCTGGGCCTTGGGGGTCGGTATCCGGCGTGGCAGGGCGCTGTGCAGGCGGTTGTAGCAGACCTTGCGAAACTGGCTGAACACCTGGAAGTAGGTGCCGGTCTTGGTCAGCACACTGCCGGGTTGGAACAGCAGTTGGTCCAGATAACTGTGAAAGCTCACGCCTTGTGTTTGCAGGGCCTGGGCCACAGCGGCATCGCGCAGGCTTTCGTGGATCCCGTATTCGTCGTTGACGTGAACCGTCTCGACCGACAAGGCCTGGCATAACTCGACCAGCACCTGTGGCACCTGATCCCAGGTGTCGGCATGGCGGATCAGCAGGGGAATATTCAGTTGGCCCAGGGCGTGGCTCAGCGTCTTGAGGTTGCGCAGCCAGAAGTCCACTTTGCACGGCGCATCGTCATGGGCCAGCCACTGCTCGGCAGTGATCAGGTACACCGCCGCTGTCGGGCCGCGCTGGCAGGCGGCCGCGAGGGCGGTGTTGTCATGCAGGCGCAGGTCGCTGCGCAGCCAGATCAAATGCATTTAGAGAAGCCCGCGCTGGGTCAGGAGCTGGTGGGCCGACAACGGGTCTTCGGCCAACAACAGTTCTGGGATGTCCTGGGTTAATACCGCCAACTCGGCCTGATGGATGCACACCGTTGGTCCGGCGATGAGGATTGGGCAACTGGCGTTGCTCAGTAGTTTCGACAGGGCTGCCAAATGGATGGCCTTGCTTGAGTACAGCAACACGGCCCGCGGTTGCAGGTGTTCGACCGCCAGGGCCAGTTCGCCGGTGGGCAGCGGCCAGTCGAAGACCTCCACCGGACAATCGGCGCTGCTGGCCAGCCAGGCGCTCAACCACAGGTGGGGCTCAAGTGGCAGGTCGGAATGATTGATCAGCAATAAAGGGCGGCCGTTAAGCTGGCGATTGTTGTGATACATCCGCGCGCCGAATTTACTGCGCAGCCAGGAATGGAAAAACACCCGCTCCATCTGCGCGCCGAATTGGCCCTGCCAGCGCTGTTCCAACTCCTTGAACAGCGGCAACAACAGTTGTTCGCACAGGGTGCGCGGTGGGTAGAGGGCCATGGCCTGGTTGAACACATCATCCACCCGGCGCTCGGCCAGTTGGCTGATGGCGTGTACCAGAGCCTGGCGCAGGTCCTGCCATTCGTTTTCGGCGCTGTCGTCCACCGGCTGGGCGTTGTCGATCAACTGCTTGACCTGGCTGACCGGCACGCCACGGTTGAGCCACGTCAGGATGGTCTGGATGCGCTGCACATGCTCGGTGCTGAACAGCCGATGGCCCTTGGGCGTGCGTTGCGGCACGATCAGGCCATAGCGACGCTCCCAGGCACGTAGGGTCACCGCGTTGACCCCAGTCTGGCGGGCCACTTCGCGGATCGGCAGCCAGCCTTGTTCCAGGGCCAGGGCCAAGTCTTCGGCGGGGTGTTGCGTAGAAACGTTCATGGGTTAAATCGCATTGCGCAGGCTGAGGTTTTCCGGATGCGGTTGCAGGTACGCCTGCTGCGCGATGTAGTGGTCCGGGTGTTGGCGAAAGTGATGCTTGAGCAGGGTCAGCGGTACCACCAGCGGCACGATGCCGTGACGGTATTGGCCGATCAGGGTCTGCATTTCCTGTTTGTCTTCAGCGCTGATGACTTGCTTGAGGTAACCGCTGATGTGTTGCAGCACGTTGGAGTGGGTGCCGCGGGTGGCGCACTTTTTCAGTGCGCTCATTAGCTCGCTGAAATAGTCAGCGGCAAGGGCTTGCAGGTCGCAGCCCTTGCCCATGCTTCCCAACAGGTTGCCCAGGCTTTTGTAGTGGGCCGGGCTGTGGGCCATCAACAGGTATTTGTAGCGCGAGTGGAAGGCCAGCAGACGGTGACGGGTCAGCCCTTCAGCGAGCAATTGCTGCCATGTGGCGTAGACAAACACCCGGGTCAGGAAATTTTCCCGCAACACCGGGTCGTGCAGGCGGCCATCTTCTTCCACCGGCAGGTTGGGGTGACGGGCGCAGAATGCCTGGGCATAGATCCCACGCCCGCCACCATCGACCGGGGTGCCGTTGTCGCGGTAGACCTTGACCCGCTCCAGGCCACAGGACGGTGACTTCTGCATGAAGATGTAGCCGCACAGGTCGGTATGCTCGGCGGCCACGTCCTGGCCGTAGGCGTCCAGTGCGCCGGTCACGTTCAGGTCGCGGTGGACGGTACCCACGGCTTGCGGTTGTTGCGGGTCGCCCACCAGGCGAATCGGCTCGCGGGGGACGCCCAGGCCGATGGCGACTTCGGGGCACAAGGGCACAAAGTCGAAGTAGTCGGCGAGTGCCTGGCTGCACAGGGGCGATTGCTTGTGCCCGCCATTGAAACGCACGTTCTCGCCGAGCAGGCAGGCGCTGATGGCGATCTTGGGTTTGCCGGTGGTGGGCGCGGGGCTGGGCATGGCAAACCTCTGCAAAATTCCTGTACAGGGATTATTTTCTGTACAACTAATCTCATCATAGGTTCTGATGTGTACAAGTCAAATATTTTGTACAGGTTTTTCGGTCGAGGTTACTTCCAGCCCATTTTCCAGTGCTCGGCATCTTGCAGGCTGTGCCAGGCCAGGCGTTCTGCCCGGTGGGTCAGCACGGCCTGCAGTTCAATCTCCAGTACTGTGCCCTGTTCATCGCGGAACAGCTCGGTGACCAGGAAATGTTTTTCCTTGTGCCGAGGGCGGGTTGCTGTCCATTTTGATAACAGCAACTTCGCCGGATTGATGCGGTTCATTGCAGGTGTTCAAGCAGGCGCCGCGCTGCTTCCTGGCCGCTGAGCCAGGCACCTTCAACCCGGCCCGACAGGCACCAGTCGCCACAGACATATAGGCCCAGGTCGGCATCGGCCAATACTCCCCATTCATGGCCGCCAGCAGGCCGGGCATACAGCCAGCGGTGGGCAAGGCTGAAGGAGGGCGCCGGCATGCTGCAGTGCAGCAGTTCGGCAAAGGCGCCGTGCAACAACTCGATGATGGCTTCCTTGGGCAAGTCCAGGTGCTGTTTGCTCCAGGCACTGGTGGCGTGCAGGATCCAGGTATCTGGCGTGGCGTCACGCCCTGGTTTGCTACGGTTGCGGGCCAACCAGTCGAGGGGGCTGTCTTGTACGAAACAGCCTTCCATCGGGGTATCCAATGGCGTTTCGAAGGCCAGGGCGACGGCCCAGGTCGGGTCCATTTTCACCCCGGCCGCCGTGCTCGCCAGTTTGGGCGCCGCAGCCAGCAGGGCTGTGGCCTGGTGCGCCGGCGTGGCGATGATCACGTGGCTGAAGGGGCCATGGTTATTGCCGTCGGCGTCCAGCAGGTTCCAGTGCTGCTGGCCCTGGAACACTTCGGTGATACGGCAGCCAAACTCCACCGGCAGGTCATCGAGCAGTGCGCGGGTGATGGCGCTCATGCGCGGGGTGCCGACCCAGCGGGTCTGTTCGTCAGGGGAGGGGCTCAGTTGTCCGGATTGGCAGTTGTAGAGCTGCGGCTCCCACTCGGCAGCCCAGCCATTGGCTTGCCAGCGTTGCACTTCATTGACGAAGCGTCGGTCGCGCGCGGTGAAATACTGTGCGCCCAGGTCCAGTGCGCCGGCCTCGGTGCGCTTGCTGGACATGCGCCCGCCACTGCCGTGGCTTTTATCGAAGAGTTGTACAACGTGCCCGGCATCGTTTAACGCTCGGGCGGCCGAAAGTCCGGCGATGCCGGTACCGATGATCGCAATGGGAACAGTCATGGGAGGCCTCGTTTTACCTTTGGGTACAGACTACGCCGACACCAATAGCTGTACAATATTGTTTTTTGGTATAAGTTTCGGCATGCCTTAACGTGTGGCGTGACCTATGGTTAAACCTAGGTCTGGCCAATTAAAAAGATCCCTGCTTATAAAATAGACCAGCGATGCCCGGCCAACGTTACAGGAGGAAGATCTCATGCATATTTTGCTGACCGGCGGTACGGGTCTGATCGGCCGCCAGCTCTGCCAGCACTGGAGCGCCCAGGGGCATCGGTTGACGGTCTGGAGCCGCAACCCCGCGCAAGTCGCCAGGTTGTGCGGTGAGCAGGTGCAGGGTGTCGCCCGTTTGCAGGACATAACGCAGCCGGTGGACGCGGTCATCAACCTGGCGGGTGCGCCGATAGCCGATCGCCTCTGGACGCACAAGCGCAAGGCGTTGCTGTGGAGCAGTCGGATCAGTCTGACGGAAACCTTGCTGGCCTGGCTTGAGGGCCTGGCGGTGAAACCTGCGGTCTTGATTAGCGGTTCGGCGGTGGGCTGGTACGGCGATGGCGGTGAGCGCGAGTTGACCGAAGCCAGCGGCCCGGTGCAGGACGATTTTCCCAGCCAGTTGTGCATCGCCTGGGAAGAAACCGCCCAGCGCGCCGAGGCATTGGGCTTGCGGGTGGTTTTGGTGCGTACTGGCCTGGTGCTAGCGGCTGAGGGCGGCTTTTTGTCGCGGCTGGTGCTGGCGTTCAAACTGGCCCTGGGCGGGCCTATCGGCAGCGGTCGGCAGTGGATGCCGTGGGTGCATATCAAGGATCAAATCGCCCTGATTGATTTTCTTCTGCACAAACCTGATGCCAGCGGTCCTTATAATGCCTGCGCGCCGCATCCGGTACGCAATCGCGAGTTCGCCAAGACCCTGGGCCAGGTCCTGCACCGCCCGGCGTTCATGCCCATGCCGGCGTTTGCTTTGCGGGTAGGGTTGGGAGAGTTGTCCGGCCTGTTGCTGGGCGGGCAGAAGGCGCTACCCGAGCGGTTGTTGGCTGACGGTTTCACTTTTCAGTTCACTGAGTTGCACGCGGCCCTGGACGACTTGTCCAGCCGCCTCTAGAGATAGGATGTTGCATGACGGATCACGCGTTGTTACTGGTCAACCTGGGTTCACCGGCGTCCACTTCGGTGGCCGATGTGCGCAGCTACCTCAATCAGTTCTTGATGGACCCGTATGTGATTGACCTGCCGTGGCCGGTCCGGCGCTTGCTGGTGTCGCTGATTCTGATCAAGCGTCCCGAGCAGTCGGCCCATGCCTACGCCTCGATCTGGTGGGACGAGGGCTCGCCGCTGGTCGTGCTCAGCCGGCGCCTGCAACAGCAGATGACCACCCAGTGGACCCAGGGGCCGGTGGAACTGGCGATGCGCTACGGCGAGCCTTCGATCGAGAGCGTGCTGACCCGCCTGGCCGGGCAGGGCATCCACAAGGTCACGCTGGCGCCGTTGTACCCACAATTTGCCGACAGCACCGTGACCACGGTGATCGAAGAAGCGCGGCGTGTGGTGCGAGATAAAAAGCTCGACCTGCAGTTCTCGATCCTGCAACCGTTCTACGACCAGCCGGAATACCTCGACGCCCTGGTGGCCAGCGCCAAGCCGCATTTGCAGCAGAACTACGACCACCTGCTGTTCAGCTTCCACGGCCTGCCGGAGCGGCACTTGAACAAACTCAACCCCGGGCATTCGCTCGAAGGCGCGGGTGACTGCTGCGCCAATGCCTCGCCTGACGTGCGCACCACCTGTTATCGCGGGCAATGCTTCAGCGTCGCCCGCGACTTTGCCGCGCGCATGGGCCTGCCAGACGATAAATGGTCAGTGGCGTTCCAGTCGCGCCTGGGCCGGGCGAAGTGGATCGAACCCTACACCGAAGCCCGCCTGGAAGCGCTGGCCCGGCAAGGCGTGAAAAAATTGCTGGTGATGTGCCCGGCGTTTGTCGCCGATTGCATCGAGACCCTGGAAGAGATTGGTGATCGCGGGCTGGAGCAATTTCGCGAAGCCGGGGGCGAGGAGTTGGTATTGGTGCCGTGCCTCAATGATGATCCGCAGTGGGCGGCGGCGCTCAATACCTTGTGTGAAAGAGCCCCCGTCAGCCTCTAACGTGGCAGCGGGCTTGTGTGGGAGCTCCCACAGGGTTCAGTGGTGTTTATTCGTGGTGCGGTTGGCCAAGGAAGGTCAGTGAGCTGAACAGCGCGCGAGTCTGAATCTCGCTATCGTCTTTGACCGGTACTTCCACTTGCGCCGCAATCACATTCAGCGCCTCGTTGCGCACCAGTACCTGGGCCCGGCCATCCTGGTCGGTCTCGGTGCTCAAGGTGTTCGGCGCGCTGCGGTAGTCGCCAATCAATTTGATCCCGGCCGCAGGCTTGCCATCGATCAGTACGCGCACGGGCAGCAGCTTGCCTGGGCCGACGGTCAGTGGGTCGACCTCGGGTACGATCACCATTTTCAACTGATCCAGGCTGGGCAGCTTCGCCCCGGCCTGATAGATCGCCAGGCTGTACTTCAGGGCCTGGGTGGTCTCGACGGCGCCGGGGACCTGGCTACGGCCCTGGTTCACCCATTTCTTGTCCGGGGTTTGCGACCACAAGCCATTATCAAACGCCACGGCCAGCACGGCAGGGGACTTGAGCGGCTGCAGGCGCGCCTGGTCGTCCAGGCGCTGCACGGTCACCGGGATCATCCGCCCACTTGCGTCATAGGCCCAGGCACCGCTGACCTTATTCGCCTTGAAGGCTTCGTCCTCGGCACCGTGGCCGTAGACCACTTCGATATGCCCACGGCGTTGCTCGGTCCACAAGCCATGGGCCGATACCTGGGTGGCGAACAGCAGGCCGAGCACGGCCAATGATTTGAGCGCTTGCATGGTGAGGTCCTTTTACAGGTTGAGGGTCAGGCTGACGGTAAAGTTGCGCGGCTCTCCGGGGGCGACCCAGTAGTTGCTGAAGGAGCGCTCGAAGTACTTTTCGTCGAACAGATTGTTGAGGTTCAGGCCCACGGTTACGTTATCGCTGGCCTTGTAATGGGCCAGCAGGTCGACGGTGTGGTAGGCCGGCAATTCAAAGCTTTTGCCGGCTTCGCCGGAGCGGTCGCCGACATAGGTAAAGGCTGCGCCAAGGTCAGAACCGCGCAGGGCGCCATCCTGGAACTCATACACGCCCAACAGGCTGCCACTGCGCTTGGCCACGCCGAGAATGCGGCTGCCGGTGGGGATATCTTTGTCACCCTTGGTCACTTCGGCGTCGATATAGGCAAAGGCGCCAATCACTCGCACGGCGTCAGTCAGTTGCCCGGTCAATTGCAGGTCGAAACCCTGGCTGCGGGCCTTGCCGATGGCGCGTTTGGTGTCGGTGGCCGGGTCCGTGGCCAGGGTGTTTTCCTTGTCGATATGGAAGACGGCGAGGGTGGTGCTCAGGCGGTCGTCGAACAGCTCGCTCTTGATCCCCACTTCATAACCGACGCCTTCCTCGGGCTTGAGGAAATCTCCGGCCGCGTCCAGATCGCTTTGCGGTTTGAATGAAGTGGACGCGTTGGCGAACACCCCCACTTGCGGCGTTAGTTGGTACAGCAGGCCGGCGCGCTGGGTTATGACGTCGTGGGTTTTCTGGCTTTTTTTACCGTTGGTGAAGTTATCCGAGCTTTGTTCAACGTGCTCCAGGCGCGCACCGAGCATGCCGCGCAAGCGGTCGGTAAAGATAATCTGATCCTGCAGGTTCAGCGCCTGGCTTTTGGTCTGGGCAAGGAAGTCACTGCCCGAGCGCTGGCCATTGGGCTTGGCCAGGCCGTAGATCGGCTTATAGATGTCGATGGGATAGCTGCCGGCGATGGCGGTGACGCGCTCTTTCTTGCGGTAGTCCTCGTACTCGGTGCCGATCAGCAACTCATGCTGCCAACTGCCGATATCGAATCGGCCACGCAGTTCCAGTTGGGTGATGCTGTCATGCCAACCCATGGAGCGCTCGCGGTAGCGGCGGTTGATGGTATGACCGTCGGCATTCAACGCGCGGTTTTCCGAGGCGTAGCCCCACAGGCTGCCTTGCTTGTAATGGCTGGCCAGGCGCAGTTGCCAGGCGTCGTTCAGGTGATGTTCGAGGGAGGCTTGCAGGCGGTTGTTGTGGTTATCGATATCACCGTCGTTGGGCTCGCCGAGGAAGGTCGAGCGGGACATGCCGCTCCAACGGTTATTCGGCGCGACGATGCCGCGGTCGAACGTCGAGCTGTGGCGCACGAACTCACTTTCCACCAGCAGGCGGGTGTCCGGGTCCAGTTGCCAGTTGAACGAGGGCGCAACAAACACCCGCTTGCTCTGCACGTGATCGCGGAAGCTGTGGTTGTCTTCCACTGCCAGGTTGACCCGCGACAGCACGTTACCTTCGCTGTCCAGCGGGGTGTTGATATCGAGGGCGGTGCGGTAGCGGTCCCAACTGCCGGCGCTGGTCTGCACAGTGGTGAAGGCTTCGGGTTGGGGTTTCTTGGTGACGATATTCACGGTGCCGCCGGGGTCGCCACGGCCATACAGGCTGGCGGCAGGGCCCTTGAGCACTTCGATGCGTTCGATATTGGCCGTGTCCGGCGTACTCGGGTAACCACGTGCAGCGCTGAAACCGTCCTGGTAGAACTCCGAGGTGGTGAAGCCGCGCACGCTGTATTCGTAGAGCGTCAGGCCACCAAAGTTGTTCTGCTTGGACACGCCGCCAGCAAATTCCAGGGCGCGTTCGACGTTGTTGCTGCCCAGGTCCTTGAGCACCGTGGCGGGAATCACACTGATCGATTGTGGAATATCCCGCAGGGCAGTGTCGGTCTTGGTCGCGCTGGCCGAACGGGTCGCGCGATAGCCCTTGACCGGGCCGGTGGCGGACTCATACGCCTCGCCGGTGATGCTGGTGGTGCCCAGTTCAAGGGTGTTGGTGTCTTCTGCAAACACCGGGTCCACCAGCAACCCCAAGGCGAGACCGGCCAGGGGGGCAAACTTTCGAGACGTCATGGTCTAACATTCCAATATCAATATTGAAATAATATAACATGACCATTGAGAATATATCTCTTTAAGGTGAGCCCTTTATTCTTGCTCTTTCACCGGTGCAGGCGGTGGACGCAGGCCCACTTCGGCCAGCAACTTGATCTCCTTGCCGTTGCGCATCACCTGGATCGCGACCTTTTCCGTCGGCTTGATCCGCGCCACCTGGTTCATCGACCGACGGCCATCGCCAGCCGGTTCGCCGTCGATGCTGAGGATCACGTCGCCGACCTGCATCCCGGCCTTTTCCGCCGGACCGCCGCGCAGGATGCCGGCGATCACGATGCCTGGGCGCCCGGTCAGGCCAAAGGATTCCGACAACTCCTTGGTCAGCGGTTGCACTTCAATCCCCAGCCAGCCACGGATTACCTGGCCGTGCTCGATGATCGACTTCATCACTTCCATCGCCAGCTTCACCGGGATCGCAAAACCGATGCCCTGTGAGCCGCCGGACTTGGAGAAAATCGCGGTGTTGATGCCCGTCAGGTTGCCACTGGCATCCACCAGCGCGCCGCCGGAGTTACCCGGGTTGATCGCCGCGTCGGTCTGGATGAAGTCTTCGTAGCTGTTGAGGCCCAACTGATTGCGCCCGGTGGCGCTGATGATGCCCATGGTCACGGTCTGGCCGACGCCAAACGGGTTGCCGATCGCCAGCGCCACATCACCGACCCGCAGGCCTTCGGAGCGGCCGATGGTGATGGATGGCAGGTTCTTCAGGTCGATTTTCAGCACCGCAAGATCGGTTTCCGGATCGCTGCCCACCACCCGCGCCAGGGTTTCGCGGCCATCACGCAGGGCCACCACAATCTGGTCGGCGCCGGTGCTCACGTGGTTGTTGGTCAGGATGTAACCTTGCGGGCTCATGATCACCCCGGAGCCGAGGCTTGATTCCATGCGCCGCTGCTTGGGCGAGTTATCGCCGAAAAAACGCCGGAACTGCGGATCTTCGAACAGCGGATGCGCCGGTTTGTTGATGACCTTGGTGGTGTACAGGTTGACCACGGCGGGCGCCGCGACCACCACCGCATCGGCATAGGTCACCGGGCCTTGTTGCACCGCGCTGGTTTGCGGTGCCTGTTGCAGGTTGACGTCCAGGCTTGGCAGGCCGACCCATTGCGGATAACGCTGAATGATCAGCATCGCGATCAGCACGCCGGCCAACAATGGCCATCCAAAAAAACGCAGCGCCTTGAGCATCAAGTAAGTCCTGACAGGTTGCAGGGGGCGTGGGAGCGCCCATAATGTCGCGCATTATACGAGGCCGCGAGCGCCTCTGAACGGGATATTTAGGAGTCTTTTATGGCCGTCGCCCTGAGCACCCTGGTTGAAGAAGCGGATCGCTACTTGAACAGCGCGAAAATTGCCGACTACTGCCCCAATGGCCTGCAGGTCGAAGGGCGGCCGCAGGTGTTGCGTATTGTCAGTGGCGTGACTGCCAGCCAGGCGTTGCTGGATGCCGCGGTGGAAGCCGAGGCGGACCTGGTGCTGGTGCACCATGGCTATTTCTGGAAGGGCGAAAACCCTTGCATCACCGGCATGAAACAGCGCCGGCTCAAGACCCTGCTCAAGCATGACATCAGCCTGCTGGCCTATCACCTGCCGCTGGACCTGCACCCGGACGTGGGCAACAACGTGCAGTTGGCCCGCCAGTTGGACATCACCGTCGAAGGCCCGCTGGACCCGGACAACCTCAAGGTCGTCGGCCTCGTAGGCTCCCTGGCCGAACCGCTGTCGGCGCGGGATTTCGCCCGCCGCGTGCAGGAAACCATGGGCCGCGAGCCGCTGCTGATCGAAGGCAGCGCCATGATCCGCCGCGTCGGCTGGTGCACGGGTGGTGGCCAGGGTTATATCGACCAGGCCGTGGCGGCCGGGGTCGACTTGTACCTGAGCGGCGAAGCGTCGGAGCAGACGTTCCACAGCGCGCGGGAAAACGACATCAGCTTCATCGCTGCCGGCCATCACGCCACCGAGCGTTATGGCGTGCAGGCCCTGGGGGATTACCTGGCCCGACGCTTTGCCCTGGAGCATCTGTTCATCGACTGCCCCAACCCGATCTAAGCCTCACTGCAATACACATGTGGGAGCTGTCGACGGGCAAACACAGTGGTATATCCATATACCGTTTCGATCTATCCAGCTCCCTGAATAGAAGAAGATGCTGTGCTAGCATGCCTCGCTCGAACACGGCCCGCAGGCCGTCCAAAAAGAATCGTTTTCCCGTGAGTAGCCATGGTCGACAAACTGACGCATCTCAAACAGCTGGAGGCGGAGAGCATCCACATCATCCGTGAGGTTGCCGCTGAGTTCGACAACCCGGTAATGCTCTACTCCATCGGCAAAGACTCCGCCGTGATGCTGCATCTGGCGCGCAAGGCATTCTTCCCGGGCAAGCTGCCGTTCCCGGTGATGCATGTGGACACCCAGTGGAAATTCCAGGAAATGTACAAGTTCCGCGACCGCATGGTCGAGGAACTGGGCCTGGACCTGATCACTCACGTCAACCCGGACGGTGTGGCGCAGGGCATCAACCCGTTCACCCACGGCAGCGCCAAGCACACCGATATCATGAAGACCGAAGGCCTCAAACAGGCCTTGGACCAGCATGGTTTCGACGCAGCTTTCGGCGGTGCCCGTCGCGATGAAGAGAAATCCCGTGCCAAAGAGCGCGTGTACTCGTTCCGCGACAGCAAGCACCGCTGGGACCCGAAAAACCAGCGCCCGGAGCTGTGGAACGTCTACAACGGCAACGTCAACAAGGGCGAGTCGATCCGTGTGTTCCCGTTGTCCAACTGGACCGAACTGGACATCTGGCAGTACATCTATCTGGAAGGCATCCCGATCGTGCCGCTGTACTTCGCCGCCGAGCGTGATGTGATCGAGAAGAACGGCACGTTGATCATGATCGACGACGACCGCATCCTCGAACACCTGTCCGACGAAGACAAAGCCCGCATCGTCAGAAAGAAAGTACGTTTCCGTACGCTTGGCTGCTACCCGTTGACGGGTGCGGTGGAGTCCGAAGCCGAGACGCTGACGGACATCATCCAGGAAATGCTCCTGACGCGAACTTCCGAGCGCCAGGGCCGGGTCATCGACCACGATGGCGCCGGCTCCATGGAAGACAAAAAACGTCAGGGTTATTTCTAAGGGGTTGTCATGTCGCACGTATCTGATTTGATCAGCGAGGACATCCTCGCCTACCTGGGCCAGCACGAACGCAAGGAAATGCTGCGCTTTTTGACCTGTGGCAACGTCGACGACGGCAAGAGCACCCTGATCGGGCGCCTGTTGCACGACTCCAAGATGATCTACGAAGATCACCTGGAAGCCATCACCCGTGATTCGAAGAAAGTCGGCACCACCGGTGACGACATCGACCTGGCGTTGCTGGTCGATGGCCTGCAGGCCGAGCGTGAGCAAGGCATCACCATCGATGTGGCCTACCGCTATTTCTCCACCGCCAAGCGCAAGTTCATCATCGCCGACACTCCAGGCCATGAGCAGTACACGCGCAACATGGCCACCGGTGCGTCCACTTGTGACCTGGCGATCATCCTGATCGACGCGCGCTACGGCGTGCAGACCCAGACCCGGCGCCATAGCTTTATCGCCTCGTTGCTGGGCATCAAACACATTGTGGTGGCCGTCAACAAGATGGACATCAATGGCTTTGACCAACGCGTATTCGAGTCGATCAAGGCCGATTACCTGAAGTTTGCCGACGGCATCGCGTTCAAGCCGAGCACCCTGGCCTTCGTGCCGATGTCGGCGCTCAAGGGCGACAACGTGGTGAACAAGAGCGAGCGTTCGCCCTGGTACACCGGCCAGTCGCTGATGGAGATCCTTGAAACCGTCGAGATCGCCAACGACCGCAACTACACCGACCTGCGGTTCCCGGTGCAGTACGTCAACCGTCCGAACCTGAACTTCCGTGGCTTTGCCGGCACCCTGGCCAGCGGCGTGGTGCACAAGGGCGACGAAGTCGTGGTGCTGCCGTCGGGCAAGAGCAGCCGCGTCAAGTCCATCGTCACCTTCGAAGGTGAACTGGAACACGCAGGTCCCGGCCAGGCCGTGACCTTGACCATGGAAGACGAGATCGACATCTCCCGTGGCGACCTGTTGGTGCATGCCGACAACGTGCCGCAAGTGACCGACGCCTTCGACGCCATGCTGGTGTGGATGGCCGAGGAACCGATGCTGCCGGGCAAGAAGTACGACATCAAGCGTGCGACCAGCTACGTGCCGGGCTCGATCACCAGCATTGTTCATCGCGTGGACGTGAACACCCTGGAAGAAGGTCCGGCCAGTGCCTTGCAGTTGAACGAGATCGGCCGGGTCAAGGTCAGCCTCGACGCGGCCATCGCCCTGGACGGTTACGCCAGCAACCGCACCACTGGCGCCTTTATCGTCATCGACCGTTTGACCAACGGCACCGTGGCGGCGGGCATGATCATCGCGCCACCGGTCGGCCATGGCGGCGCGGCGCAACATGGCAAGTTGGCCCACGTGGCCACCGAAGAGCGTGCGCAGCGTTTCGGCCAGCAGCCGGCCACCGTGTTGTTCAGTGGCCTGTCGGGCGCGGGCAAAAGCACCCTGGCCTATGCGGTCGAGCGCAAGCTGTTCGACATGGGCCGTGCGGTGTTTGTACTGGATGGGCAGAACCTGCGGCATGACCTGAACAAAGGCCTGCCACAGGATCGTGCCGGGCGTACCGAGAACTGGCGTCGTGCCGCCCACGTGGCGCGTCAGTTCAACGAAGCCGGCCTGCTGACCCTGGCCGCGTTTGTTGCGCCGGATGCCGAAGGCCGTGAACAGGCCAAGGCGTTGATCGGCAGTGATCGTTTGCTCACCGTATACGTGCAGGCATCGCCGCTGGTATGTGCCGAGCGTGACCCGCAAGGTTTGTACGCAGCCGGTGGGGATAACATCCCCGGCGAGTCGTTCCCGTACGACGTGCCGTTGAATGCCGACCTGGTGATCGACACCCAGGCCCTGTCGGTGGACGACAGCGTCAAGCAGGTGTTGGAACTGCTGCGCCAGCGCGGCGCGATCTAAACCTCGCCGCCATAAAAAGCCCGCCACCGATCACTCGGTGGCGGGCTTTTCACATTCTTAAGATCAACACCGTCAATGTGGGAGCTGGCTTGCCTGCGATGCAGGCACCTCGGTCTGTCAGTTACACCGTTGCGATTCCATCGCAGGCAAGCCAGCTCCCACAGGGAATTATGTCCACAGGTCGATCAGCGGTGGCCTGGGAAATCTGTGTGCAGCTTTTCCAGCAACGCATCCTTTTCAGTCCACAGGTTATTGATCCAGCCCTGGAACGCCAGCCGATACTCCCCATCCTGCTCATAATTCTTGCCAATGAACTCGGCCGGGATCTGCACCTCTTCAAACTGCACCACCACCTCCCGCACATTGCCGCACAGCAGGTCCCAATAGCCGGGACGCCCGCCAGGGTAGTGAATGGTCACGTTGACCAGTGACTTCAACTGCTCGCCCATGGCATCCAGCACAAATGCAATGCCACCGGCCTTGGGCTTGAGCAGGTAACGAAACGGCGACTGCTGCTGCGCATGTTTGCCTGGGGTAAAGCGTGTGCCTTCGGCAAAGTTGAAAATGCCCACCGGGTTGTCACGAAACTTCGCACAGGTCTTGCGGGTGGTTTCCAGGTCCTTGCCTTTCTTCTCCGGGTGTTTTTCCAGATAGGCCTTGGTGTAGCGCTTCATGAACGGGAAGCCCAGTGCCCACCACGCCAGGCCAATCACCGGCACCCAGATCAGTTCCTGCTTGAGGAAAAATTTCAGCGGGCGGATGCGACGATTGAGCACGTACTGCAACACCATGATGTCGACCCAGCTCTGATGGTTGCTGGTCACCAGGTACGAGTGCTGGTAATCCAGACCCTCAAGGCCCTTGAGGTGCCAGCGCGTGCGGCGCACCAGGTTCATCCAGGCCTTGTTATTGCTGATCCAGGCCTCGTGGGTGTGGTTCATCAGCCACTCGCTCAAGCGCTTGGCAAACGGCAGCAGCTTGCACAGCGCGACGATAAACAGGAACGAGCACAACAGGATCGTGTTCAACGCCAGCAGCAGCGAGGCGATTACCCCGCGCACGGCGGCAGGCAGAAAATCCAGCATTTAGATATCCATAGGTCGGTTGGCGGCTTGAATCGCGGTCAGGGCGATGGTGTAGACAATGTCATCCACCTGGGCCCCACGGGGCAGATCGTTCACGGGTTTGCGCAGGCCTTGCAGCATCGGGCCGAGGCTGACGCAATCGGCACTGCGCTGCACTGCCTTGTAGGTGGTGTTGCCGGTGTTGAGGTCGGGGAACACAAACACCGTGGCCTTGCCCGCTACCTGGCTGTTGGGCGCCAGTTGCCGGGCGACGCTTTCGTTGGCGGCGGCATCGTACTGCAACGGGCCGTCGATCAGCAGCGAACTCTGTTGTTCGTGGGCCAGCAGGGTGGCTTCGCGGACCTTCTCCACCTCTTCGCCGCTGGCCGAGTCACCGCTGGAATAGCTGATCATCGCCACCCGCGGGGTGATGCCGAAGGCGGCGGCCGAGTCGGCGCTTTGCAGGGCGATTTCCGCCAGTTCCGCTGCGCTTGGGTGCGGGTTCATCACGCAGTCGCCGTACACCAGCACCTGCTCGGGGAACAGCATGAAAAACACCGATGACACCAGGGTGCAGCCCGGTGCGGTCTTGATCAGTTGCAAGGCCGGGCGGATGGTATTGGCGGTGGAGTGGATGACCCCGGAGACCAGGCCGTCCACTTCATCGAGCGCCAACATCATCGTGGCGATGACCACGGTGTCTTCCAGTTGCTGCTCGGCCATCGGTGCATTGAGGCTCTTGCTCTTGCGCAGCGCCACCATCGGCTCGACATAACGCTCGCGGATCAGGTCCGGGTCAAGAATCTCCAGGCCTTCGGGCAACTCGATGCCTTGGGCACGGGCCACGGCTTCGACGTCGGCCGGCTTGGCCAGCAACACGCAACGGGCAATGCCCCGGGCTTGGCAAATGGCGGCGGCTTGCACGGTCAACGGCTCGCTGCCTTCGGGCAACACGATGCGCTTGTTGGCCGCCTGGGCACGCTGGATCAACTGGTAGCGGAACACCGCCGGTGACAGGCGCATCTCCCGTGGCGTGCCGCAACGCTGGTGCAACCAGCGCGCGTCCAGGTGGCTGGCGACAAAGTCGGTGATGATCTCTGCGCGCTCGCGGTCATCAATCGGAATTTCCTTGTTCAGGCTGTTGAGCTGGTTGGCGGTGTCGTAGGAGCCGGTGCTCACCGACAGCACCGGCAGCCCGGCCTGGAACGCGCCACGGCACAGATCCATGATGCGCGGGTCGGGCAGGGTGTCGCTGGTCAGCAACAGGCCGGCCAGGGGCACACCATTGATTGCGGCCAGGCTGACGGCGAGGATGATGTCGTCGCGGTCTCCCGGCGTCACCACCAGGACACCGGGCTTGAGCAGTTCCACGGTGTTGCGCATGGTGCGCGCGCAAATGATGATCTTGGTCATGCGCCGGGTTTCATAGTCACCGGCATTGAGCACTTGGGCGCCCATCAGGTCGGCCACGTCACGGGTGCGCGGCGCATTGAGCTCCGGTTGGAACGGAATGCAGCCCAGCAGGCGGAAATCGCCACTGCGCAGCAACGGCGAATGCTCCTTGAGGCGGGCGGCGAAGGCTTCCATGCTTTCGTCGGTCTGCACCTTGTTGAGGATCACGCCGAGCACTTTCGGGTCTTTCGGGCCGCCGAACAGTTGCGCCTGTAATTCCACGCGACCGGACAGTTCGGTCAGCACTTCGTTTTCCGGCGCCGAGACGAGGATGACTTCGGCATCCAGGCTTTTGGCCAGGTGCAGGTTGACCCGGGCCGCATAGCTGGCGCTGCGGGTTGGCACCATGCCTTCGACAATCAGCACGTCCTTGCCCACGGCGGCCTGCTGGTAAAGGGTGATGATTTCTTCGAGCAATTCATCGAGCTGGCCATCGCCGAGCATTCGCTCGACATGGGCCAGGCCCAGGGGTTGTGGCGGTTTCAGGCCGTGGGTGCGCGCCACCAGCTCGGTGGAGCGCTCAGGCCCGGTGTCGCCGGGGTGCGGCTGGGCAATCGGCTTGAAGAAGCCGACTTTCAGCCCGGCCCGCTCAAGGGTACGCACCAGCCCAAGGCTGATGGAGGTCAGACCCACACCAAAATCGGTGGGCGCGATAAAAAAAGTCTGCATGCGAATTCTCTGAAGGTGCATGGCTTGGGTGGCGCTCTATGGTTGAGCGTCGACCGCGAATCAGGTGCCAAGGGTATCGTTATCCGGGCCCTGCGCACACCAGCCACAGGCAAAGGGCTGGCCTATTTTTGCCAGGCGTTGCGCCGGGTCAAGGACCCAGGCCCGGGATTGCCAGGGCGGCTGGTGGCGCAGGTGCTGCGTATGGCCGCAGGACAGCGCGACAACCCAGTGTCCGTCTGCGTCCTGCTGAAATCCTGCGACCGTCGGGTCACCGGATCGACCCCGTCTGTCCGGGTTCTGTTCGCTTTCGGGCAAATCCTTGTTTAGACTTGTCCGTTCTTCATTCTTATGCAAAAGGTCTCGCCCCATGACGATCGCCGCTAACAAGGCTGTCTCCATCGACTATACCCTGACCAACGACGCTGGTGAGGTCATCGACAGCTCCTCCGGCGGCGCGCCGCTGGTCTACCTGCAAGGCGCAGGTAACATCATCCCAGGCCTGGAAAAGGCCCTGGAAGGCAAGAACGTTGGTGATGAGCTGACCGTTGCCGTAGAACCTGAAGATGCCTACGGCGAGTACTCGGCCGAACTGGTCAGCACCCTGAGCCGCAGCATGTTCGAAGGCGTTGACGAACTGGAAGTGGGCATGCAGTTCCACGCTTCCGCGCCGGATGGCCAGATGCAGATCGTGACCATTCGCGACCTGGACGGCGACGACGTGACCGTCGACGGCAACCACCCGCTGGCAGGCCAGCGCCTGAACTTCCAGGTCAAGATCGTTGCCATCCGCGACGCTTCCCAGGAAGAAGTGGCTCACGGCCACGTGCACGGCGAAGGTGGTCACCAACATTAATTGACGGTCATAGCCCGTCAGTTGAAAAGAAAGGCGCCTTCGGGCGCCTTTTTTGATTGGCGGCTATTCTTGCCGACTTGACGGTTGTAATCTCGAATGGCCGTTACGAAGAATATGGGAAATCTGGAGTTTGTCATGAGTGCTTTCCACGACCTGAAACTCAAAGCCCTGGATGGTCAGGAGCTGCCTCTGGCGCCCTACAAGGGGCAAGTCGTGCTGGTGGTCAATGTCGCCTCCAAATGTGGGCTGACCCCGCAATACGCCGCGCTGGAAAACCTCTACCAGCAATACAAGGACCAGGGGTTTACCGTACTGGGCTTGCCGTGCAACCAGTTTGCGGGGCAGGAGCCGGGAACGGAGGAAGAAATCCGCGAATTTTGCAGCCTCAACTACGGCGTGACCTTTCCATTGGGCAGCAAGTTGGATGTGAACGGTCCTGATCGCCATCAGTTGTATCGCTTGCTGGCGGGCGAGGGCGCCGAGTTTCCCGGGGATATCACCTGGAATTTCGAGAAGTTCCTGCTGGGCAAAGATGGACGGGTTTTGGCGCGGTTTTCCCCGCGCACAGCGCCTGATGACCCCACGATTGTCCAAGCCATCGAAAAAGCCCTGGCCTGACCTGTTTAGGAGCCGGCTTGCCGGCGATGGCGCCTGGAAGAGCACCTCGGTGTCAGGTAGACAACATCACCGTTAACGCGCATCGCCAGCAAGCTGGCTCCTACAGTGTTTTGTGTAGCTCCCGGCTTTTGCACCTTAATCACCGCAATCAATAGTGCTATCCAGCCCTCCGCGCGCGCCATATTATCCGCATCATAAAATCCCTCTGCCGCGGAGTGCTCCCATGCCTGTCCAAGCCTTGTTCAAACCTTTCCAGCTCGGCGCACTGCAATTGCCGACCCGCGTGGTCATGGCGCCGATGACTCGCTCGTTTTCCCCCGGTGGCATACCGAACGCCAAAGTGATCGAGTACTACCGTCGCCGTGCGGCGGCCGGTGTAGGCCTGATCATTACCGAAGGTACGGTGGTGGGCCATCAGGCTTCCAACGGGTACCCGAACGTTCCGCATTTCTACGGTGAAGCGGCATTGGCCGGCTGGAAGAAAGTCGTCGATGCGGTGCATGCCGAAGGTGGCAAGATTGTTCCGCAACTGTGGCACGTGGGTAGCGTGCGGCGCATCGGCACCGAGCCGGATGCCAGCGTGCCGGCCTATGGCCCGATGGAAAAGCTCAAGGATGGCAACGTGGTGGTCCACGGCATGACCGCCCAGGATATCAAGGAGGTGATCGCGGCCTTCGCCCAGGCTGCCAAGGATGCCCAGGATATCGGCATGGATGGCGTGGAAATCCACGGTGCCCACGGTTACCTGGTCGACCAGTTCTTCTGGGAGGGCAGCAACCAGCGCACCGATGAATACGGTGGCAGCCTGGCCAATCGTTCGCGCTTTGCCATTGAATTGATCCAGGCTGTTCGGGCCGCAACAGGGCCTGAGTTTCCGATCATTTTCCGTTTCTCCCAATGGAAGCAGCAGGATTACACCGCGCACCTGGTGCAAACCCCTGAGGCGTTGGGGGAGTTTCTCAAGCCGTTGTCTGACGCCGGTGTGGATATTTTCCACTGCTCCACCCGCCGGTTCTGGGAGCCTGAGTTTGATGGCTCCGAGCTGAACCTGGCGGGCTGGACGCGCAAGCTCACGGGCAAGCCGACGATCACCGTGGGCAGTGTCGGGCTGGACGGCGAGTTCCTGCAGTTCATGGTCAACACCGACAAAATCGCACAGCCGGCGAGCCTGGAAAAACTCTTGGAGCGCTTGAGCAACGATGAGTTCGATCTGGTGGCTGTGGGCCGGGCGTTGCTGGTGGATCCGGATTGGGCGTTGAAGGTCCGTGAAGGCCGTGAAGGCGATATCTTGCCGTTCAGTCGTGAGGCGTTGATGACACTGGTGTAAAGATAGCGGTGAGCCGTCTAATGGCACCGAACATCTTAGCTGCTGTGGATGGCAGGGCTGTCCGGTGCCCTTGAAAGTGCCTTATTTTTAGGCTGAAAAATATTTATGACGTTAGGAATGGCAGAGGCTTCAAAATAGTCCGACGGTTGTCAGTCGTGGGTGCAACCCCCCCGTTGGGGAATTGGCTAAAAGGGTGCTGCTTTGACGATATTCCCAGTTCCCCCCGGAGCTGGTTTCGTGCCATTTTTTGTTTGAGTGCTGTTTCATCAGGGAGGTCCGCCTCGAGCGTGAGCCGGTGGAATCGTTTACTGCTGAGCAGTTTTTGCTCATTGGCGGTGTATGGTTCCATATCCCTGCCGTACTTTTGCCATAGTTGATCGTTCTGTGTTTGATCTTGATGGCTGTTTTGCGTGATCGTAGTGGGCGCAATTGATTGAAATGTGTGGGTATTGAGGTTGATTGACATGTTTTATGACTCCGTCTGGTGATTGCCAACCCTAGGCCGAACGTACCTGAGGGCGAATCACTTCTTGTATGGCGCCAGACTAGTTTGGGGTTCCATGTCTAAAGTAAACAGATGTGTGTCATACCCAATGCGAGTTGCCTGTAGCCACACGGTTTTCATCACAAGCCCCGCGTAACTGGCCCTCGAACTGCTCGATAATCGCCGGCCAACCCTGGCGGCTGGCATGCTGGCGCGCATTCAGGCGCACCCGGCGCAAACTCTCTGGCTCTTCGAGCAACCAACTGGCCGCGTCGCAAAATGCGTCCTCGTCTCCCGGCATTGCCACCGCACCACTGTAGCCATGGCGGATATGCTGGGTGGCGGCCGCCTGGTCGTAGGCGACCACGCCCAGTCCTGATGCCATCGCCTCCAGCACCACATTGCCAAAGGTTTCGGTGAGGCTGGGAAACAGAAACAGGTCCCCGCAGGCATAGTGTCGGGCCAATTCCTCACCGCGTTGCGCCCCGCAGAAAATCGCTTCTGGAAGAGCCTTTGCCAATGCTTCGCGTTGCGGTCCGTCACCGACGACGATCAGCTTCAAACGCCGTTGTGGATAAGTCGCCTGCAACCCGTCGAAGCAGCGTTTGAGCAGCCCCAGGTTTTTCTCCGGCGCCAGGCGCCCGACATGCACGATTGCAATATCTTCATTGCCCAGCCCCCATTGCCCACGCAGGGCATTGTCACGTCTGGCCGGGTGGAACAATTGGCTGTCGACGCCGCGTGACAACAGGTCCAGGCGCTCGAAGTGGCGGCGCTCCAGCTCCAGGCGCTGGCTGACGCTGGGCACCAGGGTCAGGGTGGAACGGTTGTGGAACCAGCGCAGGTAATGGGTCAGCACCCGGCTGAGCATGCCCAGGCCGTACTGGCTGGAATACTGCTGGAAGTTGGTATGAAAGCCGCTGACCACACTGATCCCCAGGCGCCGTGCCGCACGCAGGGCCGACAAACCCAGTGGGCCTTCGGTGGCGATATACAGCACGTCGGGGCGCCGGCGCTTCCAGCGGCGTAGCAGTTTGTGCATTGAAGACTGGCCCCATTGCAGCCCGGGATACCCCGGCAAGGGCCAGCCGCGACACAGCAGCAGGCCGTCGTCGCTGGGGCGACTCTGGTCGCCACCCTGGCGCGGGCGCACCAGTTCCACCTGATGCCCACGTGCGCGCAGGCCGTCACATAGGCGGCCAAGGGTATTGGCCACGCCGTTGATCTCGGGTGGGAAGGTTTCGGTAATCAGGGTGATATTCAGGAAAGCTGTCGTCATGCTGCCAGTGTCGGCGCGGGCCATGTCGTCATTGTGTCATCGCAATGACGGATTTATGACGACAGGGCCCGCTACTGGCTTAGTTGAACGGTGTAGGACGCGGGGTCTTGGCCGAGGACGGCGGCAGGATCGGCAGCTTGAAGTCCGGCTGGTCGCCGGTCAGGGTGTCGAGGAACGCGACAATCTGGCTGACCTCATCGGTGCTCAACTTGCGCCCCAGTTGCAGGCGGGCCATGACGTCCACCGCTTCGGTCAGGTTCCAGTAGGCACCGTCGTGGAAGTAGGGGTAGGTCAGGGCGACGTTACGCAAGGTTGGCACCTTGAACATCATCCGGTCCTGATCCTTGCCGGTCAGGCCCGCCACGCCCTGGGCCGGATTTTTGGTGGCGTAGGGTTCGACCATGCCCATTTTCTGGAAGGTGCTGCCACCGACCGCCTCGCCGTTATGACAGGCCACGCAGCCGATGCTCTTGAACAACTGGTAGCCCTGCGCTGCCGTGGCGCTGATGGCTTTTTTATCGCCCAGCAGCCAGCGGTCGAACGGGGCGTTGGGGGTGACCAGGGTTTCTTCGAAGGCGGCGATGGCGTTGGTCACATCGTCGAACTTGATGCCGTCATCGCCATACACGTTCTTGAACGCGGCCTGGTATTGGGGGATCGAGCGCAGCACGTCCACGGCCAGGTCATGGGTGAAGCCCATTTCGCCCGGGTTGGCGATCGGGCCACCGGCCTGTTCCTGCAGGGTCGCTGCGCGGCCATCCCAGAACTGCGCGACGCTCATGCTGGAGTTGAGCACCGTCGGTGAGTTGATCGGCCCCTGGTGCCAGTTATGCCCGATGGAGGTGGGCAGATTGTCACTGCCGCCCATGCTCAGGTTGTGGCACGAGTTGCAGGAAATAAAACCGGACTTGGACAGGCGCGGGTCGAAGAACAATTGCTTGCCCAACTCGACCTTGGCGGCGTCAGTGATTTTCGCCGGCTGCACCGGCAGGATCGGCTCGCTGGCGGCTGCGGCCCCCCAGGCCTCACCGCCCAACATCAACCCAAACATCAGCATCAACGGTCTGTACATGGCTTGCTCCCCACAGGCTTATAGTTTTAATAACCATGTGCTTTATGTGGGTAAATCGTCATGATCCAGGTCAATCGAACCGATCAGGGTTTTTCCGCCAGCATGGTTTCGGCGCCGCGCTCACGGACCCAGAACAATGTGGCCCCGGCCACCGCCGCCGGCATCATCAGCAGGTTGACCACCGGCACCAGCAACACGAGGTAGACGATCCCGCCAAAGCTCATGCTCTGCCAGCGCTTCTGGCGCAGCCAGGCGAGCATTTCGTTCCAGCCCAGTTTGTGGTTATCCGCCGGGTAGTCGATGTATTGGATCGCCATCATCCATACCCCGAACAGCAGCCACAGGGGGGCGGCGATCAGGTTGACCACGGGAATGAACGACAGGATAAACAGGCCGATGGCGCGTGGCAGGAAGTAACCGAGCTTGCGCATTTCCCGCGCCAGTGTGCGCGGGACCATGGCGAACAGCTCGGCCCAACTGAAAGCCGGGAAGTTATCGGTACCGCGCACCACCACTTCGACCTTCTCGGCGAGAAAACCATTGAAGGGTGCCGCGATGATATTGGCGAGCATGGTGAAGCTGAAAAACACCATAAAGGCCACCAGCAGCACAAACAGCGGCCACAGGATGTAACTGAGGAAGCTCAGCCAACTGGGCAGCGTCGGCATCAAGGTGTCGACCCATAGGCTGAACTGATGACCAGCAAAATAGATCAATCCGACGAACAGTATCAGGTTGATCGCCAGGGGCAGCAGGACAAACAGACGCAGGCCTGGGCTCAAGACCAGTTTCAGGCCTTCGCGCAGGTATTGTGGGCCTGACAGAACGGGGGCGGGCATGGGTAACTCCGGGTAAAAGGGCAAACGCGCCGACCTTACCGGCTTTGCGAAAGCGGTGAAAGCACGGTCAGCGAGTCGACATTAACGGTAACAAACATGTCGATTAATAGGGGGTACAGGATAGAGACCACCTATGAGCTGGATTGTTATTCCGTATTTCCTTAATCTTGCCCCCCTCTATACGCTGCACCCATTATTTTTCAGGACCTTGCGAGTTCAAGCCTTCCCCAAGTGCTTCGCGGTCCTTTTTTATTCCAGCCGCTCTGTAGTCCGGGCGGTCGATAGGAGTGAGTCATGTCTGATAGCCGTCATTCGCGAGTGATTATTCTCGGTTCCGGCCCTGCCGGTTACAGCGCTGCGGTCTACGCGGCCCGGGCCAACCTCAAGCCGTTGCTGATCACCGGCATGCAGGCGGGTGGTCAGTTGACCACCACCACTGAAGTCGACAACTGGCCGGGCGATGTCCACGGCCTGACCGGCCCGGTGCTGATGGAACGCATGAAAGAACACGCCGAGCGCTTCGAGACCGAAATCGTCTTCGACCATATCAATGCCGTGGATTTCTCGAAAAAGCCCTACAGCCTGACCGGCGACAGCGGCGTCTACACCTGTGACGCGCTGATCATTGCCACCGGCGCCAGCGCCCGTTACCTGGGCCTGCCGTCGGAAGAGGCATTCATGGGCAAGGGTGTTTCGGCCTGTGCAACCTGCGACGGTTTCTTCTACCGCAACAAGCCAGTGGCTGTGGTCGGTGGCGGCAACACGGCGGTGGAAGAGGCGCTGTACCTGGCCAACATCGCCAGCACCGTGACCCTGGTTCACCGCCGCGAAACCTTCCGCGCCGAGAAGATCCTGATCGACAAGCTGCACGCGCGGGTTGCCGAAGGCAAGATCATCCTCAAGCTCAACGCTACCCTGGATGAAGTCCTGGGCGACAACATGGGCGTGACCGGTGCCCGCCTGAAAAACAACGATGGCAGTTTCGACGAGCTGAAAGTCGACGGCGTGTTCATCGCCATCGGCCACACCCCGAACACTTCGCTGTTCGAAGGTGTGCTGGAAGCCAAGGACGGTTACCTGGTGGTGAAGGGCGGCCGTGAAGGCAATGCCACCGCGACCAACCTGGAAGGCATCTTTGCTGCTGGCGATGTGGCTGACCACGTTTACCGTCAGGCCATCACCTCGGCCGGCGCCGGTTGCATGGCGGCCCTGGATGCCGAGCGTTACCTCGATGGTTTGAAAGACGCTTCTTTCTAAACCGTTGCAATAAAAAAACCGGCCAAAAGGCCGGTTTTTTTGTGTGTAACTGGACGAGCGCCGCAATCTCAATCTGGCAATCCAATCAATGTGGGAGCTGGCTTGCCTGCGATGGCGGTATGACAGTCACCACCGCCATCGCGGGCAAGCCCGGCTCCCACATTGACCGGGTTTGCAAGCGGGATCAGCGGCGGGTCAAAGGCGGCTGGACAAACTTCACTCCCGCCAACCCATGCTCGATCAACGCGCGGATGTTGCTGTGATCTGTGCCCTCAGGCGTGGCCAGTACCGAACGGTAATGCTCACCAAACGCCAGCAGTGCTTGCTGGTCGCTCAAGCCTTCAAGCAGTGCCAGGCCCAGGGTCTTGCACGAACCTTCGTTCTGCCCGGCGGCGTTTTCTACGCTGCCATTGGTGAAGGCCTGTGGCTGGTAGTCGTAGCCGGCGGCAATAAAGGCCAGGGTATCGGCAAAGAGGTGTTCGCCGCTGTCGAGGCTGGCGCGCAGGGTGTTCAGGTCAGTCATGGGTTTTTCCTTTGGCAAACGCCGCTTGTTGTTCGGCGCTGGCTTCTTGCTGGTATTGGGCTTTCCACTCGGCGTACGGCATGCCGTAGACCACTTCGCGGGCGTCATCGAGGCTGACCTCGATCTGGCGCTCATCGGCCTCGGCCTTGTACCACTTGGACAGGCAGTTGCGGCAGAACCCGGCAAGGTTCATCAGGTCGATGTTCTGTACATCCTTGCGGCTGTCCAGGTGCGCCACCAGTCGGCGGAAGGCAGCGGCTTCGAGTTCCAGGCGTTGTTGATCGGTCATAGGGTTCACGCAGATTCAGGGGGTTAACGGCTGGCCGCGAGCGTAATCGACACCGACTCGGCAAAGCGCAGCGCATGGGGCTTGTCGACTTCGACTTCGGCATACAGCACCGACTCATTGCTCATCACCAGGTCCAGCAGTTCCTGGGTCAGGCGTTCGAGCAGGGCAAAGCGATTGCCTTCGACGTGGGCGATGATGGCCTTGGTGATGGTGCGGTAGTTCAAGGCATGGTCGATGTCGTTGTCGCGCACGGCGTCTTGTGCGGCATACAGGATGGTCAGGTTGATCAACACGTCCTGCTTGTTGAGGATCTCATCCTCGTTGATGCCGATAAAGGTGCGCAGACACAGGTCCTTGACCCGGATGCGCGCCATACCTGGTTGAAGTTGTGGCATTGCTACTTGCTCCGTCCAATCAGTTGCAGGAACCCCAGGCGGCTGGCGTTCGGGTTTACTTGACATGCCGCCCGCCGTTGACGGTCAGGGTGGTGCCGGTCACATAAGGGTTGTCCAGCAGGTAACGCACGCTCTGGTAAATCACCTCGGGCCCGGGCTCGATGCCCAGCGCCGACTTGGCCAGGACCTTGGCACGGTAGGCCGCATCGTCGCTGTCGTTGAACATCACCATGGCCGGCGAGATGCCATTGACCTTGATCCGGGGCGCGTATTGGGCGGCGAAGGACAGGGTCAGGCTGTCGAGCCCGGCCTTGGTGGCGCAGTAGGCGATGTGCTGGCGGCTGCCCTTGCGGGTGACATCGTCGCTGATGTGCACAATGTCGGCCAGTGTCGAGCGGTGCAACAAGTCTGCACAATGCAGGTTGATCAGGTACGGCGCAAGCATGTGTACGCTGAACATATCGATAAAGGCGTGGGCTTCGTCACCGGGTGTTTCTACGGCCCAGGTCGAGGCATTGTGGACGATCGCCCGCAGGCTATCGGTATGGGTCTTGAGTTCGCTGATGAACGCCAGGATACCGGCCTCGCACGAGAAATCGGCAAATACGCCAATCGCGCCACGCTCGCGCAAGGCCTGTACGCCAGGGCGTTCATTGCGATAGCTGAAGATCACCGGTTGGTTGTCGTCCAGCAGGCGCAGTGCGCAGTGCAGGCCGACACGTTGGCCGGCGCCGGTAATCAGGATCGGGGCGGGGGTGACGGTCATGGGAGGCTCGGGTCGCGGGCAAGCTAAAACTATACCAGCGACCGGCCTGTTGCGGATGGGCTCAAACGGTTGCTTCGGCAGGTTTGACCCGTGACGGTGCAGGATTGAGCCAGCCTGCCAGCAAATGGGTCGACAAGGGGATGAACAGATAGACCATCAATGGCGTCAGGGCCAGGGTGCTGACCAGCACGCGACTGAACATGCCCAGCTCGGCCAGCAACGGCTCAAGGCCAAAGTTGAACAGCAGCGATACCGGGAAAAATGCCAGCCAGATGGCGACGGCCTGTTTCCAGCGCGGCGGGCGCTGGTCCACGGCACCAAACCAGCCTTCCATGCCGCTGACGCGATGCTCCATGGGGTCTGCGAACAACTCGCTGCCACGTCCGAGCCAGGCGCTGCGCGAGGCCGAGAACTCCCAGGCGTGCAGGGTTTTTTCGTCGGCGAAGCGGAAGATAATCTGGAATTCGCCGCCATCGGCCGGCGGTGCAAGCACGCCTGAGCCCAGGTAGCCGGGAAAGTCGGTAGCCAGTTGCTCGCCTTCACGCAGCCAGCTCATCATGTCCTGATAACGACCTTGGGCAGCGCGGCGCGCGACCATCAAGGTGACGGGTAGGGTAGACATTGTGTATCTCCGAATATGTGGGAGCGCTGCACCGGGTAGGTAGGCGTCCCTGGCGAAACCGCGGGGTAGGGCGGTTACGCAAAAAAACAAGCAAGGATTATTCCTGATTTGACGAAATACGCCAGCAACATTGGACGGCTGGCCGGATCCCTTGAAAAAGACAGGTAGATAAGCGTTAAATGGGATCCAACTATGCATAAATTTTTGGTTCATTGATGTCTGTAATCACAGCACCCTCCCACGGTCTTGAACAAGGCGACCCGTCCGTTACCGATGAGTTGTTCCCGATTCGTGAAGTCGCAAGATTGACAGGTATCAACCCGGTCACCCTGCGGGCGTGGGAGCGGCGTTATGGTTTGATCCAGCCGGTACGCACCGAAAGTGGGCACCGCCTGTACACACAGAAGGACATCGAGACCGTTCATCGAGTTATGGATTGGATCGAGCGTGGTGTGGCTGTCAGCAAAGTTGGCAAGATTCTCGCGCGCGACGATGCGCAGGCCTCTTCCCTGCGCCAGTTGCAGGGTGGCAGCGATGAGCACGAATGGACGCAGTGGCAGCAGCAGTTGCAACTCGCCATCGGCGTTTTTGATGACTTGCAACTGGAACGCCTCTACGGCCAGATTTTTGCGGCGTACCCCGCTGCGGTGGTGTTCCAGGACATCCTGATGCCCCTTTGGCATCAGTTGTTGCGGCATCAGGGGCGTTTCGGCCAAGCCAGCGAATGGCTGTTTTTCGACAGCTTCCTGCGCGCGCGGGTTTCCCAGCGCCTGCAAGTGACCCGCGCAGGCCGCACACCGCAGGTATTGCTGGCAGCCATTGCCGGTGAATGCCGAGAGCTGGAATTACTGGTCGCAGGGCTCATGTTCAGTGGTGATGAACTGGCGGTTCATGTGCTGAGCGTGGGCCAGCCCCTCGATGAGTTGACGCTGATCTGCGAGAAGACGCGCCCGCAGGCGCTGGTGCTGTTCTCTAACCGTTCACCGACCCAGGAACTGCCCAAGCGCCTGGAACGGTTGGCCCTGACCCTGGAATGCCCGCTGCTGCTGGCCGGTGATGCCGCGGACATGGCCGAGCAGCAACTGGCCGGCAGCGCAATAGGTTGCCTGGGCAATGAAGGACGGTTGATGCAGCGGCGCTTGCAACAGTTTCTCGGTGGAACCCTGGATACCTGAAATCAGGCATGCACTTCGGGGTGGGCCAGGCGATGCTGTTGCAGGATGAACTGGCGCAGGCGTTCGGTTTCATCCACATCGGTCTGGTTCAAGCGGTAGGCAAACAGGCCGCGAGCGGTCTCGCGCTCCAGTGTGCCACGCACCGCAATCCGCTCGTAGCCCGACGGGCTGAACCACATCGAGAAGGTGCGTGGTGGTTTGCTGCGGCCCCGGGACTGCACCAGCAGGCCCTTGAACGACACTTCATGCACCCACAACGCACCCGGCTGGCCCCTGACGTTTTCCAGGGCGACCGGCTCTTCGAGCACCAGGCGCCAGGGCCGGATCATCGGCCCGTCCTCGAAAATGCTCGGCACCCCAAGACGCAAGTGCAGGGCATGGAACTCGTCTTCCACCAGTTGCAGTGGAAAGGTCATTTGCTGGTTATCGAATTGCGCCTGGATCGTCACATGCTCATGGGCCGCAAGCCGCGTGAGCAGGTCGCGGATCTGCGCGCCGCCGTTGACCGTCAGGCTCGACGTCACATCCCGCACATTCAGTTGCGGGTTGTGGTGCATGTTCTGGATGAAGTCCAGCTCGTCCTGCGTCAAAAGCGCGTCGCGTTGCATTGATCTGGCTCAAGAAAAGGCGTGGTAAAAGCGATTATCACCCTAAAGACCGCATTTTCTAAAGTTTGTTAGATCCGCTCGTCGCCCGGAGCGCTGCCAACTGCGCCGTAAGCTCGGCCACCTGGGCTTCCAGCTGGGTTACACGCTGCTGGGCCTTGACCTGAGTCGTGACATCTTTTTGTACGCCGACGAAGTAGGTTTGCTTGTCGGCACTGTTGTAAACCGTCGAAAGTGACAGTTCATTCCAGAAGTGCGTACCGTCCTTGCGGTAGTTGCGCAGGATTTCCCGGCACGCGCCGCCACTGTCCAGGGCTTCGCGAATGGCCATCAGGGCCGGCTGGTCGCGGTCGCCCGATTGCAGGAAGCGGCAATCCTGATAAAGGATGTCGTCCAGGGCGTAGCCAGTCAGGCGTTCGAAGGCCGGGTTCACGTAAATCAGTGGCTTGTCCTTGCCTTCCCTTTCTGCCACGACGATCCCGTCGTTGGAGGCGTTGACCACCATTTGCATCAGCTTGGCGTTAATCATCGAGCGATCCATTGCTTGTTTGTGGACCTGGCAGTGTAAGACACCCCGCCAAGCTGTCCACTGGCTGCTGTTCAATAGTGTGAAGCTGTTAATATCCCAGGCTTTCACTCAACTACAGGATCAGATTGATGAAAGTCGCCATCCTTTCCGGCTCGGTCTATGGCACCGCAGAAGAAGTCGCCCGCCACGCCCTGGAGATACTCAAGGCCGCCGGTTTCGAGGCCTGGCATAACCCGCGGGCGACCCTGGCCGATGTACAGGCCTTCGCCCCGGATGCCTTCCTGGCCGTCACCTCCACCACCGGCATGGGTGAGTTGCCGGACAATCTGATGCCGTTGTATTCGACCATCCGCGATCAATTGCCAGGCGCCTGGCGCGGATTGCCGGGGGCGGTGATCGGCCTGGGCGACGCCAGCTACGGCGACACCTTCTGCGGTGGCGGCGAGCAAATGCGCGAGCTGTTTGGCGAGCTGGGCGTGCGCGAAGTGCTGCCGATGCTGCGCCTGGATGCCAGCGAAAGCGTCACCCCCGAAGCGGACGCCGAGCCCTGGCTGGCAGAGCTGGTCACGGCCCTGCGCGGCTGATCGGGAACTCACGTAGCAACACCACGTCCTTCGTCATGCTCGGCGGGGTGTTGCTCAAGTGGTTGCCGCACCTTATTGGCGTCGCTTCTCTGACGCCACATTGTACGAATCCGAACTATCCTCACGGTTGACCCGCTCGGTCATCAAGCTGGCTGCCAACGCAACTACGGCTTGCCCGAGGTCTGACTAGACTGGCCCTTCACCCCAAAATAATAAGAACACCACAGCGTCGAGGTCATTGCCGTGAGCCTAGCCCCCGTTCAATCGACACAGAGTGTAAAAGACCAGGTCAGCGCTGCCGAATGGCAGACCCGTGTCGACCTGGCAGCCTGCTATCGCCTGGTGGCCCTGCATGGCTGGGATGATCTGATTTTCACCCACATCTCGGCCAAGGTGCCGGGCACCGAAGACTTCCTGATCAACCCGTTCGGGCTGATGTTCCACGAAATCACCGCCTCCAGCCTGGTCAAGGTCGACCAGGCCGGCAACAAACTGATGGCCAGCCCCTACGAAATCAACCCGGCGGGCTACACCATCCACAGTGCGGTACACGAAGTGCGACACGATGTGGTCTGCGTGCTGCACACCCATACCGCCGCCGGTGTGGCCGTCTCGGCGCAGAAGCAAGGTGTATTGCCCATCAGCCAGCAGTCGCTGTTTGTGCTGTCCAGCCTGGCCTATCACGGCTATGAAGGCGTGGCGTTGAACCACGAGGAAAAGGCCCGCCTGCAAGCCGACCTGGGGCCGAACAATTTCCTGATGCTGCACAACCATGGCTTGCTGACCTGTGGCGCGACCATCGCCGATACGTTCCTGATGATGTTCACCTTCCAGCGCGCTTGCGATATCCAGGTGCTGGCGCAAAACGGCGGAGCCGAATTGATCGCCATCGAGCCGCAGATTCTCGCGGGTGCCAAGGCGATGATTGCCGGCGTGACCAAGAGCGCCCAAGGCATGGGCGGCGCGCTGGCCTGGCCGGCGCTGTTGCGCAAGCTCGACCAACAAGACCCTGGATACCGACTCTGATGCCGCTGACAGAGATTCCCCTGAGTGCCTGGCGCAAGTGCGGGCAGAGCTTTGTCTTTCGCGGGCAGACCATCCGTTATTGGGTGGCCGGGCAGGGCGAGCCATTGCTGCTGATCCACGGCTTCCCCAGTGCCAGTTGGGATTGGCATTACCTCTGGCAACCCCTGGCCCAGCGCAACCAGGTGATCGCCTGCGACATGCTCGGCTTCGGTGACTCGGCCAAGCCCCTGGACCACACCTATTGCCTGCTGGAACAGGCTGACCTGCAACAGGCCCTGCTGGCCCATTTGCGGGTGCGGCAGCCGGTGCATGTCATGGCCCATGACTACGGCGACAGTGTGGCCCAGGAACTGCTCGCCCGGCACTACGAGGGCAGGTTCCAACTGGCCAGTTGTGTATTTCTCAATGGCGGGTTGTTCCCCGAGACCCATCGTGCGGCGCTGGTGCAAAAACTGTTGCTCAGCCCCTTGGGGTGGATGATCGGCCGCGCCTTTGGGCGCAACGCCCTGGCCGACAGCTTCAAGCAGATCTTCGGCCCGGCGACCCGCCCCAGTGAAAGTGCCCTGGATGATTTCTGGAGCCTGATCGAAAACAACGGTGGCCCGCGGATATTGCACAAACTCATCGCCTACATCCCCCAGCGCCGTCAACAACGCGAGCGCTGGGTGGCGGCCATGCAACGTGGCGAGGTGCCGTTGCGGGTGATCGATGGCGAAGTCGACCCGATTTCCGGCGGGCATATGGTCGCGCGTTATCGCGAGCTGATAGCGGATGCCGACACGGTATTGCTGCCCAATATCGGCCATTACCCGCAGGTCGAAGCGCCGGTGCAGGTGCTCAAGCATTACCTGGCATTTCGCGAGGGCATTGAAAACAACCAGGATCGCCTATGGGAACTGGCTTGTGTGGGAGCAGGCAAGCCAGCTCTCACATAAGCCAGCTCCTACACGAGCCGATCATCCCCGTACCTTATTGCGCACCATTCACCCCCGCCCGTATTTATTGTGACCAGAAGCCCCGTGCCCGACACTCAGCCCATCGTCCACTGTCATTGCTGGAGTTCCCTATGAGTGAGTCTGTGCAGTTCCAAGATAAAGTCGTGATCGTCACCGGTGCCGGTGGCGGTTTGGGTCGTGCCCATGCGCTGCTGTTCGCCAGGCACGGGGCCAAAGTATTGGTCAACGACCTTGGTGGCTCGACTCAGGGCGAAGGCGCCAATGCGTCGGCCGCCGACCGTGTGGTGGCCGAGATTCGCGAGGCCGGCGGGATTGCCGAGGCCAACCATGATTCGGTGACCGACGGCGAAAAGATCGTGCAACACGCCCTCGATGTGTTTGGCCGCATCGACGTGGTGGTGAACAACGCCGGGATCTTGCGCGACAAGACCTTCCATAAAATGGAAGACGGCGACTGGGACCTGGTTTACCGGGTGCACGTCGAAGGTGCCTACAAAGTGACCCGCGCCGCCTGGCCGCATATGCGCGAGCAAGGCTACGGCCGGGTGATCTTCACGGCGTCCACTTCCGGCATCTACGGCAACTTCGGCCAGTCCAACTACGGCATGGCCAAGCTTGGCCTGTATGGCCTGACCCGCACCCTGGCGCTGGAAGGGCGCAAGAACAACATCCTGGTCAATGCCATCGCGCCCACTGGCGGTACGCGCATGACCGAAGGCCTGATCCCGCCACAGGTGTTCGAACGCCTCAAGCCCGAGTTGGTCAGCCCGCTGGTGGTGTTCCTGGGCAGCGAGGCGTGCCAGGAAACTTCCGGGTTGTTTGAAGTGGGCGGCGGTTGGATCGGCAAGACCCGCTGGGAACGCAGCCTGGGCGTAGGTTTTGACCCCGAGGCTGGTTTCTCGCCAGATGACGTGGCGGCGCACTGGCAGCAGATTTGTGACTTTGAAGGGGCGGCCCACCCCAAGGACAACATCGAAGCCTTGAAGGAGATGATGGACAACCTGCAGAAATACAGCCTGTGATCGTTACCTGAAAAACATTCAATCCTGCGGGGCGCTGATGGCGCCCCGTTTTGTTTCAGGCATAAAAAAGGCCGCTGCATTAGCAGCGGCCGAAGTAAGACGTTGGATCAAGGAGCTACAAATCAACGTCAGTGAACACGGGTAACAGACTGAAAATACGCTTCAATCTGTTGAAGACTGGCTTCCAGGAAACACATGGTTTGTTCTGAAAGTTCGGTAAGAATAGTCCCTTGTAACGGAATGAAAAATACTGATTCAGGACAAGGACTGTTACCAAAACAACAACAGTGCCAGCCCCCTGTAGGAGCGAGCTTGCTCGCGAAAAACGTTAACGATGACGCGTTTTGTCTGGTTTAACGCGGCGTCCTCAAGTTCTTCGCGAGCAAGCTCGCTCCTACAGGGGGCGGGAGAGGGAGGGGGTTATCCATTCTCTTGATAGCGCTTCATCCACTGCGTCGATAGGCCCGCCAATACCCACGCTAGAGCCTGTGTTAATCCTTTCGAGCGACAAAACGAATACCTCCTTGGTGCGCTTATCGCTCCTGATGGCGGGCAGTAGGGTGGGGCCTTCTGTCACACCACCCTAGGAAGACGCATGACAAAAACAACAATGCGCGCCATCTTCAGGCCACAGGCGCTGGCCGCTGCGGTTGCTTTGGGTTGCTGCGTCCAGGCGCAGGCTGTTTCATTCAACATCGGCGAGATCGAAGGGCAATTCGACTCGTCGCTGTCGGTCGGTGCCAGCTGGGGCATGCGCGATGCCGACCGCAAGCTGGTGGGCACGGTCAATGGCGGCAGTGGCCAGGCTTCCACTGGGGATGATGGGCGCCAGAACTTCAAGAAGGGCGAGACGTTCTCGAAAATCTTCAAGGGCCTGCACGACCTGGAGCTCAAGTACGGCGACACCGGTGTATTTGTGCGGGGCAAATACTGGTACGACTTCGAGCTCAAGGACGAAGACCGCGAGTTCAAGCCCATCAGTGACCACAACCGCAAGGAAGGCTCCAAATCCAGCGGTGCGCAGATCCTCGATGCCTTCGTCTATCACAACTATTCCCTGGGGGACCTGCCGGGCACCGTGCGCGCCGGTAAACAGGTGGTCAGTTGGGGCGAAAGTACCTTCATCGGCAACTCCATCAACAGCATCAACCCCATCGACGTCTCGGCCTTCCGCCGGCCGGGCGCCGAGATCAAGGAGGGCCTGATTCCAGTCAACATGCTGTTCGCGTCCCAGGGCCTGACCAACCAACTGACCGTGGAAGGTTTCTACCAGTTGGAATGGGACCAGACGGTGCTGGACAACTGCGGCACCTTCTTTGGGGGTGACGTGGCGGCCGATGGTTGCACCGACAACTACACCGTTGGCAGCCCGGCGATCCGTCCGCTGCAACCGGTGGCCGCCGCGTTCGGCCAGGGTTTTGGCGTGACCAATGAAGGGGTGATCGTGCGCCGCGCCGCCGACCGTGACGCGCGGGATTCCGGGCAGTTCGGCATGGCCTTGCGCTGGCTTGGCGATGACACCGAGTACGGCCTGTACTTCATGAACTACCACAGCCGCACGCCGACCGTGGGCACCCTCACGGCCAACACTAACCTTGCGACCATCGGCAATATTATCAACGCGGCCAACGGCATTGCCCCCGGCAGCGGCGCCGGCCTGGCGCAGAGCGTGATGCTCGGACGCGGCCAGTACTACCTGGATTACCCGGAAGACATTCGCCTGTACGGCGCCAGCTTCTCCACGACCCTGCCCACCGGCACGGCCTGGACCGGGGAAATCAGCTACCGCCCCAACGCCCCCGTGCAACTCAACACCACGGACCTGACCCTGGCCTTGGTCAACCCGATTGCCGGCAACGCCGCCTCGCCGATCAAAAGCTCATTCGGTGCCGACAATACGGGCTACCGGCGCAAGGAAATCACCCAGTTCCAGACCACCATGACCCAATTCTTCGACCAGGTACTGGGCGCCGAACGCCTGACCGTGGTGGGCGAGGCGGCCATCGTGCGGGTCGGCGGGCTGGAGAACAAAACCAAACTGCGCTACGGCCGCGATTCGGTCTACGGCCAATACGGCTTTGGTGGTGATACCGATGGCTTCGTCACGGCGACGTCCTGGGGTTATCGCGCCAGGGCGATCCTGGACTACAACAACGTGATCGCCGGGATCAACTTCAAGCCCAACCTGTCCTGGTCCCATGACGTCAAGGGCTACGGCCCCAACGGCCTGTTCAACGAAGGGGCCAAGGCGCTCAGCGTCGGGGTCGATGCGGACTACCGCAACACCTACACCGCGAGCCTGAGCTACACCGACTTTTTTGGCGGTGACTACAACACCCTGACCGACCGCGACTTCCTCGCCCTCAGCTTCGGCGTGAACTTCTGATTCGGCTTAAAAAGAACAAGGACAACAACCATGCGTAAGATGATTTTGCAGTGCGGTGTGCTGGCCCTCAGCCTGTTGGCCGCCAACGTGATGGCCGCCGTGTCACCGGAAGAAGCTGCCAAGCTGGGGAGCACCTTGACCCCGATGGGCGCGCAGAAGGCCGGTAATGCCGATGGTTCGATTCCGGCCTGGACCGGTGGCATCCCGAAAAACGCCGGGGCGGTGGACAGCAAGGGCTTTTTGGCCGACCCGTTTGCCAATGAAAAACCGCTGTTCGTGATCACTGCCGCCACCGTCGACAAGTACAAGGACAAGCTGTCGGATGGGCAGGTGGCGATGTTCAAGCGTTACCCTGAGACCTACAAGATCCCGGTCTACACCACTCACCGTACGGTCAACCTGCCCGAGGATATCTACGAATCGATCAAGCGCAGCGCACTCAACGTCAAGTCGATCAACGACGGCAACGGCCTGGAGAACTTCACCGGCAACCGTTACTACGCCTTCCCGATCCCGAAGACTGGCGTCGAGGTGTTGTGGAACCACATCACCCGTTACCACGGTGGCAACCTGCGGCGCATCATCACCCAGGCCACCCCGCAGACCAACGGCAGCTACACGCCGATCCGCTTCGAGGAAGAGTTGGCGGTGCCGCAATTGATCCCGGACATGGACCCGGCCAAGGGTGCCAACGTGCTGACCTTCTTCAAGCAGTCGGTCACCGCCCCCGCGCGCCTGGCGGGTAACGTACTGCTGGTGCACGAAACCCTCGACCAGGTGAAGGAACCGCGCCTGGCCTGGATCTACAACGCCGGGCAGCGCCGCGTACGGCGTGCGCCGCAAGTGGCCTACGATGGGCCGGGCACCGCGTCCGACGGCCTGCGTACCTCGGATAACTTCGACATGTTCTCCGGCGCGCCAGACCGCTACGACTGGAAGCTGGTGGGCAAGAAGGAAATGTACATTCCCTACAACGCCTACAAGCTCGACTCGCCGTCGCTCAAGTACGACGACATCATCAAGGCCGGCCACATCAACCAGGACCTGACCCGCTACGAGTTGCACCGGGTGTGGGAAGTGATCGGCACGGTCAAGCCAAACGAACGGCACATCTACGCCAAGCGCCACATGTACATCGACGAAGACAGCTGGCAGGTGGCGCTGGCCGACCACTATGACGGTCGTGGCCAACTGTGGCGCGTGGCCGAAGGGCATGCGCAGTTCTACTACAACAACCAGATCCCCGCCTACACCGTCGAGACCCTGTACGACATCATCGCCGGGCGCTACATCGCCCTGGGCATGAAGAACGAGGAGAAGAGCAGCTTCGTGGTTGGCTTCAAAGCCAAGGCAGCGGACTACACCCCGGCAGCCCTGCGGGCCTCGGGCGTGCGCTGATCTATCCGATTGCAACGCGATCAAAATGTGGGAGCGGGCCTGCTCCCACACTTGGCCATGTTTCAGTATTCAGATTTTGTGCCGGGTTTCATTTGAAACCCGGCTTTTTTATGTCCGGCAATCAGCCCGCTGAATACTTCTTCAACAACGCCCATTGACAGGACTACGGTAGACCGCACGCCGCATAACAATAAAAAAGGGACGCTGGAATGACCGCCATGACCCGTCGCCTGGATCGCCCTGGATTCATGCCGCGTTTGTCTTGCCACCATTTGCTGCGCCCACGCCTGGCCGAGCCGTTGCTCCATGCCGAGGCGCGGGTGAAATTGCTGTGCGCGCCGGCCGGCAGTGGCAAGAGCGCCTTGTTGGCCGAATGCGCCCTGCAGGCCCCGGCAAACTGCCAGGTGTATTGGTTGCCACTCAATGGCGCCGCCCTGGAGCCGCTGGATTTTTGCCAGCGCCTGGCACAAAGCCTAGGGCTGGCGTTTGTCGACGAAGCCAGCCTGTTGCTGGACCTGAGCCGCTGGCAAGCGCCGGCCTGGCTGTTTCTCGATGACTATTGCCGGGTGGCGGCGCCGGCCTTGGATGCCTTGCTCGATCGCGTGTTGGCGGCCAGCAGCCCGGCCTTGATCTGGTGGCTGGGCGCGCGGCGCCGACCTGCCTGCAATTGGCCGCGGCTGTTGCTCGATGATGAACTGTGGGAGTGCGGTACTACGGAATTGGCGTTCGATCAGCAAGAGGTCCTGCAATTGATCGAGCATCACGCCGGTGCCGGGCAGACCGCCGACAAGGTCCTGCAATTCAGCGCCGGTTGGTGTGCCGGCGTGCGTATCGCCCTGCTTGAAGGCGACAGCCATCCCGACAGCGGCGCCTGGCATGGTCGTTCGCAGACCTTGCTCGACTACCTGCAACACGAACTGTTCAGCACGTTGCCCAGCGAGCTGGAGGAAGTTTGGCGTGTCCTGGCGCACCTGCCGCGTTTCAACCCGGGATTGTGCGAGCACTTGTTCGGGTTTGGCGATGGAGCCGACTACCTGCGTGATCTTCAGGCCCTGGGTGCGTTTATCGAGCCCTGGGAAGATTCGCCGGACTGGCTGCAAGTCTTCACCCCCCTGGCCCAACTGCTGCGCGACGAACCCTGGCCGGCCCGGCGCTCCTGGCACCGGCGCGCCTGCCAATGGTTCACCGCCGCGCAGGATTGGCAGGCGGCGTTTGAGCAGGCGCTGTTGGCTGAGGAATACGAAGTGGCGGTCAGCCTGTTGGAGCACTTCAGTTTCGAAGACCTGTTCCGCCAGCAGAATGCGGTGCTGCTGTTACGCCTGCATGAGCAACACGGCGATGAGTTGATGCTCGGCTCGGCGCAACTGGTGGGGCTGGTCACGGCTGCCTTGCTGTTTGCCGGGCGTTTCGACCAGGCTGCGCAATGCATTGATCAACTGGCGCGTTTCACCCCGCAACCCACGGCCGCCTTGCAACGGCATTTGCTGGCGCGCTGGCAGGCGCAGTGGGGTTGGCTGTTGCACCTGGGAGGCGAAGCGGCGCGGGCGCGGGCGCACTTTCTCGATGCCTTGAATGATCTGCCGGACAGCGCCTGGACATCGCGCCTGATGTGTCTGTCCGGGTTGACCCAGCAAGCGTTGTTGCGCGGCGAACTGGACGTGGCACAGGCCCTGAACCGCGAGGCGCTGTGCCTGGCGCGGGCCCATGGTTCACTGCTGCTGGAGGCGGTGCTGGAACTTGATCATGCGCAATTGCTGGAGCAGCGGGGCGCCCCGTATCGGGCCCAGAGCCTGCTGGAAGGCGTGCAGGCGATGCTGCTCCAGCAGCGTCTCAAGGCCGGGCCGCTGATGGGCCGGATCGCCCTGCGGCGTGGACACCTGGCATTGCGCCAGGGGCACGACGCCCTGGCCATCGAGTGCCTCGAAGCCGGCCTGGGCATGTGCCTGCACAGCCAGGACAAGCGCGTGCTCTATGGGTTTCTCGGGTTGTCGATGCTGGCGGCCAACCGCGGCGACTATGCCCAGGCATTTATCCAGTTGCGCGACGCCGAGCGCCTGATGCAGCGCCGGCATGTTCCCGACACGGTCTACCGGGCCGTGTTGCTGTTGCTCAGCGGGCATTTCTGGTTGCAGCAGGGGCGCGCCGAACTGACCCTGGAAGCCGTCAGCCGAGTGCTGCGCCACTTCCATGGCCCCCAGGCGAAACAGGCGCCGCCGGCGACCCTGGAGCTGATCCCCAGGCTGGAATACCTATTGGTGCTGGCTCAGGTGAAGCTGCGCCAGGCTGATCAACCGATCCTTCGGCTTACGGCCTTGCTGGACACCGCTCGCGAACGTGGCATGCAGTGCCTGGAAGTGGAGTTGCAGTTGGTGTTGGGCGAGGTGGCCTGGCAACTGGGGGAGCGGGCCTTGGCGGTGCGCTCGCTGCAAAGCGGCCTGGCCCTGGCGGCGCGCTGCCAGGTGCAGCAGGCGGTGCGTGAACTGCGCCTGCGCCAACCTGGGCTGCTCAGTGAGCTGGGGCTTGAACCTCAGGAGACGGTGGCGGCACCTGGAGAAAACCCGCTGAGCCAACGGGAGTTGGAGGTGTTGCAACTGATTGCGCTGGGCAATTCCAACCTGGAAATTGCCGATCTGTTGTTTATCTCGCTGCACACCGTGAAGACCCATGCACGGCGGATCCACAGCAAGTTGGGGGTGGAGCGCCGTACCCAGGCAGTGGCCAAGGCCAAGACACTGGGCCTGATGGCCTGATTATTCCAGGCAACGCAGATCAAAATGTGGGAGCGGGCTTGCTCGCGAAGGCGGTGTGTCATTCAGCGCATGCCTTGACTGATCCACCGCCTTCGCGAGCAAGCCCGCTCCCACATTGGCCCGCGTTTCTGTCAGGGCTGATAGCCCATGCGCCAACTCACCGCCTGGCTCGCGGCAAGCAATTGCCTGGCTGCCGGCCCATCTTCATCGGCATGGAATAACGACGTCGGCCCCACCACGGTCATCACCGCCACCACGTGCCCCATCGCATTAAATACCGGCGCCGATAGCGCATCGACCCCAGGCATCAGCAAGCCATGGACAAAGTGCAGGCCGCGCTGGCGAATCTGCTCGCACGTTTGCGCATGCGCCTGATTGTCCGCCAGTGCATGGGCGGTGCCGGCCTGGATTTCCAGTTTGCGCAGGTCGACGGTTTCCCGCTCGGGCAAGAAAGCACTGAACACCAGCCCCGTGGATGAGCTGAGTAGCGGCAGCACCGACCCCAGTTGCGTCACCACCGTGACCGCGCGCACCGCCGGTTCGATATGCACCACGGTCGCGCCATGGTTGCCCCACACCGCGAGAAAGCAGGTTTCATTCAACTCATCGCGCAACTGCGCCAGGGGCAGGGTGGCGACTTTCAACACGTCCATGCTGCCCAGCGCCGCGAGCCCCACGCGCAAGGCCTCGCGGCCCAGGCCGTAATGGTTGGTGGCAGTGTTCTGTTCGGCAAACCCCGAGGCAATCAGGGCCTGCAAGTAGCGGTGGACCTTGCTGGCTGGCATCTGCACATGTTCGGCCAGGCGCGACAGGGACGTGGCCGGCGACAGTTCAGCCAGGGCCTTGAGGATATCGGTTCCGACCTCGGCCGAACGGACTTTCTGTTTGCTTGTGTCGCGGGGGGCGGGCGGCTTTTCCATGGAGTGCGTGTGTCCGAAAGACGAATGGCGGTCTTTATAGCTTGACGGTGGATACGGAGCAAATTACGTTATGCGTAACTGGATTACGATAAAAACAACTTCCCTACTGAGGACGATCCATGACCCTCGAATACCAATCGGGCTTTGGCAATGAATTCGCCAGCGAAGCCTTGCCTGGCGCCCTGCCTGTCGGCCAGAACTCCCCGCAAAAAGCGCCCTACGGGCTGTACACCGAACTGTTCTCCGGCACTGCCTTCACTATGGCGCGCAGCGAAGCCCGGCGCACCTGGATGTACCGCATCCAGCCGTCGGCCAATCACCCGGCGTTTATCAAGCAGAAGCGGCAGTTGGCCGGTGGCCCGCTGGGTGAGGTGACGCCCAACCGCCTGCGTTGGAACCCGCTGGATATTCCCGCAGAACCTACCGACTTTATCGATGGGCTGGTGGGCATGGTGGCCAACGCCGGTGCTGAAAAACCTTCCGGCATCAGCATCTATCACTACTGCGCTAACCGCTCCATGGAGCGAGTGTTCTTTAATGCCGATGGCGAACTGTTGATTGTTCCCGAGCAAGGTCGCCTGCGCATTGCCACCGAGTTGGGCGTGCTGGAGGTCGAGCCGCTGGAAATCGTCGTGCTGCCGCGGGGCCTGAAGTTCCGCATCGAGCTGCTGGATGCCCAGGCGCGCGGCTACGTTGCCGAAAACCACGGCGCACCGCTGCGCCTGCCCGACCTGGGGCCGATCGGCAGCAATGGCCTGGCCAACCCGCGGGACTTCCTGACCCCGGTTGCCCACTACGAAGACCTCTCGCAACCCACACCCCTGGTGCAGAAATTCCTCGGCGAGCTGTGGGGCTGCACCCTGGACCATTCGCCGCTGAACGTGGTGGCCTGGCACGGCAACAACGTGCCGTACAAATACGACCTGCGCCGCTTCAACACCATCGGTACGGTGAGTTTCGATCACCCGGACCCGTCGATCTTTACCGTATTGACCTCGCCCACCAGCGTCCATGGCCTGGCCAACCTCGACTTCGTGATCTTCCCGCCGCGCTGGATGGTGGCCGAGAACACCTTCCGTCCACCGTGGTTCCACCGCAACCTGATGAACGAATACATGGGCCTGATCCAGGGCGCCTACGATGCCAAGGCCGAAGGCTTCCTGCCGGGTGGCGCGTCGCTGCACAGTTGCATGAGCGCCCACGGCCCGGATGGCGAGACCTGTACCAAGGCCATCGCCGCGGACCTGGCGCCGCACAAGATCGATAACACCATGGCCTTCATGTTCGAGACCAGCCAGGTGCTGCGCCCGACCCGCTTTGCCCTGGACTGCCCGCAACTGCAAAACACTTACGACGCTTGCTGGGCCACGTTGCCGGCAACCTTCAACCCGAATCGGAGATAAACCATGACTCAGTCCACTCTCACCCGTAGTTGGGTGGCCTCGGCCAACGGTCACACGGATTTCCCCCTGCAGAACCTGCCCCTGGGCATCTTCAGCCTCAACGGTTCGGCACCGCGCAGTGGCGTGGCGATTGGCGAGCATATTTTTGATCTGCAAGCGGCCCGTGAGCTGTTTGACGGGGATGCCCGCCGCGCCGTCGACGCCATGGCGGACGGTCAATTGAACGCCTTCTTCGAACTGGGCCGTGCCCCACGGGTTGCCCTGCGGGCCCGCCTGCTGGAACTGCTCGCCGAGGGCAGCCGCCAGCAAGCGCAACTGCAAGGCCTGGGCGCCCAGGTGCTGCCACTGGCTGCCGATTGCCAGATGCACCTGCCAGCGAAAATCAATGATTACACCGACTTCTATGTCGGCATCGAGCACGCGCAAAACGTCGGCAAACTGTTCCGCCCCGACAACCCGTTGCTGCCCAACTACAAGTACGTGCCGATCGGTTATCACGGCCGGGCTTCGACGATTCGCCCGTCCGGCACCGACGTACGCCGGCCCAAGGGGCAAACCCTGCCAGCCGGCCAGACCGAACCGACTTTCGGCCCTTGCGCGCGGCTGGACTATGAGCTGGAACTGGGGATCTGGATTGGCCAGGGCAATGCCATGGGCGACTCGATTGCCATTGGTGATGCGGCCGATCACATCGCCGGTTTCTGCCTGCTCAACGACTGGTCGGCCCGGGACATCCAGGCCTGGGAATACCAGCCGCTGGGGCCGTTCCTGTCAAAAAGCTTTATCACCAGCATTTCGCCGTGGGTGGTCACCGCCGAAGCCCTGGAGCCGTTCCGCAAGGCCCAGCCCGCCCGCCCGGCCGGCGACCCACAACCGCTGCCGTACCTGCTGGACAAGCGCGATCAAGCCGGCGGCGGTTTTGACATCGAACTGGAAGTGCTGCTGACCACCGCCGCGATGCGCGAGCAGAACCTGCCAGCCCATCGCCTGACCCTGAGCAACACCCAGCACATGTACTGGACCGTGGCGCAAATGGTGGCGCACCACAGCGTCAACGGCTGCCAGTTGCAGGCCGGCGACCTGTTTGGTTCGGGCACCTTGTCGGGCCCAGCGGCAGGCCAGTTCGGCAGCCTGCTGGAAATCACCGAAGGCGGGAAAAAACCAATCGAACTGGCCTCCGGTGAGGTGCGCAAGTTTCTTGAAGACGGCGACGAAATCATCCTGCGTGCCCGCTGCCAGCGTGATGGATTTGCCTCCATCGGCTTCGGCGAATGCCGTGGCACCGTGGTCGCGGCGCGCTAAGAGGGCAGGGGCATGGAACTCTATACCTACTACCGTTCCACGGCGTCCTACCGGGTGCGCATCGCCCTGGCGCTCAAGGGTCTGGGCTTCACCGCGCTGCCGGTCAACCTGCTGGTGCCCAAGGGTGGCGCCAACCGCCAGCCCGAGTACCTGGCGATCAACCCGCAGGGCCGGGTGCCGGCCTTGCGTACCGACGAGGGCGAACTGTTGATCCAGTCGCCGGCGATCATCGAGTACCTGGACGAACGTTATCCACAGGTACCGCTGCTCGCCAAGGACTTGGCGATGCGCGCCCACGAGCGCGCGGTGGCGTCGATCATCGGCTGTGACATTCACCCGCTGCACAACTCCAGTACCCAGAACCTGCTGCGCCAGTGGGGGCATGACGAGGCGCAGTTGCTGGAGTGGATCGGGCACTGGATCAGTCAGGGCCTGGGCGCGGTGGAGCAATTGATCGGCGACCAGGGTTACTGCTTCGGCGAGCAGCCGGGGATGGCGGATACATTCCTGATTCCGCAGTTGTATGCGGCAGAGCGCTTCAAGGTGGCACTGGATGGCTACCCACGAATCCTGCGGGTCGCCGCATTGGCGGCCAAACACCCTGCATTCATCCAGGCCCACCCCGCCAACCAACCTGACACCCCCTAGATCAATGTAGGAGCTGGCTTGCCTGCGATGGCGGTGTGTCAGTCAATATTCCTATGACTGATACACCGCCATCGCAGGCAAGCCAGCTCCTACAAGTGATACCCCATAAAAACAATACAGGTACCTTGCGATGCACAATCAGATTGCCAGCTTTCGCGCGGCACTCGACGCCCGTCCGGTGTCGCGCTACCAGTGGTTGATTCTCCTGTTGTTGGCGTTGTTGCTGGTCACCGATGGCTACGACGCCCAGGTGCTGGGCTACGTGGTCCCGGCGCTGGCCCAGGACTGGGGCCTGGAAAAAGCCGCCTTTGGCCCGGTGTTCAGCGCCAACCTGCTGGGGTTGACCCTGGGTTCCCTGGCCGTGACACCCCTGGCCGACCGCTTCGGTGTGCGCCGCATCCTGCTCGCTTGCGTGCTGATCTACGCCTGCCTCACGGTGTTGATGGTGTTCGCCAATTCCCTCGAAACGCTGATGGTCGCGCGGTTCATCTGCGGCATAGGCATGGGCGGGGCGATGCCCAGCGCCATGGCCCTGATGTCGGAGTATTCGCCACCACGCATGCGCACCTTGATGGTGACGTTGGCGGCGTGTGGTTTCTCTTTCGGCGGTGCGGCGGGTGGTTTTGTCGCGGCGGGTTTTATCGACAGCTTCGGCTGGCAGGCCGTATTCCTGGCGGGGGGCGTAACGCCATTGCTGCTGTTTCCGTTTCTGGCATGGCTGCTGCCTGAATCCCTGCCACGTCTGTTACGCGATGCACCGCCTTATACACGCCTGCAAAAAGTCACGGCGCGCATGCTGCCAGGCTGGCAGGCACCAGCGGCGAGCGAGGAACAGAATCGCCAGGAGCAGGGCAGCAAACTGACGGTGGTGGAGTTGTTTCGCAACGGTTATGCACGGCCAACGCTGCTGATCTGGTCGACCTTTTTTGTCAGCCTGATCCTGCTGTACTTCATGATCAGCTGGTTACCGTCGCTGCTGCTGGAAAGTGGCATGACGTTGAACAAAGCCAACCTGGTGACCTCGATGTTCCTGTTCGCGGGCACCCTGGGCGCGATTGGCATGGCCTGGTTTGCCGACCGCCTGAAAAGCAAAGTGCGCCTGCTCTCGGGGGTGTTGGCCGGCGCCGCGGTGTGCACGATCCTGCTGGGGCTCAACCATGACAACCCGCGCTACCTGGTGGCGTTTGTGTTTGCCGCAGGCTTTTGCATCATTGGCGGCCAGTTGACCCTCAATGCGTTTGCCAGCAACTTCTACCCGGCCCATGTGCGGGCTACCGGCACCGGCTGGGCCCTGGGCGTGGGGCGCTTTGGTTCGATCCTGGGGCCGCTGTTTGGCAGCATGCTGCTGGCGATGCAGGTGCCGGTGCAGCAGATTTTCTTCTTCTGTGCGATTCCGGCAGTGATTGCGGCGTTGCTGATCATTCAGGTGCGTTCGCCCGGGGCCACGACGCCAAAAGATTCGCTGCGTGGCGATATTCTCAAAACCTGAGGAGCACCCTGCCTACCTGTGGGAGCTGTCGAGCCACGGCGAGGCTGCGATGGGGGCGACGCGGTTTAACGCTCGACCCCATTCAATGCACCACCGCGCCAGGTGGCAGGTGGCCCAGGCGTTCCGTCAGTCTCAGCCGCTGCACCGGGTCCTCGCTGAGCAACAGCGCATGCTCAAGGTCAAAACGCTCGGCATTCGGGCAGTCCAGATGTTTATACAGGCTGGCCCGTGCCAGATAGTCGGCAGCATTGGCATTACCCAGCTCCACCACCCGTTCAGCGTCAATCAGCGCCGCCAGGTGATTGTCATGGGTAAGGTGCAACTGCCGCAGGTTGCGCGACAGTCGTTGCAGGATCAGTCGTGGTTCGGCGCTATGCAGGTGACTGGCTTGCAACTTGAGGTTGGGACCGTACTGGCGTTGCAGCAGTTCGCGGCAGTCATTGGGGTACAGCCGCCGCCCGCCACAGGGGTCAAGCAAATGATCGGCACCGATCACCCGTAGCAGAAAATGCCCCGGAAAGTTCACCCCGACCATGGGGATCCCCAGGCGCCGCGCCAACTCCAGGGCAATCAGGCCCAGGGCCAGGGGTTGCCCGCGCTGGCGCTGCAAGACCTTGTCCAGCAGCGCGGCGGCGGGGCGCAAGGGGGTAAAGTCATCCTGGGCGAACCCCAGTTCATTCATCATCCGCAGCAATGGCTGGCCCAGTTCATCGGCGGGCAACAGCGGCATGCCGAGGCTGACCTGCTGTTGCAGCAGGCTGAAGTCAGCCAGGATCGTTTGTGGGACCACGGCCGGGTCGTGCTCGGCAGCGATCCATAACGCAGCTTCAAACAGCGCCGGAGGCGAGCGGTACAAACATTCGAAAAAGGCTTGGCGGGGATTCATGACGTTCTCCGACGGATGTCCCGTTTTAGCCTTGCCGAGAACTTTCGTCCAGCTTCTTGAGAAACCACCTACCGGGTTATGTCGCAAAACCTGTAATTACCGTCTGCTTATTCCCGCGCATTCCAGCAACCTTTTGCCATCGGCCTATACTTGGCGACAACCAGAAGTGATTCGGGAGCTCGACGACGATGTTTGCTCTCATGCACAGCACCCGCCTTGAATCCCTGCACCTGAGCGTTGACCCGGTGACCGGGTTGAAGGCGGTCATTGCCATCCATAGCAGTCGCCTGGGGCCGGCCCTGGGCGGTTGTCGCTACCTGGCCTACCCCGACGACGAAAGCGCCGTGGCCGATGCCGCGCGCCTGGCCCAAGGCATGAGCTACAAGGCCGCGCTGGCGGGCCTGCCGGTGGGCGGTGGCAACGCGGTGATTGTCCGCCCGGCCCATGTGCAAAGCCGTGCCGCACTGTTCGAAGCCTTTGGCCGGTGTATCGAGCAACTCGATGGCCGCTATATCACTGCCATCGACAGTGGCACCTCCGTGGCCGACATGGACTGCATCGCCCAGCACACCCGTTTCGTCACCAGTACCACTGCCTCCGGCGACCCGTCACCGCATGCGGCCATGGGCGTATTCGCCGGTATCCGCACCGCCGCCATGGCCCGCCTGGGCAGCGATAACCTGGAAGGCCTGCGCGTGGCAATCCAGGGCCTGGGCAACGTCGGCTACGCCTTGGCCGAACAACTGCACGCCGCTGGTGCCGAATTGCTGGTCAGCGACATCGACCCTGGCAAAGTGCAACTGGCCATGGAGCAACTGGGCGCCCACCCGATTGCCAACGACGCCTTGCTCAGCACCCCGTGCGACATCCTCGCGCCCTGCGGGCTGGGCGGCGTCCTCAATCGCCAGAGCGTCGCCCAATTGCGCTGCGCCGCCGTGGCCGGCTCGGCCAGCGCCCAGTTGACCCACCTGCCCGTGGCCGACCAGTTGGAGGCGCGCGGCATCCTCTACGCGCCGGACTACGTGATCAACTCCGGCGGCCTGATCTACGTTGCCCTCAAGCACGGCGGTGCAGACCTGGCGACCATCACCGCGCACCTGTCGAACATCGGCACACGCCTGACCGAAATCTTCGGCCATGCCCAGGCCGAAAAACGCTCGCCTGCACGGGTGGCGGACGCACTGGCCGAACGCCTGTTGTACTCTTGAACGCCTGTCAAAAGGCCCTTCAAGCGAGGACCTGTGCCGTGGACACCTATTGAAACAGGCTTGAGCGCCGCGAGGTGGGTGTCAGGTCAAGAGAAATACTTCGCCATGGGTAACTAGCCCATTTCGCGTGCCCCACAACTCTTCAATACCATTCACAACTACCATCGAATGCCCACCGGTTTCCCCTTCGGGGTTAGTAACATCCCTGTTCACTATGCCGATCGCGCCATTTTGCAAGTCACTGACGGAGCCCTGTTTTATATGATCTTTCAGGCCCAGGCGCATGAGGCCTTCGTCCCCATCTTCACCATCTTTAAGCGTTTCCAGCGCCTGAGTAAAACTTTGTGCCGCCGTGCCATCGTTATTTTCCATCTGTGCCCGTTTGGCACTCACGGCATACATAAAGTTTGCATCTTTCATCATCTCGGGATCATCACCTTTGATCTTGGAGTTTGCCGTCGCCTGCTCCAATTCATCCTTGGATAAATGCACCTTTACGCCATCTCGCATCGTCACGTCATAACCGTCGCCTACCTCTTTTACTTCCTTGAATACGTCAGCTGGTTTCTGGCCAAAACGCATCATTGCCGCCTTGATTCCCGAAATCGTAAGGCAGTCCCCGTTTTCCCCTTGAGAAAAACCACCCCAGATATCTTTCGGTTTGACGCCTGAGCCGGATTCAGCAGAGCCATTGTCGTAGTCAGGGGCGTTTCTTGCGCTTGATGCCATGGAAGGAGCGGAAAATGACTGACGCCTAATGCGACTACCCGCCGGCTCGGTTGCTCCGGATTGTTTCCAGGACAATGGAGTCCCGTCGTCGTAGGCATAGCTGGCTGGAGTTGGGAGGGCAAATGACCTGCGGTTGTCATTGCCCATAGCATAATTGATTGCTTGAGGCCTGCTATCAAAAGAGGGTCCTGATGAGCCTCGCTGGGCTATGGGATAGGCCAGGTGCTTCTGTGTTGTGCTTTGCCCGGGAGCCGCATGGTTTCCTGTAGATGATGGCCACCCGCCATGGCCTGGTATTGCAGTGCTTTCCATAGGTTCCCCTTTTTTGCGACCGCTGTAGAGCGCTCGCAAAGACTGTTTTCACCGGTTGCGCGAAGACGCTCCTATGGGTGGCAGTCCCTACGGCTCGGTTCCAACAAAGGGGGAACTTAAGGTTTATCGTGGCTTGGCTACTCCTGCGGTATTAAAAAGGCCCTGAATCAACGATTCAGGGCCTGTTCAATTCGGGCTTTATTCCGCCGCCGGGTTCAGCAATTCGGACAACGCATCCGGCTGGCTCTTGAACGCCTTGGCAAACACATCGCGATTCTTCGCCATGTAGATCCCGGCTTCCTCCACCTGCTGCTCGCTCAGGGACGGCACGGCTTTTTGCAACACTTCTGCCAGCAACTCAGCGAGTTCAAGCATCTTGTCATGACGGTCAGCTTCGGCTTTATCCATGAACAAACGCTCCAGATCTCGGCTGCTGCGGTATACCACTTCGACGGCCATTCACCACCTCACATGCCTTCACGATAGTTGTCTATTGCGACTACTGTATCTATATACAGCTAAAAGGATAAGCCAATCCATGGGGTTTGGGTAGCAGCTTTTTAATGTAGTCGGGAAATGGGGCTTTGCTACAACGGAAATTTCTGACAACTTGCCGGGGTTGCGCTGGATTTGTCCGGTGGCTTACCTTCCTCGGGCGCTGCGTAGGCAGCGAGTGGGCTTGGCGGCCCAGCAAGGAAAGCGCAACAACCCTCAATGAGCTTGCAGGCATTTTTGCATTTGCATTCTTATGTCATGGCGGGTTGCGCATGGACCCTTCGGGGTGCCGGGTTGCTTCCTTACCGGTCCGCCAACCTTGTGCAATCCGTCACCCAACCTGCTTGGCGGCAGGCGGTGATGGTTTCTTTTCTAAGGAACTACACCATGAAAAAACACTCCCCCAACCCCCCAGATATTTCACGCAATGACACTCGGCTGCAAGCAGCAGCTAATCGGGCCATTGATCACTACCTGCGGCCTGAATCGCCTCAACCTGCTCCGGAACCGTCCGCGACGCTTTTCAGCGTAACGCCTCGGGCTGATACGCAAACCTTATTGGCCAACGCCAGCGAAACCTTGAACAGTGCCCGTGAAATGGCAAGCACACTGGCATTCGACCTTGATGGCTCACAGCGCAGCTTGCTGCTGGCGGTTCACCAGTTGGTGGAGATGAGCGGTTTGCTGGTGGACCGAGCGCTGGAGCAGGTCGCACCCGCGTAATCCCATAACCTGGATCGTCCCCTCGCTTACGGGAACGATCCAGGAAGTAGTCGCGGGGGGCTTCGATTTTTTCTGTTACTCACTTCATCGCTTGGAGCACGACAGCCAAAACGCCAACGACTAGACTCCTTCTTCATCGACAATGGAGGCTTTTATGGACACTTCCTTTTCCTCTGCGACCCCCGCAGATACTGAAGAGCAGGCCGACAGCTATGACCGTTGGTTTCGCGCCAAGGTGCAAGCCGCTCTTGATGACCCAAGGCCAGGTATTCCTCATGATGAGGTGATGGCTGAGATGCGCGCACTGATCGAATCCAAACGCAAGAAAGGCGATGCTGATTGAGTGGGCCCCCGCAGCGCGGGCGCAACTCAGGCAAATTATTGATTACATCAGCGACCGCAATTCAATTGCAGCGCTTGAGCTAAACCAGGCAATAGAGGCCTCTGTACTGGCTCTATCCCGTAGGCCCCATCTTTACCGACCCGGACGTGTTATCGGCACGCGGGAGATGGTGGTTCATCCAAATTATCTGGTTGTCTATCAGGTGACGGACTACATCCGGGTGCTTTCGGTCTTGCACGCACGCCAACGGTATCCCTGATAAGTCGGCCTCTCGGATGCTCAGAGTTAATGTGTTTTTCTGTATGCGTGTCTCCTGTCATTCCACCATCATCTCATTCTGCAATCTCTGGCCTTCTTTCTGCATGCAGAGAAATCGTCATGCCAAACGGGCATTATCCACCCGGGGCGGAGCCTGGCGCAGGCAATGGCAAAAAGTTGGCTATTTTTAAACAGTGGTGGTGAGCAATGACAGAAATGAAGTGGGCCGACAAAGTGCGCAAAAGCTTGCACGCGAACGCAGATTCCCTGGGCAATCTGGCGGTGGAGGCGTTTCACTACCTGGCGCTTTTTGGTATCGGTGCAATCACCGCCTATGCGGCAATAATGACCTTTATCGACATGTTGCAAAAAGGTGGCATCAGCGTGGATGACATCCTGCTGCTGTTTATCTACCTGGAACTGGGCGCCATGGTGGGGATCTATTTCAAGACCAACCACATGCCCATCCGCTTCCTGCTCTACGTGGCAATCACCGCGTTGACCCGCTTGCTGATCGGCGACGTATCCCACCACAACGCCCCGGACCTGGGGATTATCTACCTGTGTGGCGGGATTCTGTTGTTGGCGTTCGCCATCCTGGTGGTGCGTTTTGCCTCGTCGCGCTACCCGTCGGTCAAGGAAAAGTCCGAGCCCTGAGTCAGAGCCCGGCCGTCATCGGCGGTCGGTTGCCGGGCGGGCGCTGCAACAGTTTGTGGCTCTCGCCGTCGGTCATCACCGCCAGAATCTCCATGGCGCTGTGTCCCTGTTCAATGGCAATACCGAATTGCACGCTTTGCACCAGGCGTTTGAGACGTTGCGGGTCGTTGCGTTGTGCGGCGCTGATCATGCGTTTGGCAACCACGCCGCTGTCGTCGGAGAGGGTCAGCATGATGCTGCCGTCCAGGCGCTGGATGCTCAGGTTGACCCGGTATTGGGGGGTGAACGTGTCGGTGATGAGCTGAAAAGGATTGTCCATGGTGCGTTACCGCCTGATAAGAACATGCACTGATTGACGACCGGTAGCGGGATTGGTTCGTGTTGCCTGACCACCGGTCACAAGCTCCGTTTTCCTTCAGTGGGTGTACAGCAAGGGGCGTGCCGTACAGGAATCTTTCAGACGATGAGTTACCCCTGTAGGAGCGGGCTTGCCCGCGATTGCGGTGGATCAGCCAACCATTCAGTGGCTGACATACCGCCATCGCGGGCAAGCCCGCTCCTACAGGGTGATCTGTTTCAGGGCACCAGCGAGAAAATGACCGCAGACAGCGCAATCAACCCCACCAGCACCACAAACACGTTGGATACCTGGCCCGAATACTGGCGCAAAGATGGCACGCGACGGATCGCGTACATCGGCATCAGGAACAGCAAGCACGCGATGATCGGCCCGCCCATGGTTTCGATCATGCCCAGGATGCTTGGGTTGAAGGTGGCGACGGCCCAGCAACTGAGGATCATGAAGACGGCGGTGCAACGCTCCAGCCAGCGCGCCGACAAGGTGCGGTTGCGTCCGCGCAGGGATTTGACGATCAGGCCCTGGAAGCCTTCGCTGGCGCCGATGTAGTGGCCGAGGAAGGATTTGGTGATGGCCACCAGCGCGATCAACGGCGCCGCATAGGCGATGACCGGGGTCTGGAAGTGGTTGGCCAGGTAGGACAGGATCGAGATGTTCTGTGCCTTGGCGGCGGCGAGATCTGCCGGCGACAGTGCCAGCACGCAGCTGAAGCAGAAGAACATCACCGTCAGCACCATCATGCCGTGGGCCATGGCCAGGATGCCGCTGCTCTTGCGTTCGGCTTGGGCGCCGTACACGCGTTTCTGGTCCACCGCGAAGGCCGAGATGATCGGCGAATGGTTAAACGAAAACACCATCACCGGAATCGCCAGCCACAGGGTCTTGAAGAATGCCGGCAGGGGCATACCCTCGCTCGCCGAAGCGAAGAACGCACCGTTCCAGTTGGGGATCAGGCTCAGTGCCAGCAACAGCAAGGCGGCGACAAACGGGTAGACCAGCACACTCATGGCCTTGACGATCACGCCTTGGCCGCAACGCACGATGGCCATCAGGCCGAGGATCAGCACCAGGGACAGGATCGCCCGTGGCGGCGGCGTCATGTGCAGTTGGTGTTCCATGAAACTGCCGAGGGTGTTGGTCAGCGCGACGCTGTACACCAGCAGGATCGGGAAGATGGCGAAGAAGTAGAGCAGGGTGATCAGCTTGCCGGCACCGACGCCGAAATGTTCTTCCACCACGTCAGTGATGTCGCCGGATTTGCCCGACAGCACAAAACGCGTCAGCCCACGGTGGGCGAAGAAGGTCATGGGGAAGGCCAGCAGCGCCAGTATGATCAACGGCCAGAAGCCACCGACCCCGGCGTTGATCGGCAGGAACAGGGTGCCGGCGCCGATGGCGGTGCCGTAGAGGCCGAGCATCCAGGTGGTGTCGTGCTTGCTCCAGCCGGTTGTTACGGTTTGTGTGACAGAAGCGGGATTTTCGGCAGCAGGTGTACGTACATCGGTCATCGTTATTGCCTCGTTATTATTTTTGCGCGGGCTCACGTTGGGGCGGTCAGGGAATGCTCCTCAGCATTCCACCCAGCTCACGGCCAGGCCGCCCCGTGAAGTTTCTTTGTATTTGTCATGCATATCGGCGCCGGTATCGCGCATGGTGCGGATCACCCGGTCGAGGGAGATAAAGTGCTTGCCGTCACCGCGCAGGGCCATTTGCGTGGCGTTGATGGCTTTTACGGCGGCGATTGCATTGCGCTCGATGCACGGCACCTGGACCAGGCCGCCGACCGGGTCGCAGGTCAGGCCGAGGTTGTGTTCCAGGCCGATTTCAGCGGCATTTTCCAGTTGCTCCGGGGTGGCGCCGAGAATATCCGCCAGGCCCGCCGCGGCCATGGCGCAGGCCGAGCCGACCTCGCCCTGGCAGCCGACTTCGGCACCGGAGATCGAGGCGTTTTTCTTGCACAGGATGCCGACGGCGGCCGCAGCCAGGAAGAAATTGACCACATCATCATCAGACGCGTCGGCGTTGAATTTCATGTAGTAGTGCAACACCGCCGGGATGATCCCGGCTGCGCCGTTGGTGGGGGCGGTGACCATGCGCCCACCGGCGGCGTTTTCTTCGTTGACGGCGAGGGCGAACAGGTTGACCCATTCCATCGCCGACAAGGTTGAAGTGATCACATTCGGTTTACCGATTTCCAGCAAACTGCGGTGCAGCTTGGCGGCACGACGCGGCACATCCAGGCCGCCGGGCAAGATGCCCTCGTCGCGCAGGCCTTGCTCGACGCATTCGCGCATCACCGACCAGATATGCAACAAGCCGCTACGGATGTCTGCGTCACTGCGCCAGGCGCGCTCGTTGGCCATCATCAATTCGGATACCCGCAGGCCGTGTTTGTTGCACAGGGCCAGCAGTTCAACGGCGCTGGAAAAATCGTAGGGAAGTTCGACTTCGCTTGTGGGAGCAATGCCCGACTCGGCCTCGGCTGCCTCGATGATGAAACCGCCACCCACCGAGTAGTAGGTTTGCTCGCTCAGCAGGCCCTTTTCTCCATAGGCATGCAGGGACATGGCGTTGGGGTGGTAAGGCAGGCTCTCATCCAGCAGCAGGAGATCGTGTTGCCAATTGAAGGCAATGTCCTGTTTACCGGCAAGCAGCAAGCGGCCGGATTCGCGTAACTGTTGGATGCGTGGGGCAATGGAGGTGGGATCCACCCGGTCTGGCCATTCGCCCATTAACCCCATCACGCAGGCCCGGTCGGTGGCATGGCCCACGCCAGTGGCGGACAGAGAACCGTACAGGCGCACTTCAACGCGCTGGGTTTGCTCCAGCAATTGCTGGTCTATCAGGGTCTGGGCGAAGGTGGCTGCTGCCCGCATGGGGCCCACGGTATGGGAACTGGACGGGCCGATGCCGACCTTGAATAGATCAAAAACGCTGATAGCCATGCTAAAGCCTTACAAGCAATGGAGTAGGAATCGCTGCCATGTTTTGTAGGACAAGCGGAATTGGCGCGATACTGAGCCTCTAGATCGGCACTGACCAACGAATTATCCTAAGACACCCTTTAGCAGGACTAAACTCTATGGCTCGCCCGCTTCATGCCCAGACCTATGTCTGGCTGCACGTCTTTGCCTGCGCTGCGCGGCATTTGTCGTTCACCCGTTGCGCCGAAGAACTGCACATCACGCCAGGGGCGGTCAGCCAGCAGATTCGCCAATTGGAAGAGCGTCTGGGCTTTCGCCTGTTTCATCGACGCGCGCGCGGCGTGGAATTGAGTGCCGAAGGGCAGCGCTTGGCGATCACGGTGAGCGAGGCCTACGGCAGCATCGATGCCGAGTTGCAGCGCCTGGATGCGGGGATGATCAGCGGCACCTTGCGCCTGCGCTCCATTCCGTCCTTCCTCGGTAAATGGCTGACGCCGCGCTTGCCGCGTTTGCAGCAGCGCTTCCCGGATATCCAACTGCGCCTGGTGGCTGAAGACAGCAGCATTGCCCTGCACGAAGGCGACTTCGACCTGGCCATCGACCTTAACGACGGCAGTTATCCCGGTTTGTTATCCACCGCCTTGCTCGATGAGCAGATATTCCCGGTATGCGCGCCGAGCCTGTTGCGCGGGCGTCCACCACTGCATGGCCCGGCCGACCTGGCCCATTTCCCGTTGCTGCACGACATCACCGCCTGGCGTGGGAGTTATGAGTACGCCGAGTGGGAGTTTTACCTGAACGCTATCGGCTATCACGACGCTGATGTGCGGCGCGGCCACACCTTCAACCGTAATCACCTGACCATCGAAGCGGCCATTGCCGGCATGGGCGTGGCGATTGCCCGAAGAACCCTGCTCAATGACGAATTGGAGCGTGGCACCCTGATCGTGCCGTTCGGCCTCGCGGTGCCGAATCACAAACGTTATGTGCTGCTCTATGCACCAGGCGCGCTGAATCATCCGGGCGTGCGTGCGGTGCATGACTGGCTGGTGGAAGAGGCGGGGATCTTTCGCGGATTGCACCCCTTGGGAGAGGGGCAATTGTGAGGATTTATTGAGGTAGGAGGATGTACCCAACTCCCGACGATAACAGCGCTTTGGGCGGTTGTCAGACTTAATTTGTAATGTAGGATTTATCTTTGCAAAGGGGTTGAATTGTTCCGTCAGGTGCTCAATTGTGTAATCAAGAGGTCATGGTTTCACCGCATCGGTGTTGCAGTTGTGACCTCTGGCGAGCTAGCTGAAATAAGGGAAACACTATGCAAATCCAAGTCAACAGCGACAACCATATTGAAAGCAGCATCCGACTGGAGGAGTGGGTACGTACTACCATTGAGAGCACGCTCGAACGTTATGAAGAAGACCTGACCCGCGTCGAGGTTTACCTGCGCGATGAGAACGGCGACAAGCCGGGCCCCCACGATTTGAGTTGCCGCCTGGAAGCGCGGCCAAAGGGTCATCAACCGATTTCGGTGCTTCAGAAAGCCGACACCCTGGAACAGGCGATCGACGGGGCGGCCACCAAGCTGGAACACGCGCTGAGTAATCTGTTCGGCAGGCTGCAGGGCAAGCCGCGTGCAGAGAAAAGCACGCCAAACAACCAAGTCGATGATGCCGGGCTTGAAGAGGAATTCCTGGAAAACGAACAGGCTGCGCTTAACAGCTGATTGCTGAGTGTTTTTCAACCCCAAAGAAACGGGCCTGCAAATGCAGGCCCGTTTTTTTTGTGTCTGATGGACGCTTCACTGTAGGAGCGAGCTTGCTCGCGAAGGGCGTTAACGATAGCGCGGGGAACCTGATTCCCCGCATTACCCTCAGGTTTTTCGCGAGCAAGCTCGCTCCTACATAAGCCTGTAGCCAGGTCGTCAGAACGCGACTGAGGTTTGCACATATACCGTACGCGGCTCACCCACGTATTTACCCTTGTTGTTATCGTCAAACGAGCGGGTGTAGTACTGGGTGTTGAAGATGTTCTTCACCCCCACCGCCACATTCAAGTCCGACAACTGCGGGCCGAAATCATAGGCGGCGCGGCTGCTGAACAGCATGTAGCCGGGGATACGCCCGGTGCTGCCATCAGCGCTTTCGGCCTGGGTGTTGGCGTTGTCGGCGAACTGGCTGCTCTGGTAGGTGCTGTCCAGGTTCAACTTCCATTGGCCTTCGGTGTAACCCACGCCCAGGGTGCCTTTGTGCTTGGACGAGAACGGCACGCGGTTGCCTTTGTTCGGGCCGTCTTCGCGGATGGTTGCATCGACGTAGGCGTAGCTGGCGTACACATCAAAACCGGCCAGCGCCGGGCTCAAACCGTCGAGGGCGTAGTTGAGGCTGGACTCGATGCCTTGGTGGCGGGTTTCGCCCCGGGCGATCACCGAGTCGTTGGTCTGGTTGCTTTCATACTGGTTGTCGAAGTTGATCAGGAAGGCGCCGATTTCCGCACGTAGCGCACCGTTGTCGTAGCGCGTGCCGACTTCCCAGGTGCGGGCCTTTTCCGGCTTGACCGCGCCGCTGCTCACACGGTTGGGCATCTGGCTGTACTGCACGCTGCCGAAGGAACCTTCGGTGTTGGCGTACAGGTTCCAGTCGTCGGTCAGGTGATAAAGCACGTTCAACGCCGGTAAGGCGGTGTTGTAGTCGCCCTTGTATTTGACGTTGGTCAGGTTGTTGGTCTGTTGCGACTTGATCATTTCGTAGCGGATGCCAGGGGTCACGGTCCACTTGCCGATATCAATCCGGTCGTCGACAAAGAACGCATTGGCTTCGGTGCCGCCCCGGGTATCGCGGTCGTTGCGGCTGTCGGTGTTGGGCAATTGCTGGTTGGCGCTGATCGGCGTGCGGTAGCGCAATTCGTGCCCGGCTTCGTTGATGTAGCGGTAGCCGACGCCCACTTCATGGCTGGTCGGGCCGAGGTCGAAGCCTTGCGCCAGGCGTGTTTCCAGGCCGCGTACCCAATACTCGCGCGGGGACAGCGAGAGGAAGCTGCCCTGGTCCAGATAACCGCTGCGCAAGGTCTTGGTGAAGAAACTGTTGACGGTGAATTCGCGGCGGTCTTCCTGGTAGCGATAGCCGACGTTGAACATCGTACGGCGGCCCCAGAACTTGTCGTAGGGGCGGGTGGATTGATACGGGTCTGCCTTGTAGGCCGCAGTGCTCAAGCCGCCGGGCATATCGGCCTGACCTTCGTAGTACTGGGCCATGGCATTGAAACTGTTGGCCTCATCCAGTTGGTAGTTGCCCTTGAGGATCAGGTCGTCGATTTGTGTATCGCTGTGTTCGCGCCAGTCACCGCCACGGGTGCCGGAATACAGAATCGCGCCGCCCAGGCCGTTGTCGGCGGTACCGCCCGCCAGCAGGTTGCCGGTGGTCTTGAAGCCATCATGGCTGGAGGACGGGCTGGTCTCGGTCTGCAGGCCACCCTTGACGGTCGGCGCATCGGGAATCGCCCGGGTCACGAAGTTGACCACGCCGCCGACGTTCTGCGGCCCGTAACGCACGGCGCCGCCGCCGCGCACCACGTCCACCGCATCCATGTTGCCCATGCTGATCGGCGCGAACGACAGTTGCGGTTGGCCATACGGTGCGAAGGGCACCGGGATCCCGTCCATCAACACGGTCGAACGTGACGCCAGGCGCGGGTTGAGTCCGCGAATGCCGAAGTTCAGCGCCATGTCGTGGCTGCCGGTGCCGTTGTTTTCTGGAGCATTGACCCCGGGAATGCGGTTGAGCACATCGCGGGCCTGGGTGGCGCCCTGGCGCTCGAACTCTTCGCGACGGATCACATCACGGGCACCGGGGTGTTCGAAAACATTGGTTTGCGCGGCATCGCCCAGCCAGTCGCCGACCACATTGGAGGTGCCTAGCTCCAGGGTGGCCGGGGCGTTCAGCGGTTGCAGGCTGTAGGCATTGTGACCCTCGGCGCGGGCTTGCAGGCCGGTGCCCTTGAGCAGTGCATTCAAGCCTTCTTCAGGGGTGTAGTTGCCCGTCAGGCCCTGGCTTTGCGCGCCGGCCGTCACTTGCGAGCCAAAGGAAATCAGCACGCCGGCTTCACGACCAAATTGATTCAGCGCCGCCTCCAGGGATGACGGGGCGATGTGATAAGGCTTGGCCTCGGCCGCCATGACGTAGGGCAGGGCGCTGAAACTGAGGCTGGCGCCCAGCAACAAATGGCGCAGGGTACGGGCAAGTGGCGTCAGGCGAGTCGGTTGCTGGGGCATGAAGAACATTCCTGAGAGAAGGGAATCCGGGTGGCTTTCCTTGTCTGTCACGCGAGATCGGGAAAACGGCTCACGCTTGCAGAAAATAATTCACGCACGGGCTTCGACGCTGACCCAGTAACGGGTAAAACGCCGGACTTTGACCGGCAGGCTGATTTGCAGCAGGTCCAGAATGCGTTCGCTGTCGTCCAGCGGGTAGCTGCCGGAGATCAGCAGGTTGGCCACCTGTGGATCACACTGCAATTGGCCGCGGCGATAACGGCTCAGTTCCTCGAGGAAATCGGCCAGGCGCATGTGCGACGCCACCAGCATGCCATCGGCCCAGGCGCCGGTGTTGGCGTCGGTCAGGCGCGGCGTGTCCCAGCCTTTGCGGGTAAGGTTGGCCTGGCGGGATTTTTCCAGGGTCAGGGGCAGGCCGCTGTAGGACCTGGGTGCAATCTCCACCTGGCCGTCCAGCACCGCGACCTGGGTGTGATCGTTGAACTGGCGCACATTCACCTGTGCTGCCTGGGTGGTGACGATGCCCTGGCCGGTGATGATCTGCAACGGGGTGTTGGCGCGCAGCAATATCTCGCCTTCGAGCAGGCGGATCAGGCGTTGTGGGCCATCGAACTGCACGTCCACCGCACTGGCGGTATTGAGTTGCAATTGGCTGCCGTCGGCCAGTTGCACCTTGCGCCGCTGGCCGAGGGGGCTGCGGTAGTCGGCGCTCAGTGGCGGGATCAGGTGTTGCTGGCGCAGGCCCCAAGTCGCGGCGCAGCCGGCACCGAGGATCAGCAGCAGTTTCAGTGCCTGGCGCCGGCTGCTGGATTTCGGTGCGTTCAACGCTGCATGGGCCAAGGGCGATGGCATCCCGCGCAGGCGCTGGTTGACCCGCTGGATATGCTCCCATGCCCGTTGATGTTCGCTGTGGGCGTCCAGCCAACGTTGCCAATTGGCCTGCTGGCGCGGGTTGAGCGGGCCTTGCTGCATTTGCATCAGCCACTGCACCGCCTGTTCGGCGACCTGGGTCGAGAAGTTCGCGGCGGGGCTCATAGGGCAAAGTAGCAGCGCATGGCGGCTTTATGCAGATGACGTTTGACCGTGGCGATGGAAATCCCCAGTTCGGCAGCGATCTGTGGATAAGTCAGGCCGTCGAGTTGGGCCAGCAGGAAGGCGCGCTTGACCAGCACTGGCAAACCATCGAGCAACTGGTCCAGCTCCATCAGGGTTTGCAGGATGATGGCCCGGTCTTCTTCCGAAGGCGCAACGTGCTCGGGCATCTGCGCCAGGGCGTCGAGGTAGGCGCGCTCCAGGTCCTGGCGACGGTAATGGTTGAACAGCACGCGTTTGGCGATGGTCGTCAGGAAGGCACGCGGTTCGATCAGCGCCGGTGTGTCACGTGCCGTCAGCACACGGATGAACGTGTCCTGGGTCAGGTCGGCGGCGCTTTGCGGGCAGCCGAGCTTGCGTCGCAACCAGCCGGTCAGCCAGAGGTGATGGTCGTGATACAGGACTTCGACGGTATTGGACGGCCGCAACGCGAACACTCCGGCAGCATCTGCATGCTGTAGGTAACGAGAATTGTTCGCATTGTAGGGTGGCGAGGTGGCATTCGGCAATCAGCAGGAGACCGATGGGGGCTTTATAGCCGCTACAGAACCCTGTAGGAGCGAGCTTGCTCGCGAAGGACGTCAACGATAACGCGTGTTTGCTAGGTAAACGCGGCGCTCTCAAGTTCTTCGCGAGCAAGAACTAGGCGTCCCCCTCGCTCCTACAAAATGGCTTAACTGACTGGCATTAAGGCAAGCCAGCTCCCACATTTGATTTTCGTTGTTAACTTCATCCGTTCTCTTTTGCTTATGAGAATATTTATCATTAAACTCGCGGCCCTGATGAACCAGGCGCCTTCGGCATGAAAAGCAAAGCCTCACTTCCTCTTTCTTATCGTCTTGCTGTGACCTCGCGGCTGTTGGCCGCTGTCGTCGGCGGCTACATGCTGGCGTCCCTGGCCAGCGTCTGCCTGACCTTATGGCTGCCCATTTCCCGTGCCGATGCGGTGGTCAGCGGCATGCTCAGTTCCTTTGTGTTCTACCTGTTGGCGGTGATCTGGTGTTTTGCCTGCCGCACAGCCGCCCGTGCCTGGTTTGGCGTGCTGGTGCCCAGCGCGATATTGGCCACCCTGGCTGGCCTGGCCTATTGGATGGCGCGCCCATGAAAGAGGGTTTCCGTCAGGCAATGGCCTGGTTGCACACCTGGGCCGGGTTGATTTTCGGCTGGTTGCTGTTCGCGATTTTCCTCACTGGCACCCTGTCTTACTTCAAGGGCGAAATCACCCACTGGATGCAGCCGGAAGTCCCGGCCCATGCGGTGGACGATGCCCGCAGCGTGGCCGTGGCACAAAGCTATCTGGAGCAGCATGCGCCCACGGCGGCGCGTTGGTTTATCGGCCTGCCCAATAGTCGCGACCCCGGTTTGTCGGTGATGTGGCAAGACAAGATCGACCCAGGCCGGCGGGGCAATTTCATCGAGAAAATCATCGATCCGGTTTCCGGCGAGCAACTCCAGGCCCGTGAAACCATGGGCGGCGAATTCTTCTATCGGTTCCATTTCCAGTTGCAGATGCCCCATCCCTGGGGCCGCTGGCTGTCGACCATCGCGGCGATGGTGATGTTTGTCGCGCTGATCACCGGGATCATCACCCACAAGAAAATCTTCAAGGACTTCTTCACCTTCCGCCCGCGCAAGGGCCAGCGCTCCTGGCTCGACGGGCACAACGCGGTCGGTGTGCTGGTGCTGCCGTTCCACCTGATGATCACCTACAGCAGCCTGGTGATTTTCATGACGATGGTCATGCCGGCCAGCATCCTTGCCTCTTATGACGGCAACACCCGTGCATTCTTCAATGAACTGTTCCCGGCCACCAACAACGCGCCAGCTCTCGGCCAACCGGGCAAACTGCTGCCGTTGGCGCCGTTGGTGGAGCAGGCTCGGGCGCAGTGGGACGGTGGGCATGTAGGGCGCTTGGCGGTGAACAACCCAGGCGATGTGAATGCCTCGGTCAATGTCTCCCGCGCCGGCTCTGACCGGGTGGTGCATGAGTTCGGCAGCACCGTGTCCTTTAATGGCACCACCGGTGAGGTGCTGCGCGTCAGTGCCGAACAGTCGCTGCCGATGGCGATTGGTGGCAGTTTCTACGGCTTGCACATGGGCCACTTTGCCGGCCCGGTGCTGCGCTGGCTGTACTTTATCTGTGGCCTGGCGGGTACGGCGATGATCGGCACCGGCCTGGTGATCTGGCTGGGCAAGCGTCAGCTCAAGCACGCAAAAACCGGAGTGATGCCGTTTGAGCTGCGCCTGGTGGAGGTGCTGAACATTGCCAGCATGTCCGGGCTGGTCATCGCCATCGCCGTGTTTTTCTGGGCCAATCGCTTGCTGCCTGCGCACTTCACCGAACGTTCGGACTGGGAAGTACAGAGCTTCTTTATTGCCTGGGGCCTGACCCTGTTGCACGCCATGCTGCGCCGTGGCCGCCGGGCCTGGGTCGAACAATTGGCGGTGGGTGGCTTGCTGTTTATCGGCGTGCCGCTGCTCAACGCGCTGACCACCTCCGAGCACTTGGGCGTGTCGCTGCTCAAGGGCGATTGGGCGATGGCCGGCTTTGACCTGACATGCCTGGGCAGTGGCCTGTTCCTAGCCTGGGCCGCGTGGAAGATGCAGTACCGCAGCGCTGCGCAGCCCAAGGCCGAGCGCGCCCGGCCGTTGACGCTCAAAGGCGAGGTGAACTGATGTTGTTGGCTTGGTTGTTGTGCTATGCGGGCTTCACCGCGCTGTGCCTGTCCCTGGATCGCCATCACGGCGAGTTGCTGCACAGCAAACCTTCGCCACGCCGGCGCCTGGGTTTGCGCCTGGGCGGTTGGCTGCTGTTGCTGGTGTCGATCTGGCCGGCAGTGCAGGCGGCTGGTTGGAGTCGCGGGCTGGTGGACTGGTGTGCGGTGCTGATGCTCAGTGCGCTGTTGCTGGTGTTGTTGATGCCCTATCGGCCAAGGCTGGCCCTGATCCTGGCGGGCGTCGGCTTGCTGGCCAGCCCCGTTGCGGCCTTCGCGACCCTCTGAGCCGCCTTGATGATCACCACGCCGCCCGAATCCCAGGATCACCCCCGCGCTGAATCGTCGGGCGGGCGCGCACATTTCCTACAGGTGTTTTTGTCCCAACGGTCACAGATGGAGGCCTTGGTCAGCCGCCGCGTAGGCTGCCGTGCGACGGCAGCGGACCTGGTGCAGGACTTGTTCCTGCGTTTCTGGCGCCGGCCCCTGGTGCAGGTTGAGGAACTCAGCACCTACCTGCTGCGCTGCGCCGGCAATATCGCCATCGACCACCTGCGCAGCGAAGGCGCGCGGGTGCGCGGCAATGAAGGCTGGCTGCCGGAACAGCAGGATCATTCTGGCTGCGAGCCCCAGGCCGCGCTGGAGGCCGGCAACGACCTGCGCCATGTCGAAGCGGCGCTGCGCCGTTTGCCGGAACGCACACGGCAGATTTTTTTGCTCAACCGGATCCACGGGCGCAAGTACGCCGAAATCGCCAAGGCCATGGGCCTGTCCCAAAGTGCTGTGGAAAAACATATGATGCGCGCCCTCGAAGCCTGCAAGGCCAGCCTTCGGGAAGCCCATCCGCCACGCTCGCCAGGGAAAGCACCGTGACCACCACCCCGACGCCCGCCCAGGAACAGGCCGCCCTGGCCTGGCTCAGCCTGCTGCACGATGCGCCCAGCAGTGGCGACCAGGCCACGTTCAGTCGCTGGCTGCGTGCCGACCCGGCCCACGTCGAGGCGTATGCCCAGGCGCAGGTGTTGTGGGAGTTGAGCGAAGTGCCGGCGAGCACCCTGGCCGACGAAGACGCCTTGGCTTTGCAGCGTTACCTGAAGGCCATGGACGCCGCGAAGCGCTCCCGTGTGCGCCGCTGGTCGGGGGCCTTGGCCCTGGCGGCATGTCTGTTGTTGATGGTGTCGATGGGCGCGGGCTGGCAGCCGCAGCGCTGGGTCGATGACCTGGGCGCCGATTACGTCAGCTTGCCTGGGCAAGTCAAAACCGTGATCCTGGCCGATCAAAGCCAGGTCACCTTGGATGCCGACAGTGCGATTGCCGTGGATTTTCGCCACGGCGAGCGGCATATCCAACTGCGCCGAGGCGCCGGTTTTTTCAGCGTGACCCACACCGGCCAGCCTTTTGTGGTGCACGCCGGCAGCGGCGAAGCGCGAGTGCTGGGCACGCAGTTTGAAGTGCGCCTGCAGCCGGCGGGCGCCCAGGTGACCGTGTTGTCGGGGCGGGTGGGGGTCAAACCGTCGGCGCAGGGTACTCAGCAGATTCTGACGGCCGACCAGCAAGTGGCCTACAGCGAGGGTGTGGCCGACGAGATGCATGCGGTGGACAGCGAAGCGCGCATGGCCTGGCGTGATGGCTGGCTCAATTACTACAAGACCCCTTTGGCCGATGTGGTCAAAGACCTTTCCCGCTATTACCCCGGCCGTATCCTGCTGCTCAACGACGCACTCGGCGCCCGCCGGGTCAGTGGCAGCTTCCCGAGCAACGATCCCGAGGCGGTGCTCAAGGCCTTGCAGGCGGTGCTGGGTTTTGAGCAGCACAGCGTGCTGGGCCGGCTGATCGTCGTCCGCTAACAAAAACACCGCCTCCCACAGGAATAGCGGATAACTGAAAGAAAGTTGATAACGGTTCTTATTTGTATTTATGATATGTTATTACATTCATATCCAGGAGCCTCCCCCATGAAAGTGCTGTCCTCACTCAAAGAAGCCAAGAACCGTCATCGCGACTGCCAGATCGTCAAGCGTCGGGGGCGGATCTATGTGATCTGCAAGTCCAACCCGCGCTTCAAGGCCCGTCAGGGCGGGGCGAAAAACAAGAACAAAGGCTGACGGTGAAATTATTTTCAATTTCACCTGAGGTAAAACCCCGCGCCATCCGTGTAGTGCTTGAAACTGCGATCAATTCGCATTAACAGCGTTTTCTACACGGGTGCTCAAGCATGAAGTCCAGGGCAAAGTCGGCGGCAGGCGGTTCGGTTAAACAGTGGCTGGGAGCCTCCCTTCTGGCCGCTTCAGGTCTGGCAGTATTGCCCTTGAGCCTGGCGCAGGCGGCAGATGCGCAGCAGCAAAGCACGCTCTTCAACTTCGCGCTCCAGGCCAAACCGTTGCCCCAGGCCCTGAGCGATTTCAGCCGCGTGACCGGCATCAGCGTGGTCTATACCGACGAAGCCCCCTACACCCTCAACGCACCGGCTGTCAGCGGGCGGATGAGTGCGGCCCAGGCCCTGCAGCGCTTGCTGGGCAATACCGGCTTGACCTTGCGCCAGATCGACGCGCGCACCCTGGCGCTGGAGCCGGCACCCACCGAAGGCGCATTGAACCTGGGGGCCACCACCATCAGTGGTGTCAACCCGCAGCAAACCACCAGCTACCAGCCACCGCCCACCAGTTCGGTGATGCGTTCCCAGGGATTGCTGTTGGAAACCCCGCAAACCGTGAACATGGTGCCGGCCCAGGTGATGCGCGACCAGGTGCCGCGCAACCTCGATGATGCCTTGGGCAATATCAGTGGCATCACCCAGGCCAACACCTTGGGCAGTACCCAGGATGCGGTGATGTTGCGCGGTTTTGGCGACAACCGTAACGGTTCGGTCATGCGCGACGGTATGCCCGTGGTGCAGGGCCGGGCGCTGAACGAAACCGCCGAGCGTGTCGAAGTGCTCAAGGGCCCGGCGTCGTTGCTGTATGGCATCCAGGACCCGGGCGGCGTGATCAATATTGTCAGCAAGAAACCCGAGTTGACCCAATCCACCGCGCTGACCGTGCGTGGCTCGACCTATGGCAGCGGCAAGAACGGCAGCGGCGGCAGCCTCGACACCACCGGCCCGATTGGCGACAGCGGCCTGGCTTACCGGTTGATCGTCGACCATCAGGACGAAGACTACTGGCGCAACTTCGGCACCTATCGTGAAAGCCTGATCGCCCCCTCCCTGGCCTGGTACGGCGACAGCACCAAGGTGTTGCTGGCCTACGAGCACCGTGAGTTCCTCTCGCCGTTCGACCGTGGTACGGCCATCGACCCCAAGACCAATCACCCGCTGGACATCCCGGCCACGCGTCGCCTGGACGAGCCGTTCAACAATATGGAAGGCCGTTCCGACCTGTATCGCCTTGAGGTCGACCACGATCTGAACGACGACTGGAAGGCCCATTTCGGCTACAGCTGGAACCGCGAAACCTACGACGCCAGCCAGGTGCGCGTGAGCAAGGTCAACGCCAATGGCACCCTGAACCGCAATATGGACGGCACCCAGGGCGCGCTGACCACCGACCGCTTCACCACCGTCAGCCTCGAAGGCAAGGTGGACGTGGCCGGCATGCGCCATGACCTGGTGTTCGGCCTGGATGACGAGTACCGCAAGATCTACCGCGCCGACCTGATCCGCCAGGCCAGCCGCAGCGTGTTCAATTACAACGACCCGGTGTATGGCCGTGAAGTGGCGGGCACTACCGTCAGTGCGCCGGACAGCAACCAGACCGACCTGCTGCGCAGCGACTCCGTGTTTTTTCAGGACGCGATCCACCTGACCGACCAGTGGATCCTGGTGGGCGGTGCGCGCTTCCAGGCGTACGACCAGTACGCCGGCAAGGGCCGCCCGTTTACCGCCAACACCGATAGCAACGGCCAGAAGTGGGTGCCCCGCGCCGGCCTGGTGTACCGCTACACCGATGAGTTGTCGTTCTATGGCAGCTACACCGAATCGTTCAAGCCCAACTCCACCATCGCGCCGTTGGATAACAAAATGGTGATTGACGGCAGCATCGCCCCGGAAGAGTCCAAGTCCTGGGAACTGGGAGCCAAGCTCGATATGCCGGGGCGCATCACCGCCAACGTCGCGTTGTTTGATATCCACAAGCGCAACGTGCTGGTATCGATCACCGAGGGTGCGACCTCGATCTACAGCGTCGCCGGCAAAGTGCGCTCCCGTGGCCTGGAGATGGACCTGAGCGGGCAATTGACTGACCAGTGGAGCCTCATCGGCAGTTATGCCTACACCGATGCAGAAGTCACCGAAGACCCGACCTACAAGGGCAAGAGCCTGCAAAACGTGGCGAAAAATACTGCGGCTTTATCCGCCGTGTATGACTTCGGCACGATCGTGGGTGGCGATCAACTGCGCGTCGGTGCGGGTGCCCGTTACGTGGGCGAACGTGCCGGTGATGCGCTCAACAGCTTCGACCTGCCGGGCTACACCGTGGCCGATGCGTTTGCCACCTATGACACCCGGGTCGACGGGCAGAAGGTCAAGTTCCAGCTCAACGTGAAGAACCTGTTTGATCGTACCTACTACACCTCGGCCGTCAGCCGTTTGTTTGTGTCCATGGGCGATGCGCGCCAGGTGTCGTTGTCCAGCACCCTGGAGTTCTGACCATCGGCGATGACGCTGGCGGCCTGAGCTGCTAGCGTTGCGCTCTTTGTTGATCGCCAGGACGTGTTGATGCAGTTGGGACGATGGATACACACCCGCGCCATGCTGGTGGGCATGAGCCTGTTGTTGGGTGGCTGTGCCACGCCTTCGACAACCCGCGAGCAGGCGCTGGACCGATTACTGGCCGATCCGGCCCTGGCGGGCGCCAGCGTTTCATTGATGGTGCGCGATGCCCGCAGCGCCAGCACGCTGTACCAGCACAACCCACGGACACGGCTGGTGCCGGCCTCCAGCCTGAAACTGCTGACCACGGCGGCGGCGATGGATGTGCTGGGCCCGCAGTATCGGTTTTCCACGCAGTTGCTGAGTAATGGCCGCCAACAAGGCGTGCGCCTGATGGGCAATCTGTACCTGCGTGGCATGGGCGATCCGACGATCCAGTGGGCGGACTACCAGGCGCTGGCGGCGAAGCTGGCCGGGCAGGGCATCCGGCAGGTGACGGGGGATCTGGTGTTCGATGACAGCTGGTTCGACGCCGAGCGCCTGGGCGTCGATTGGGCCCATGACGATGAGGACAAATATTACGGCGCGCAGATCTCCGCGTTGACGGTATCGCCCAATGCCGATTTTGATGCGGGTACCTTGATCGTCACGGCCAGGGCGCCCGCGGCAATCGGCCAAGCGGTGAGTGTCAGCCTCAGCCCGGCCACTGATTATGTGCAACTGAGCAACCTGGCGGTCAGCGGCCCGGGTAACAGCTATGGGCTCAATCGCCAGCACGGCAGCAACCTGCTGCGTCTGAGCGGCGCCTTGCAGCCGGGGACGCAAAGCCGTCAATGGGTCAGCGTCTGGGAGCCGACGCAACTGGTGGCCAACCTGTTTGAGCGGGCCTTGGCGGAGCAGGGGATCAGCGTGCAGGGCCGGCGGGTGATCGGCGGCGTGAGTCCAGAGGCGGCAACCGTGTTGGCGGTACATGAGTCGGCGCCGTTGCAGGAGCTGATCAGGCCCTTGCTCAAACTGTCCAACAACAGCATGGCCGAAGCGCTGCTCAAGGCCATGGGGCGCAAACAGGCGAATGCCGGCACGGCGGCTGCGGGTGTGGTGGCGGTTGCGGATTTTCTGCGCCGCCAGGGCCTGGATCCGGCGACGTTGAATCAGGTGGACGGCTCGGGTTTGTCGCGACGTAACCTGGTGTCGGCGCAGAACTTCACCGACCTGCTGTTGGCCATGGGCAAACAGCCGTGGTTCAACGCCTGGCACGACGCGCTGCCGATTGCCGGCAACCCGGATCGCCTGAATGGCGGCAGCCTGCGTTACCGCCTGCGCGGGACAGCAGCGCAAGACAACCTGCAGGCCAAGACGGGCTCCATGGGTGGGGTGTCTTCGTTGACGGGCTACGTCACCGATGCGGATGGGCGGCGGTTGGTGTTTTCGATGCTGACCAATAACTACGTGGTGGAGGGCAGTCGGATCAAGGCTCTGGAGGATCGACTGGCGACGATCCTTTGTAGGAGCGAGCTTGCTCGCGAAGGTCGTTAACGATAACGCGGGGAACCTGACGCCCCGCATTGCCCTCAGGTTTTTCGCGAGCAAGCTCGCTCCTACAGGGATGTGTGTATGTTCAGGGGCGGGGTTGGAACGCCTGCCGGTATTCCCCCGGTGTCGCCCCCATCGCCTGGCGAAACCGGTTGGTAAAGTGGCTGGCACTGGAAAACCCGCACGCCAGGGCGATCTCCCCCAACGGCAGTAACCCGCTGCGTAACATCGCCTGGGCCCGAGCCAGGCGGCGGGCCAGTAGATATTGGTGAGGCGGCAAGCCGAAGCTTTCGCGAAACATCCGCGCAAAGTGGTACTCCGACAACGCGCACAATCCGGCCAGTTGCCCCAGGCTGATCGGCTCGGCCAGTTGCTGCTCAATGTAGTCCACCAACTGCCGGCGTTGATGCGCAGCAAGGCCACCCTTGAGGCGCAAGCCTTCACGCAGGCCGACCTGGCTGAGCAGGGTGTGGCTGAGCATTTCATGGGCCAGGCTGCTGGTCAGCAGGCGTTCGGCAGGTTCCTGCCAGTTCAGGCCAATCAACTGGTGAAAGCGCCGGGCTTGCCGCGGGTCTTCCAGGAACGTACTTTCGCGCAGTTGCAGCGCCCGGGGTTCGCGGTCCAGCAGGGTGACGCAACCCAGGGCAAATTGCTCCGCGCTGAAATACACATGGGCCAGGCGGATCTCGCCGTTGATCACCCAGGCCGACTGATGCTCGGCGGGCAGGATGCACAATTTGTCAGGGCCGCCCTTGGTGCCGGGCTGGCCGCGCCGAAATGTCTCGGTGCCACCGCCCACGTAGCAGGACAGGGTGTGATGGCTGGGCGCCTCGTAGTCCTGGGCGTCATGGTGGTTGCTCCACAAAGCCGCAGACAAGCCGTCCCCAAGCTCGGCGCTGAGCTCAAGGCGAGCGTTGGGCGAGCGGTTGAGGGCTTGAAAGACTTGCAGGGTTTCCAGGGTAGGCATAATTCGTTCTCTGGGACGTCTTGCATCCTACTCCCGGCAGTTGGTGCTGTGATCCCTCGGCCCGACAAAAGCGCAAGAATCTGCAAGTGCGCAGCATCAGGGCAGGGCGACACTGTGGCTCAACCTCCGGAGTGCGCCATGAACCTTTCCCTGTATTTACTGACTGTGCTGATCTGGGGCACCACCTGGATCGCCCTCAAGTGGCAATTGGGCGTGGTGGAAATTCCGGTTTCCATCGTCTATCGCTTCGGCCTGGCAGCACTGGTGCTGTTTGTGTTGCTGCTGCTCAGTCGCAAATTGCAGGTGATGAACCGGCGCGGGCACTTGATCTGCCTGGCCCAGGGGTTGTGTCTGTTTTGCGTGAACTTCATGTGCTTCCTCACGGCCAGCCAGTGGATCCCCAGTGGCCTGGTGGCGGTGGTGTTCTCCACCGCGACGCTGTGGAACGCGTTGAATGCCCGAGTGTTCTTCGGCCAGAAAGTCGCGCGCAATGTGTTGCTGGGCGGCGGCCTCGGCTTGCTCGGCCTGGGCTTGTTGTTCTGGCCGGAACTGGCCGGACATACCGCCAGCCCCGAGACGCTATTGGGCTTGGGCCTGGCGTTGCTGGGGACGATGTGTTTCTCGGCGGGCAACATGCTGTCGAGCCTGCAACAGAAGGCCGGGCTCAAGCCGTTGACCACCAACGCCTGGGGCATGGCTTACGGCGCGTCGATGCTGGCGCTGTACTGCGTGATCCAGGGCATTCCTTTTGAAATGGAATGGAACACCCGCTATATCGGTTCGTTGCTGTACCTGGTGATCCCGGGCTCGGTGATCGGCTTTACCGCCTACCTGACCCTGGTCGGCCGTATGGGCCCGGAGCGGGCGGCGTATTGCACGGTGTTGTTCCCGGTGGTGGCGCTGAACGTCTCGGCGCTGGTCGAGGGCTACCAGTGGACGACCCCGGCACTGGTGGGGTTGGTGCTGGTGATGCTGGGGAATGTGTTGGTGTTTCGTAAGCCCAAACCCGCCCGTGTCATGAGCCCGGTCTATAAAACAAAGCAGATCTAAAAATGTGGGAGCTGGCTTGCTCCCACATTTTAGACCCGCGTTATTTGAGGCCCAGGCGCTTGGCCATGCGCCCCAGGTTGGCGCGGTCCAGCCCCAGCTCTCGGGCGGCGCTGGCCCAGTTGTGCTGGTGGCGTTCCAGGCAGGCGCCGATGACTTGCCTCTGGTAGTGCTCGGTGGCCTGGCGCAAGTCACCGGTCACCACGGGTAGCTCGGCCTGTTCCTCAATCAGCGGCGCCGACTCACTTGGCAAGTCCAGGTCCTTGGCGCTGAGGCTGAGAATCTTCGGCCGCTCCCGGTGGTTGCCCAAGGCTTTCAGGGCACTGCGACCAATCAAGTGTTCCAGCTCCCGCACATTGCCGGGCCAGCCATAAGCCAGCAACGCCGCCTGGGCATCGCTGGTCAGGCGCAGGCTACCCAGGCCCATGCGCGAACGGTTCTGCTCAAGGAAGAAACCCGCCAGCAGCAACACGTCGCGCCCACGTTCACGCAGGGCCGGGACTTGCAGCGGGTATACGCTCAGGCGGTGGTAGAAATCGGCACGGTAACGGCCATTGCGCACTTCTTCGGCCAGGTCGCGGTTGGTGGCGGCGATCAGGCGCACGTCCACTTGATGCTCCTTGTCCGAGCCCAACCGTTGCAACTGCCCGCTTTGCAGGACCCGCAGCAGCTTGGCCTGCACGGTCAGCGACAATTCGCCCACCTCATCAAGGAACAACGTGCCGCCATTGGCCAGCTCGAACTTACCCCGCCGTTCATTCAGCGCGCCGGTAAACGCGCCGCGAACGTGACCAAACAGTTCACTCTCCACCAGGGTTTCCGGGAGGGCGGCGCAGTTGAGGCTGATCAGCGGTTTTTCGCTGCGCGATGAGGCCGCGTGGATGGCCTGGGCCACCAGTTCCTTGCCGACCCCGGTTTCGCCGGTGATCAGCACGGTCAGGTCGCTGCCGCCCACCAGCTTGATTTCCTCTACCAGGCGCTTGTGGGTCTTGCTCTGGCCGATCATTTCCTTGTGCTGCTGGCCGCTGGCCTGGCGATAGATTTCCGCGCGCTGGTGTTCATCCTCGGCGCGCAATGCCAGGTGCTCGATACGTTCGGCGACATTGACCGTGGCGGCGGCGAGGCTGGCAAAGGCTTGCAAGGCGTCCAGCTCGACACGCTCGAAGCGCTCGGTGTCGAGGGCATCCAGGGTCAGCAGGCCCCAGGGGCGGTCGTCGACAAACAGCGGGCAGCCCATGCAGTCGTGGACTTGCAGATGACCGTGCAGGCCATCGACCAAGCCGTCATAGGGGTCGGGCAGTTCGCTGTCGCTGTCGAAGCGGGTCGGGCCGGGGCTGCTCAATAGCACTTCGAAGCGCGGGTGTTCGCTGATCTTGAAGCGTCGGCCCAAGGTGTCCGGGCTCAAGCCGTCCACCGCCAGTGGCACCAGCCATTCACCGTCTAGGCGCAGCAGCGCGGCGGCATCGCAGGGCAGCAGGGTGCGCATGGCTTGCAGCAGGCGTCGGTAGCGCTCGCCTTCGGGCAGTTCGCGGGAGAGGTCGGCGACCAATGGCAACAGGGTGGTGAGCAGGGAGTGTGCAGTCATAATGACTCCTTGTAGTCCTAATGACTATAATGTGTAGGAAGTCATATTGACTATGTTTAAATTAAGCTATTGATAAATAACGAATTATTAGTTGGCACGAATACTGAGTATCACAAGGTAATCATTCAGAAGCCTAAAAGCTCAGGAGTCTCCCCATGCTTAGCGTTCAAGACCGTGCCATCGTCAAGTCCACTGTGCCACTGCTCGAAAGCGGTGGTGAAGCCCTGATCACCCACTTCTACCGCATGATGTTGTCCGAATACCCCGAAGTGCGCCCGCTGTTCAATCAGGCCCACCAGGCCAGCGGCGACCAGCCTCGCGCCTTGGCCAATGGTGTGCTGATGTATGCGCGGCATATCGACCAGTTGGATCAGTTGGGCGACCTGGTGGCCAAGATCATCAACAAGCACGTGGCCCTGCAAATCCTGCCGGAGCATTACCCGATTGTCGGCAACTGCCTGCTGCGGGCGATTTCCGAGGTGCTGGGTGATGAAATCGCCACCCCTGAAGTGATGAGTGCGTGGGGCGCGGCCTATGGGCAACTGGCCGATATCCTGATCGGTGCCGAAAGTGCGATCTACGACGAAAAAGCCCGGGCCGTTGGTGGCTGGCGTGGTGCGCGGCCGTTTCTGCTGGTCAAGCGTGTGGAGGAGAGCAGCGAAATCATTTCCCTGTACTTTGCCCCGGTGGATGGCGGCCCGATCCTCGCGGCCGAGCCTGGCCAGTACATCGGCCTGAAACTGCTGCTCGATGGCGAAGAAGTGCGCCGCAACTATTCGTTGTCGGCGCGCACCGATTCGGGCCTGTACCGCATCAGCGTCAAACGTGAAGCGGGCGGGCGGGTCTCCAACTACCTGCATGACCAGATGCACGTGGGTGCGACCCTCGACCTGTTCCCGCCATCGGGGGAGTTCACCCTGGTGCCCAGCGACAAACCCCTGGTGCTGATCAGCGGCGGGGTGGGCATCACGCCAACCCTGCCGATGCTGGAAGCGGCTTTGGCGACCGAGCGCCCGGTGCACTTTATCCACTGCGCGCGTAATGGCGGTGTGCATGCATTCCGTGACTGGGTCGATGCGTTGGCCGTGCAGCATCCGCAACTGCAACGCTTCTATTGCTATGCCGAGGATGATGGCATCAGCCCGGCGGCGGACAAGCTGGGGATGTTGACTCAGGAGCAATTGGCGGCGTGGTTGCCTGAGGAGCGTGATGTGGATGCCTACTTCCTGGGGCCAAAGGGCTTTATGAGTGCGATCAAGCGTCACCTCAAGGCACTTGGTGTGCCTGAGAAGCAGAGCCGGTATGAGTTCTTTGGGCCGGCGGCGGCGCTGGAATAATAAGCAGCAGGCCTTTAAACCGCATTGGCTTCATCGCAGGCAAGCCAGCTCCCACATTTGAATGTATTCACAAATCAAATTGTGGGAGCTGGCTTGCCTGCGACGGCATCCGAAAGACCACCACATTAATGCGCCGTTAACCCATTTTGCCTACCCTCCCGCTGCCTACTGCTAAATTTTCACCTCCTGTGTGTAAACTTGCGGCCATTGGCACAACCATCATTAGGCAAAGGGAAACGGGGATGATTGACGAAATGCGGTTAGGGCGTGAACGGCGCTTCCTGGTGTTGTTGGGGATCATCTGCCTGGCGCTGATCGGTGGCGCGCTCTATATGCAAATAGTGTTGGGCGAAGCGCCATGCCCACTGTGCATCCTGCAGCGCTATGCCTTGTTGCTGATTGCGCTCTTTGCCTTTATCGGCGCGGCGATGCGCACCCAACGCAGTGTCACGGTCTTTGAAGTGCTGGTGGTGCTCAGTGCCCTCGGGGGTGTCGCTGCCGCCGGGCACCATGTGTATACCCAGTTCTATCCGGCCATCAGTTGCGGTATCGACGTGTTGCAACCGATTGTCGATGACCTGCCCCTGGCGAAGATCTTCCCGCTGGGCTTCCAGGTCGACGGTTTCTGCAGCACGCCGTACCCGCCGGTCCTGGGCTTGTCCCTGGCTCAATGGGCGCTGGTGGCGTTCGTGTTGACGGTGATCCTGGTGCCCCTGGGCATTTACCGTAACCGCAAGCACAGCGCTTAAATCGTCCTACAAAACGCCCCGGTCCTGCTGATGCAGGCCGGGGCGTTTTTGTGTGCGGGCATTTTGTGAAGGGACCGTGACGCTGGACAAGAATGGCAGCGCGCAACGTGCGACACGTTGTCACACTGAAGGTGCCGCAGGACGTTTCCCACCCTGTGCCACGATGCTTGATCAACCGTTGACCAGGCGTTTTTGCCTGTCACTTTCCATCCAGGCCGACCCCGCGCACGGCGTGCGGTACAGAACTTCCAGTGAGCTGTGAATGCCTTGTTTTTAGCGGGCTTGCCTAGGGTTTACGGGGGGCAGGAGAGGGCGCTGAATGCGACAAAATGGGCAATAACACGGCATTTTTTGTGGTTTTTGTTGAGAATCAAACGCGATACGATCCCGGACCTTTGCAACAATGGCGCAGGATTATTGCTGTAATCGATAAAAATAATTTCTTTATAAGTCATGGTTTATACATCGCTAGCTAACTACAATCGCCCGCACTGAATGTCCGGTGCTGCTCAACCCTGAGCAAATAGGGCGGTCGAGAGGCGAAAACATTGCTTCATGCGACCCCAGGTGCCGGCAGCCTTTCAACTATCCGCACCAAATGGAATTGGTCTGTAACAAGGCCTTTGACCAACGAAATCGAATAAGAATTCACCGCCAGACCTGGACGTGTCGATCAGCGCATGAAGCGCCGGGCAGGCCCTTATTCAATCGAAGAGAAATGCCAACCCTTGGCAGGGTGAAGTGTTGGCGATCAAAACCCAACTGCATTGCGCAAGCTGCTTTAGAGGTCGTGAGATGAGTAAAAACAGGTACACCCGATTACTAGGCATAGTGCCGCTTTTCGGCATGTTATTGCTGGGAGGCTGCAACTGGACGCTGCTCGACCCTGTGGGTCAGGTCGGCGTGGAGCAACGTAACCTGATCATCACCGCTACGCTGCTGATGCTGTTGGTCGTAGTGCCGGTGATCGTGATGACCTTCGCGTTCGCCTGGAAATACCGCGCGTCCAACACCAAGGCGACCTACGCGCCGAAGTGGTCGCACTCCACCAAGATCGAGATCGCGGTGTGGCTGGTACCTGTACTCATCATCATCGCCCTGGGTTACATCACCTATAAGTCGACCCACGAGCTGGACCCTTACCGTCCGCTGGAATCCGACGTGCCGCCAATCACTATCGAAGTGGTCGCGCTGGACTGGAAGTGGCTGTTCATCTATCCCGAGCAAGGGATCGCCACCGTCAACAAGATCGTGTTCCCGGCTAACACCCCGATCAACTTCAAAGTGACCTCTGACTCGGTGATGAACTCGTTCTTCATTCCGGGCCTGGGTGGCCAGATCTACGCAATGGCGGGCATGCAGACCAAGCTGCACCTGATTGCCAACCAGAACGCCGAGCTCGACGGTATCTCCGCCAACTACAGTGGCGCGGGCTTTACCGGTATGAAATTCAAAGCAATCGCCACCACTCAGGAAGATTTCAATGCCTGGGTACAAGAAGCCAAGAGCTCACCAAAACAGCTGGAAAAAGCTGAATACGAAGCCCTTGCCAAGCCAAGCCAGAACAACCCTGTAGAGCTGTACTCCTCGTACACGCCGGACCTGTTTGACAAAATCATCGATAAGTATGAAGCGATGAAGCCAGGCAAGCCGGTCAAGCACGAGAAGAAAGAAGTGGCTGCTGTGGAAGGGACGGACGCAAATTCGCATTCAGCTGCCGGGGCAGAGGAGTAAACGATGTTTGGTAAATTAAGTTGGGAAGCGGTGCCGTTCCACGAGCCGATCGTGATGGTGACCATCGCCATGATCGCGCTGGGTGGTCTGGGGCTGTTTGCGGCAATCACCTACTTCAAGAAGTGGACCTACCTGTGGACCGAGTGGCTGACGTCGGTCGACCACAAGAAAATCGGCGTGATGTACATCATCGTCGCCATGGTCATGCTGCTGCGTGGTTTTGCCGACGCCATCATGATGCGGACCCAGTTGGCCATGGCCACCGAGGGTTCGCCTGGCTACTTGCCGCCTGAACACTATGACCAGATCTTCACCGCCCACGGTGTGATCATGATCATCTTCATGGCGATGCCTTTCTTCACCGGCCTGATGAACCTGGCAGTGCCGCTGCAGATCGGTGCGCGTGACGTTGCGTTCCCGTTCCTCAACTCCCTGAGCTTCTGGCTGCTGGTTTCCGGCGTCGTGCTGATCAACCTGTCCCTGGGCGTCGGCGAATTCGCCAAGACCGGTTGGGTTGCCTATCCGCCGTTGTCGGGGCTGCAATACAGTCCGGGCGTAGGGATGGATTACTACATCTGGGCGCTACAGTTATCCGGGTTGGGTACGACGCTGACGGGGGTCAACTTCCTGGCCACCGTGCTGAAAATGCGTACCCCAGGCATGAAACTGATGGACATGCCGATCTTCACCTGGACCTGCACCTGGGCCAACGTCCTGATCGTGGCTTCGTTCCCGATCCTGACCGCTACCCTGGCACTGCTGACGCTTGACCGTTACATGGATTTCCACATTTTCACCAATGAACTTGGTGGCAATCCAATGATGTACGTGAACCTGTTCTGGGCATGGGGTCACCCTGAGGTGTACATCCTGATCCTGCCAGCGTTCGGTATCTTCTCCGAAGTGATCTCGACCTTTACCGGCAAGCGCCTGTTCGGTCACCACTCGATGGTCTACGCATCGGGCGCAATCTCTGTACTGGGCTTCATGGTCTGGCTGCACCACTTCTTCACCATGGGCTCGGGGGCCAGCGTCAACGCCTTCTTCGGCCTGGCGACGATGCTGATTTCGATCCCGACGGGGGTGAAGCTATTCAACTGGCTGTTCACCATCTACCACGGCCGTCTGCGCTTCACCAGCCAGGTTCTGTGGACCCTGGGCTTCATGGTGACCTTCGCTATCGGCGGCATGACCGGCGTACTGCTGGCCATCCCGGGTGCTGACTTCGTACTGCACAACAGCCTGTTCGTGATCGCTCACTTCCACAACGTGATCATCGGCGGCGCGGTATTCGGCTACATCGCAGGTTTCAGCTTCTACTTCCCGAAAGCGTTCGGCTTCAAGCTGCACGAAGGCTGGGGCAAGGCTGCATTCTGGTTCTGGATCACCGGCTTCTTCGTCGCGTTCATGCCGCTCTATGCACTGGGCTTCATGGGCATGACCCGTCGTCTGAACGCCAGCACCAACCCTGAGTGGGTGCCGTACCTGTACGTTGCCATGTTCGGTGCGGTGATGATCGCTGTGGGTATTGCCTGCCAGTTGATCCAGCTGTACGTGAGTATCCGTGACCGCAAGCAGAACGCCTGCGACTCCGGTGACCCATGGAATGCACACACCCTGGAATGGTCGACCTCGTCGCCACCGCCGTTCTACAACTTTGCCGTGCTGCCTAAGGCCGAGACGATCGATCCGTTCACCGAAGCCAAGGAAAACGGTACTGCGTACCAGCGACCTGTGCGCTACTCGCCGATCCACATGCCGAACAACACCGCCACTGGCGTGGTGATGGGCGCGCTGTTGACGGTATTCGGTTTCGCGATGATCTGGCACATCTGGTGGCTGGCCATCGCTAGCCTGGCTGGCACCGTGATCTATTTCGTGATCCACGCGGCTCGTGATGATCAAGGCTACATGGTGCCGGTCGACGTGATCGAACGCATCGAAGCCGAGCAGCACGCTCGCCTGGTTGCCGAGAAGAAGATTCCGGCCAACCGTGTTGAAACCTCGTTGGAACAGGCTTAAACCATGTCGAACTTAGTGACCAATGCTGGACACGCCCATGTCGATGACCATGGGCACGATGACCACCACGACGCGGGCGAGATGACCGTCTACGGTTTCTGGCTCTACCTGATGACCGACTGCATCCTGTTTGCGTCGATCTTCGCGGTGTATGCGGTACTGGTAAACAACGTAGCGGGTGGCCCGTCGGGCCACGACATCTTCGAATTGAATTACGTACTGGGCGAAACCGCCTTGCTGCTGTTCAGTTCGATCACCTACGGCTTCGCCATGCTGGCGTTCTTCCGTGGCAACAAGGCAGGCGTGCTGAAGTGGCTGGGCCTGACCTTCCTGCTCGGCCTCGGCTTTATCGCCATGGAGATCAACGAGTTCCACCTGCTGATCTCCGAAGGCTACGGCCCTAGCCGCAGCGGCTTCCTGTCGGCGTTCTTCACCCTGGTCGGTACCCACGGTCTGCACGTAACCGCCGGTCTGATCTGGATGGCGATCATGATGTACCAGGTCAACAAGCATGGCCTGACGTCGACCAACAAGACCCGCCTGAGCTGCCTGAGCCTGTTCTGGCACTTCCTGGACGTGGTCTGGATCTGCGTCTTCACCGTTGTCTACTTGATGGGGACTCTGTAATGGCTAACGCACACTCCCATGACAGCCATGATGCGAGCCACGGCAGCGTAAAGTCGTACGCCATTGGCTTCATCCTGTCGGTGATCCTGACTGTCATCCCGTTCGGTCTGGTGATGTACCCAACCTTGCCGAAGGCCACGACACTGGCCATCGTGCTGTTGTTCGCGGTGATCCAGGTGGTTGTTCACCTGTATTACTTCCTGCACCTGGATCGCTCCCAGGCCCAGCGCAACAACGTGGTTGCGTTTGTGTTCACGGCCATTGTGATCGTGCTGCTGGTTGGCCTGTCGTTGTGGATCATGTTCAGCATCCACACCTACATGATGGCGAAGTGAGGTAAGACCCGATGTCGCTTAAGCACTTTATCCAAATCACCAAACCGGGGATCATTTTCGGTAACGTGCTTTCTGTGGCAGGCGGTTTCTTCCTGGCCTCCAAGGGGCATGTCGATCTGGCCATCTTCCTGGCGGCAATGATCGGCACTTCCCTTGTTGTGGCGTCCGGTTGCGTGTTCAACAACTGCATTGACCGTGACATCGATATCAAGATGGAGCGCACCAAGAATCGCGTGCTGGTCCAGGGCCTCATCTCCCTGAAACTGGCACTGATCTTCGCGACCGTCCTCGGTGTTGCCGGCGTGGCATTGCTGTACACGGTGGCCAATCCGCTGGCGGCGTTGTTTGCCGTGATCGGTTTTGTCATCTACGTCGGCCTCTACAGCCTGTACCTCAAGCGCAAGTCGGTTCACGGCACGCTGGTGGGCAGTCTGTCGGGGGCGATGCCGCCGGTGATTGGTTATGTGGCTGTGACCAATAGCTTCGACATGGCTGCGCTGGTGCTACTGGTGATGTTCAGCCTGTGGCAGATGCCGCACTCTTACGCCATTGCGATCTTCCGTTTCAACGACTACCTGGCAGCTTCGATTCCGGTACTGCCGGTCAAGCGTGGCATCCAGGTGGCGAAGAAACACATCCTGCTCTACATCCTGGCCTTCCTTGTGGCGACCTTGATGTTGACCTTCAGTGGCTACGCCGGCATGAGCTACCTCGCCGTGGCCGCAGCCATGGGCATGTACTGGTTGTACATGGCCTGGACTGGCTACAAGGCGGTGGACGATACCGTCTGGGCGCGCAAGTTGTTCGTCTTCTCGATCTTCACCATCACTGCCTTGAGCGTGATGATGTCCCTGGATTTCCAGGTGCCGAAAGAGTTGCTGCTGACTTCTGCCCACTGAGTTGGGATGCAATGAAAAGCCCCGCCTTCGAGAGAAGAGCGGGGCTTTTTATTGAGCTCTGAAAATACCGCAGAACCCTGTGGGAGCGGCGGTGCGACGATTCGACTTGCCCGCGATAGCAATGAATCAGTCGATATATGTGTTGGCTGACCCAACGCTATCGCGGGCAAGCCCGCTCCCACATTTTTTGGGGGTAGGGCTTATTGCTGGGCGATGCTGTAACCGTCAAACGCCGTCTGCTGCTGCAGCGCGGTGACGATGCTCTTGCGCGTCAACGGCTGTTCAGCACCGGCGTTATCCACAAAGGTCTCGCTCTCAAGCTCGGCCTCATCGCCTTCACCCACAAAGCTGAAACCGAGGAATTCCAGCGCCTCGCGGTCAACATTGAGTTTGGAGCGCGGTGTGCGCAAGGGCAGGGTGACGCTGATGCCATCCTTGCTGATCACAAACACTTCCACTTCCTTTTTCACCCGTGCGGCCTTGCCTTTGCCGGCGCTTGGGTTGCTGATGGCCTGGTGGGTCTGGTTCAGCACCTTCAGCGCCAGGCCGTAGACCAGTTCCTGGAACTCTGGGTCGTCCTTGAAGCTGGAAAGGATGCGGCTGATCGAGAACTTGCTGCTCAGGTCTTCGAGGGCGGCGTTGTCGGCGGCTTCGGCGTCCTTGAGCTGCTTGAGCTGGCCCATCAGGTCGTAGGCCTGGTCATCGTCAAAGGCGTCGTGGGCCTGGCGGATGGCGATGCGCAATTCGCGGATCTGGTCGCTTTCCTTGGAGGTATGGAAGGCGTCCAGCACCATTTCACTGATGTTCTTGGCCGCTGGCACATGCTGTGAAAGATTGATGGCGTTTTCGTATTCAGCTTTGGATTGCAAGGTGACTACGGATTCTTCGGTACGGGAATCAGACATTGAAATTTCACTACTTCTGTAAGCGGGGAGACGAAAAAGCGTCGGGCATTTTCAAGGGCCAGGGTAGCAAGGTCAAGGCGGCACTCTGCCTTCATCGTCATCCTCGTCTACAGGCCCTGCATCTCCTGCAGTTGCGCTTCCAGCGCTGCCCGCAAGCCACTGCCGCGTCGGGCGATAAACACCAGTTGTGCCGAGTTCTGTGCATGTTCGCCGCTGGCCAGGGTGAACTGGCTGCGGTTACCCACGTGTTGCAGCCAGAACGGCTGCTCGTTGCCCTGCAAATGCACCAGGCCTTTTAGGCGGAACACGTCCTTGGGCAGTTGCCCCAGCCAGTCGCGCAGGGCCTTGGCCGGCAGGGCCTGGGTGCCTTGCCAGGTCCAGCTTTCAAACAGTTCGTGGTGCGGCGCAGGCACGGGAGTGAAGCCGTTGCGCGGGCTGCGTTCGCCCAGCAGCAGGGCATCGGGGATCTGCGCCTGCACGGTGCTGATCACCCGCGTGCGCGCGCCGATAGTTGCACGCAGGCTTTGCAGTTCGGCGGCGCTGACCAGATCGGCCTTGTTCAGCAGCACCAGGTCGGCGCAGGCCACCTGGGCGCGGGACAGCCGGGCGAACTCGCCTTCCAGGTGGCTATAACCGCTGGCGTCCACCAGGGTGATCACGGTATCGAGGTGCAGGTGCGCCTTGAGCTGTGGATAACCCAGGGTCTGCACAATGCGCTGCGGGTCGGACACGCCACTGCACTCGATCACGATGCGATCCAGGCGTGGGTGCAATTGGCTCAGGCTCACCAGTTGCGCCAGCAGATCCTCCTGCACCGTGCAGCAGATGCAGCCGTTCTGCAGGCTGAATACCGCATCGGTGACTTCGGCGATGATCGCCGCATCGATATTCAGCTCGCCAAAGTCATTGACGATCACCGCCATCCGCCCGTGTTGCGGCTGCTGCGCGATGCGGTTGAGCAGGGTGGTCTTGCCGGCGCCGAGAAAGCCCGAGACCAGCGTGACGGCAATGCTGTCGTTATTCATTCGATCACCGGCGGCAGGCCTTGCCACACGGCTTGCAACGCCGTATCTGCAAACGCGTTGAGACGGTCGTAGACCGGGCGGCCATCGACAAAGGTCAGCAGCACCTGGGTCTGGTGGATGTAGTTGCGTGCCGGCTGGGCGAACAGGTCGCGGTCGATCACGATCAGGTCGGCGCACTTGCCCACTTCCAGGCTGCCGGTGGAATGCTCCAGGCCCATGGCGTGGGCGCCGTTGAGGGTCGCCACTTGCAGTGCCTGCTCCAGGGTGATCGGTTCGCCGAAGCAGTCCGGTTCCTGGTTCCACGGGTTCTGCCGGGTGACCATGGTTTCCAGGGCCAGCCACGGGTCAATCGAGGCCACCGGCCAGTCAGTGCCCATCACCGCCAGGCCACCTTCGGCCAGCACACCTTTGAAGTCGTAGATGCGCTTGAGGCGTTCGGCGCCATAACCGGAGCGGGCGCCACTGGCAAACGGCGTCGGGTACCAGGCCGCTGGGGAGAACTCGGCGATCACGTTCAGCGCCTTGAAGCGCTTGAGGTTGCCCGGATGTAGCAAGGTGCTGTGGGCGCACTGGTGCCGGATGCCGCTGTCGCCATTGACCCGCCGCGCCTCGGCCACCGCATCGAGGAACACATCGGAAGCGCCGTCGCCGGTGCAGTGGGCGATCACCCGCAGGCCGCGACGGTCCATGTCTACCACCATGTCGGTGATGTGTTCCGGGGTCAGGTTGAGCTTGCCGCGCCAGGTGGAATCCGCTGCCCATGGGGTCATCAGGTACGAAGACTTGGGCTCCACGGTGCCGTCGAAGTGGAACTTCACCGCGTTGGCATTGAGCCGCGCGCTGCGGTAGTAGTGACGCTCGCCACCGAGCAGTTCCCAGCGCCGGCGCACCGGGAAGATATCGTCCTGCCAACTGATCGCCGCTTCCACGCGCACGCTCAATTCGCCGGCGTCGTCCAGTTCCTTGAGGGCGTCCAGGCGCCGCTCGCAGACGTGTACGTACTTGGTCGCGGTGACACCGCGCGAGCTCTGGAAATGCACGCCGTCGCGATAGGCCCGGCGCAGCACTGCCACCGGGGTTGGTGGCATGGCTGCATGGATCAGTGCGTAGGCGCCGTCGATCAGCAGGCCGTTGGGCTCGCCGTTGAGTTCGTCGCGCTCCATATAGCCGTTGCGCGGGTCGGCGGTGTGGCGGTCGATGCCGGCCAGTTGCAGGGCCTTGGAGTTGACCATCATGGTGCCCCACATGCGGTCCAGCAGTGCCACCGGGCGGTCGGGCATGATGCTGTCGAGCCACTCGCGACCTGGGGTCAGCCCGGCTTCGCGGAAGGTGTAGCGCACCCAGTATTGGCCGTAGATCCAGCCATCACCGGGGTGGGCGTCGGCATAGGCGTGGATCGCCGCCGCCAGTTGTTCGGGGGTGGGGTCTTCGATACCCACATCCAGGTCATCGCTGTAGCGCGGGGCCAGGGCGAGGTCGGGGTGGGTGTGCATGTCGTGCAGGCCGGGCATGCAAAATGCACCTTGCAGATCATGTTGGCGGGTCTGCGGGCCGATCAGGTGTTGCAGGTCGGCGAACGTGCCCACTGCGATAAAACGTCCCCCGCGAATCGCCACCGCTTCGGCCCAGGGCTGGGCCGGGTCGAGGGTGTAGAGGCGGCCGTTGTGCAGCACCAGGTCAGCGTGCTCGCCGACAACGGAGTGGGTGGAAGTGAATTGGTCGGAAGCGGTCACGGGGGAAACCTCAATATTCAAGACGAACAAAGATCAAATGTGGGAGCAGGCTTGCCCGCTCCCACATCAATCCCAGTGTTCACATAATCAGCGGTTGGCTCTCAGGCCCTCGACAAACCCGGCAATGCGCTGGCAGGCGTCTTTGAGGGTGTCGTCGGCGACGGTAAAGGAGATGCGCACAAAGCCCTCGGCACTGGCGCCAAACGCCTGGGCATCGAGCACCGAGACGCCGGTGGCACGGAACAGCTGCCAGGCAAAGTCCATGCTCGACAGCCCCGTGCGGCGCACGTCTACCAGCATGAACATCCCGGCTTGCGGCACCCGGCAATCGAGGTCGGTAATACCACCGAGGCCCGCTACCACCAGGTCACGCCGACGGCGATACACCGTGCGCGCATCGCTGACCACTTCGTCATCCAGTTCCAGGGCCTTGACCGCCGCTTCCTGGATAAACCCGGGCAAGCCATAGAGCATGCACAGCAGCAGGTTATCCAGGTGGCCCACCAGTGCGGTTGGCGCTACCACCCAACCCACGCGCCAGCCGGTCATGGCGTGGGTTTTCGACAGGCTGTTGAGCACCACGGTACGCTCGGCCATGCCCGGCAGCGAGGCGATGCTCAGGTGTGGCTGGTCATACGTGATTTGCCCGTAGACCTCATCGGAAATCACCCACAGGTCATGCTCACGGGCGACTTCGGCCACCAGTTCCAGCTCTTCGCGGCTGTAGACATTGCCGGTGGGGTTGCACGGCGTGGCCAGGGCAATGCCCCGGGTCTTGGCGCTAATGGCTTTTTCCAGGGCGGCGCGGGTCAGGCGGAAACCGTTGGCCGCCGGTTGCTCGATGGTTGCGATGCGCGCACCGGAAGCGTGGATGCACGCTTCATACGTCAGGTACATCGGTTCCGGCACCAACACTTCGTCGCCCTGGCTGAACAGGCACAGCGAGGTGGCGAACAGGCCGTTTTGCGCACCGGCCACCAGGGCCACGTTATCAGCGTGTACGGCAATCCCTTGCAGGCGGCTTTGCTTGGCGGCAATCGCTTCGCGCAGGGCCGGTCGGCCAAGGACGTGGGTGTAGTGAGTGTCGCCGGCGCGCAGGGCGTCGACGGCGGTTTCGCAAATGGCGCTGGCGGTGGCGAAGTCCGGGTCGCCCACGCTCAACACAATCACATCTTCGCCACGGCCACGGGCTTCGACGGCCGCGTAGTGAATATCCCAGGCGCTGACGGACTCGCCACTAATGCGCTCGACAAACGGTGAATAACGCATCCTTGTTCTCCTAAAATTGATTCAAGCCTGGCGCTGCGGGACTTTGCCCCAGCGCGAGAAGACGTGTTCGATCACGAACGCCAGGACAATGTAGATCACCGCCACGGCCAGCAGGGGTTCGTACACCCGCAGGGTCTGCGCACGTACCAGGTTGGCGGCGCCGAGCAAGTCGGTGACGGCCACGGTGGAGGCCAGCGCGGTGGCCTTGAGCAGCAACACGGTCTCGCCGACCAATGTCGGCTTCACCAGCTCCAGCGCCCGTGGCAGCCAGACCCGGCGCAGCACCATCAGGCGCTTCATGCCAAAGGCCCGCGCCGCTTCCAGCTCGCCCCGTGGCACGGCACGCAGGGCGCCGCGCAACACTTCGCCGACATAGGCGCCGACACACAGGATCAGCGCCAGGGCCACGTACCAGAAACCTTCACGCAAGTACGGCCAGAGGAAGCTGCCGCGAATCAGCGGGTAGCTGGCAAACACGCTGCCTACGCCGTAATACAGGATGTAGATCTGCACCAGCAGCGGCGTGCCCCGGAATACCGCGGTGTAGGCGCGCAGCGGCGCACTGATCAGCGGGTTCGACGACAAGCGTCCCAATGCCACCAGCACCGCCAGCAAGAAGCCGAACACCCCGGACAAGGCCAGCAACTTCAGGGTGATACCCAGGCCATGCAGCAGTTCGTTGGCAAAACTGTTGATCCATGAAAAGTCCATCAGCTGCGCTCCTTAGTGCTGCGGCATCCAACGGTTGATCCGACGTTCGAACACCCGGAAGGCGCCGTTGGAAACCAGGGTGATGATGAAATACACCGCTGCCACTGCCAGGTAGAACACCAGGTAATGCTTGGTGGAACCGGCCGCCTGCTTGCCCACCGAGAGCAGCTCGCTGTAGCCGACGATGCTGATCAGCGCGCTGTCCTTGACCAGCACCAGCCACAGGTTCGACAGGCCGGCCATGGCAAACGGCAGCATGCTGGGCAGCAACACCCGGCGTACCAGCAACCAGCGCTCGATGCCAAAGGCCCGCGCGGCTTCCAGTTGGCCGACGGGAATGGCCTGGATCGCGCCACGAATGATTTCTGCCGAATAGGCGCCCTGGACGATGCCCAGCACCAGCACCGCGGCGATAAAGCCGTTGACGGTCACGCTGTCGCGCCCCATCGCCGCCATCGCCATGTTCAGCAGGTCGGTGCCGGCGTAATACAGCAGCAAAATCAGCAGCAACTCTGGCACCGCGCGGTACAGCGTGGTGTAGAGGTTGGCCAGGCGTACCAGCCAGCGCGGGCCCTTGAGTTTGATCATGGCCACCAGCAGGCCGATGCCCAGGCCCAGCACAAAAGCCCCGGCGGAGATCTGCAAGGTCACCACCGCCCCTTGGAGCAGGGCGTTGAGCCAGCCGTCGGCGACGAACAGCTGGGTGAGTTCGGACAAAGAAATCATGGCGCTTTCCGTTGGACGTTATTGCGCGGAAATATCGACGCTGAAATAGCGGCTGCGAATTTTGTCGTAGGTGCCATCGGCCTTGATTGCCGCCAGCGCCGTGTTGAGCTGCTCGCGCAGCGGGGTGTCACCCTTGCGCACGGCGGCCCCGATGCCCGACCCGAACAACGGGTCTTTCGGCGCCAGGCCCTTGTCGGCCAGGCCGCTGCCGGCGGCGGACTTGAAGATCGGTTCGATGGTCAGGGCGTCGGCCAGCATCACGTCGATCCGCCCGCTTTGCAGGTCGGCGGTCATGTCGTCCTGGGTGTTGTAGTAGCGCAAGGTCGAACCCTTGGCGTAGTAGGCCTTGAGGTAGGTGGCGTTGGAGGTCGAGCCCTGCACGCCGATCAGCTTGCCTTTGAGGCCCTCGGGCGTGGTGACCAGCTCCAGGCTCTTGTCGGCGACCCACATGGCCGGGGTCTGGTAGTAAGGCGCGGTGAAGTCGATGACCTTTTCGCGCTCCTCGGTGATGCTCAGGGAGTTGAGGATCACGTCGATCTGGCTCGATTGCAGCGCCGGAATCAGGCCGTCCCAGGACACTTCCTTGAGCGGGCATTGGGCTTGCAGGCGTTCGCACAGGGCCTTGATCAGGTCCGGTTCGAAACCGCTCCAGGCGCCATTGCCGGCTTTTTCGGAGAATGGCGGGTAGGGTTCCAGGGCGATGCCGAAGACGATTTTGTCGGCGGCAACGGCACTGTGGGACAGCACGGCGAGCACGCAGCCGGCGGCGAGGGATTTCAGAGAGTTGTGCATGGCTTGACCCTTTCGAAGTTATTGTTTTGAAGGATGGAAGCGGCAGTTCAAACGCGATTGTCCTGGGCCATGACGAACTGGCGGCAACGCTCGCTTGTGGGGTTCTGGAAGACTTGCTGTGGCGTGCCTTCTTCTTCAACCAACCCTTGGTGCAAAAACATGACTTTGCTCGATACATCGCGGGCAAACGCCATTTCGTGGGTGACGAGGATCATGGTGCGGCCTTCTTCGGCGATGCCCTGGATCACCTTCAGTACTTCGCCGACCAGCTCCGGGTCGAGGGCCGAGGTGGGCTCATCCATCAGCAAGACGCGCGGGCGCATGGCCAGGGCGCGGGCAATGGCCACGCGCTGTTGTTGGCCGCCGGACAGGAAGGCGGGGAAGGCATCGCGCTTGCTGGCCAGGCCGACTTTTTCCAGCAGGTGTTCGGCGTGGGCGATGGCGTCCTTGCGGTCTTCACCCAGCACATACACCGGTGCTTCGATGACATTTTCCAGCACGGTGCGGTGGGGCCACAGGTTGAAGCTCTGGAACACCATGCCCAGTTGCGTGCGCAGGCGAGCGACTTGATCCGGGTCGGCAATCAGCGGGTTGCCGGCGCGGTCCTTTTTCAGGCGCACTTCTTCGCCGTTGATGCGCAGGCTGCCGCTGCACGGGATTTCCAACAGGTTGATGCAACGCAGCAGGGTGCTTTTGCCCGAGCCGCTGGAACCGATCAACGACACCACATCGCCTTCGTTGGCGCGCAGGGAAATGCCTTTGAGAACATGGTGCGCGGCGTAGCTCTTGTGCAGAGCATCAATGGCGACCACCGGGGTGACTGGGTTCAAGGGTTATCCCTCTTTATTTTTGTAAATTGATCAACCTGGACACCGCCCCCTGTAGGAGCTGGCTTGCCAGCGAAAAACGCAAGAACACCACGTTTATCCAGCGTGCCCACGTCATCGTTGACGACCCGCGCCGGCAAGTTTGGGAGTGCCGTGCTGAAGATCGAGAATAGCCACTGGCCATTTGAGGTCAATCGAGCATTTTTCCGTCGATCTTGAAATTTAATTCAACTGTCCGCTTTACGAGTGGCTATGTCTGAGGGTCGATTACGGCTATGGTGCGGGTAACTTTGAGCAGGTGAACATCCATGCGTTACCCCTCCATGACCGCTTTGCGGGCGCTGGACGCGGTGGCCCGGCTGGGCAGCGTGTCCGAGGCTGCCACCGAGCTGAACCTCACCCCCAGTGCCATCAGCCACCAGATCAAGAGCCTGGAGCAGACCCTGGGTTTTGCCCTGACCGAGCGCACCGGGCGCAATATCCGCATCACCTGGCAGGGCGAGCGCTATGCCCGTGATATCCATGGGCTGCTGGCCAATATCCTTGAGGCCGGGCAGCGGTTCGATGGCCAGCAGGTCAGCGGGCGCCTGTGTATCAGCAGCCCGGCAGGGTTTGCCACTTATTGGCTGTGTACCCATATCGCCGACTTCCAGGCACTTTATCCACAGGTCGAATTGCACCTGATTTCACCGCGTACGCCAGACGACACCAGCGACCACGGCGCCGACCTGTTTATTGCCTACGGTATGGGCGACTGGCCCAACCAGCATGTGCAGAAGATCGTTTCGCTGCGTTATTTTCCGGTGTGCAGCCCGCGCCTGGTCAACACCATGGGCGGCCTGAAGACCCCGGAACACCTGGCGGGCGCGCCTTTGCTGCACATGATCGACTACTCCGACTGGCGCGTGTGGCTGGCCGCCGCCGGGGCGCCGAATGTCGATGTGCAGCGCGGCATCGTGTTTGCCGATGCGCATTTTGTGCAGTCGGCGTGCATCGCTAGCCAAGGCATCGCCATGGGCGACAACTTGATCAGTGGCGAGGCCCTGGCCAGGGGCTTGCTGGTGCGGCCGTTCGAAACCGAGATCGAGTCCAATCGCGGTTATTACCTGGTGGCCGATCACCAGAAAGTCGAGCGCCCGGTGGTGCAGGCGTTTGGCGAGTGGGTGAAGTCGCAGTTGGGGGGCGGGCTTTAGTTTCAGGCGATCCGTGAATTTTTTTTGCCAATGGCCGGCAAAATTTTTGCTTGTCCGCCCTCGGAGTGCCGCCTAAGGTCTGGCCAATCGACACAGAACAATAAGAAGGAAATGAGCAATGACCACCTGCGCCCAGTCCCTGGTTCGCCTGCTGGAAGGTTATGGGGTAGATACCGTCTTTGGCATCCCCGGCGTGCATACCGTCGAGCTCTATCGCGGCCTGCATGGCAGCCGCCTGCGCCATATCAGCCCGCGCCATGAACAGGGCGCCGGCTTTATGGCCGACGGCTACGCCCGCGCCAGCGGCAAGCCGGGCGTCTGTTTCATCATTACCGGCCCAGGCATGACCAATATTCTGACCGCCATGGGCCAGGCTTATGCCGACTCGGTGCCGATGCTGGTGATTTCCACCACCAACCGCCGTGAGCATCTGCGCCTGGGCCACGGGCATTTGCACGAGTTGCCCGATCAGCGCGCGATGGTGGCGGGGGTGTGTGCGTTCAGCCACACGTTGCAATCGCCTGAGCAATTGCCCGAGCTGCTGGCCCGCGCTTTCGCCGTGTTCAAATGTGCGCGCCCGCGCCCGGTGCATCTGGAAATCCCCCTGGATGTGCTGGACATGCCGGCCATCGATCTCAACCTGATGCCCCGCAGCCTGCCAGGCGCACCGGCCCCGGCGCCGGCCTCGTTGCGTGCGGCGTTGAATTTGCTCAACGACGCGCGCCGGCCGCTGATTCTCGCCGGCGGCGGTGCCCGTGATTGCGCCGAGGTGTTGCAGCAACTGGCCGAGCGCCTGCAAGCGCCGGTGGCCCTGACCACTAATGCCCGTGGCTTGCTGCCCATGGGCCACCCCTTATTGCTGGACGGCGTGCAGTCATCCAAACATGGCCGCTCGCTGTTTGACGAAGCCGATGTGATCCTTGCCGTGGGCACGGAGCTTGGGGAAACCGACTACGACTTCTTCGGCCTTGGCCCACTGAAATTCAAGGCACCGCTGATCCGTCTGGACATCGACCCCATGCAAGTCATGGGCGTGCAACGCGCCCATGTCGGGCTGGTGGGCGATGCCCGCGAAGGGTTGCAGGCGCTGCTGGATGCGGTCAGCCCACCCGCTCCGAGCGGGCGTTGGGCACTGGACAGCGTACAGCGGGTCAACCGTCTGGAGCGCGAGAGCTGGACCACCAAGCAACAAGGTCTGCAAGGTCTGCTGGACCTGCTGCGCGACAGTCTGGTCGACCCGCTGATCGTCGGTGACTCGACCCAGCCGGTGTACCAGGGCGCGGTGGGTTACCAGGCGCCGGCGGCCAACAGTTGGTTCAACGCCGGCACTGGCTACGGCACCCTCGGCTATGGGTTGCCGGCCGCTATCGGTGCCAAGCTGGCCAAGCCCGAGCGACCGGTGGTGGCGCTGGTCGGCGATGGCGGCTTGCAGTTTGCCAGCAACGAACTGATCGCGGCCCGTGAGTCAGGCGTCGGCGTGATTCTGGTGGTGTGGAACAACCAGTGCTACGGCGAGATCCGTGACTATATGCAGGCCCGTGAAATCGCCCCGCTGGGCGTGGATATCATGACCCCGGATTTTGCCGCCATGGCCCGCAGTTTCCATGTCGCCCACCATCGGGCCGACACGCCGCGGGACTTGCACGCCTTGCTGCACACCCTGGGTGACATTCGCCAACCGGTGATGATCGAACTCGACGCTACGCAATACCTGCAAAACGCCTGAACCTCCCCCGGCCCTGATCCATATCAACGGGCCACCTCTGAAAATCCGCTACAACAAAACCGGGGCTTACAAAGCCCCGGTTATCCGCCTGATGACCTCATAAAAACGTAAATAAACCTGTACCCAGGGGCCAACCCCCAGGCCAGGTGATTAAAGGAATAATGCGATGGCCCTTTCTCTGTCACGTCTGGCCTTGATGGGGGCGACGCTGTGTCTGGCGCTTCCCCTGCACGCCAACGAACCCGTCAAACCGGATACCGACCTGATCGCCCAGGGCAAATACGTGGCCCAGCTCGGTGACTGCATCGCCTGCCACACCGCCAAGCAAGGTCCACAGATGGCCGGCGGCCTGGAACTGAGCACGCCCATGGGCACCATCTATTCCAGCAACATCACCCCGGACCGCGAGACCGGCATCGGTAACTACAGCTTTGAACAGTTCGACCGCGTGATGCGTGAAGGTGTGACACCGGCTGGTATGAACCTGTACCCAGCCATGCCGTATCCGTCCTACGCGAAGATGAGCGAAGAGGACATGCGCGCCTTGTTCGCCTACCTGATGCATGAGGTCAAGCCAGTGAGCCAGGCCAACCTCGAAGCCGACATGGGCTTCCCATTCAACCAGCGCTGGGGCCTGGCGTTGTGGAACTTCATGTTCCTCGACAAACAACCGTTCCAGGCCGACCCGGCCCGCGATGCAGTGCTCAACCGTGGCGCCTATCTGGTCCAGGGCCTGGGCCACTGCGGTTCGTGCCATACCCCGCGCGGGATCGCCTTCCAGGAAAAAGCCATGAGTGACACTGGCAGCGGCGGCGAGCACTACCTGGGCGGGGAAACCGTTGAGCATTGGCGCGCCTTGAGCCTGCGCAACCTATGGACGGTGCAAGACACCGTGCAACTGCTCAAGACCGGGCAGAACCGCTTTGCCACAGTGTCGGGCAACATGGTGGACGTGATCCGTCACAGTACCCAGCATTTCACGGACGCCGACCTGACGGCCGTCGCGACGTATCTCAAATCCCTGCCACCGGGCAAGGACGACCTGCCAATGCCGGCTGTCGCCAAAGGTCCTGCCGAGTTGCCCAAGGACTTGTTCACCAGCCGTGGCGGCCTGGGCTATATGCAGTTCTGCAGCGATTGCCACCGCAGCGACGGCGCAGGTGTGAAGGGCCTGTTCCCGGCATTGGCCGGCAACGCCGGCGTGGTTGCCAGCAACCCGACCTCGTTGCTGCACATCACCCTTACCGGTTGGGAAACCGCCGAGACCGCAGCCCATCCACGGGTCTACACCATGCCGGGCTTTGCGCGCCTGGGGAACAACGAAGTGGCGGAAATCCTCACCTTTGTGCGCACGCGCTGGGGCAACGAGGGCTCGCCGATCAGCACCGCCCAGGTGAAGAAAATGCGTGACCAGCTCAACCCGGTCAGCACTGATTCCTCGGCCTTCGAAACGCCGCGCCTGGCCAACCTGCTGGCGGCGTCGAATGCCGACCAAGTGGTGCGCGGCATGCGCTTGCACCTGCAAACCAAGGAACTGCTGCCTGATAACGTCGGCAACTCGCTGAACTGCACCAGTTGCCATCTCAACGCCGGCACCGTGGCCGATGGCTCGCCGTTTGTGGGCGTCTCGGCGTTCTTCCCCAGCTACGCCCCGCGTGCTGGCAAGGTGGTGAGCCTGGAAGAGCGCATCAACGGTTGCTTCCGCCGTTCGATGAATGGCAAACCAGTGCCGCCACAATCGGCGGACATGCAGGCGATGGTGGCGTACTTCGACTGGATGAAAAACAACACCAAGCCCGAGGACAAAGTCCCCGGCCGTGGCGTCGGCAAGATCGACCCGGCCATCAAGCCGGACATGGCCAATGGCGAGCAGGTCTACGCCAAGCAATGCGCGGTGTGCCACGGCAATGACGGCGAGGGCCTGGCCCGTGCTGACGGCACCCTGGTGTACCCGCCGCTGTGGGGCGAGCAGTCCTTCAACATCGGCGCCGGCATGGCCCGCACCTACACGGCTGCTGCGTTCGTCAAACGCAACATGCCGATCGGCTTCCACGAGAAATTCCCGCTGGGCCAGGGAGGCTTGTCGGACCAGGAAGCGGTGGACGTTGCCGCCTACTTCTCGCAAAAACCACGCCCGGACTTCCCGGACAAGGTGAAGGACTGGCCGAACGGCGGTAAGCCGGTGGATGCACGCTACTGACCCCCGCCCTGTAGGAGCCGGCAAGCCGGTTCCTACAGTGGGGCTGTGTCAATCGAGCTGTTGCAGGCATGCTTCAAAAATATCCAACCCTTGCTCCAGCACCACCGGCTCGATGGTCAGCGGTGCCAACAGGCGGATGATGTGTCGGGCCTTGCCGCTGGGCATCAGTAGCAGGCCGGCATCGCGGGCCAGGTTCAATAGTTGGTTGAGTTGCGCGGTGGCGGGGGTGCCGTCGGGTTTTATCAGCTCGATTCCCCGCATGGCGCCGACCCCGGTCAGGCGGCCGAGGTAGGGCGAGCGTTTTTTCGCCTGCCAGGCGGCATGGCGCCTGGTGATTGCGGCCTCCTGTTGTTCGCCCCACGCTTGCAGGTTTGCATCGCTCATTGCATCCAGGGTGGCCAGTGCGGCTGCGCAGGCAATGGGGTTGCCCGAGTAGGTGCCGCCCAGTCCGCCTTTAGGCAGGTTGTCCAGCAAGGCCTTGCGCCCGACGACGGCGCCCAGTGGCACGCCGCCAGCGATGCTTTTGCCCAGCAGGATCAGGTCGGGTTCGATGCCCAGGCGCGAGAAGGCGAAACGCTGGCCAGTGCGGCCAAAGCCGGATTGGATTTCGTCGGCGATCAGCAGGATGCCGTGTTCATCGCACAGGTGGCGCAGGGCTTTGGCAAATGGGGTGTCGAGGGCGAGGAACCCGGCTTCGCCCTGTACTGGCTCGATGATGAAACAGGCGACGTCGGCGATGTCGATTTCGACGCTGAACAAGCGTTCCATGGCCTTTAGCGCATCACCTGTGGTCACCCCATTGTCTGCGCTGGGGTAGGGCAGGTGGTAGACCGGGCCGGGCAGGACCCCGACTTTTTGCTTGTAGGGCGCCACCTTGCCGTTGAGGTTGAGGGTGGCCAGGGTGCGCCCGTGGAAGCCGCCGTCAAAGGCAATCACTGCAGTACGGCCGGTGGCGCCACGTGCGATTTTCAGCGCATTTTCGCAAGCTTCGGCGCCGCTGTTGGTCAGCATGCCGCTGACCGGGTAACTCACCGGGATAAAGGCGCTGAGCCGCTCCATCAACTCGATATAAGGCGCGTGTGGCGCGGCGTTGAACGCGTAATGGGTGAGTCGGGTGGCTTGTTCGCGAATGGCTTCCACCACGCCGGGGTGGCAATGGCCGAGGTTGAGCACACCAATGCCGCCGACAAAGTCTATATAGCGCTTGCCCGCGGTGTCCCAGACCTCGGCATTGCGCCCGTGGCTCAGGCAGATGGGGTGGACGATGGCAATCGACTGGCTGATGCTTGCGTGGCTCATGGATCACGGGCTCGGAAAGGGCGGTGTGCGCCTATCTAAGCTGCGTGCCCCATGGCCCCGCAAACGAAATAAAGTCGCCGGGTCATTCGCAAAAATCGGGATGTGGCAATGCATCGCAAGCCATGGCACAGATCCAATGTGGGAGCGGGCTTGCACATTCAGGTCTTGGCGGTCTGCTGCGCCATGTACTCCACTATCCACTGCAAAAATGCCTTCACCTTGGGGATCTCCCCGGCATGTTCGGCATGGGCGATAAAGTGTGCGCCGCTGCTGGGCATCGCGTAGTCCCATGGCACCACCAGACTGCCCTGGGCCAGTTCGTCGGCCACCAGGTAGTGCGGCACCAATGCCACGCCGTAGCCGGATTGCGCTGCACGAATGCACATGTAGAACGTGTCGAAGCGCGGCCCGTGGTAGCTGTTCTGTGAGTGCAGGCCCTGTTCCAGGAACCACTCGTGCCAGGCCTCGGGTCGTGAGGTGCATTGCAACAGGGTGTGGCTCGATGAAGCATCACTGCCCTGGGCGACAAATCCCGGCGCACACACCGGCACCACTGCTTCGAGAAACAGCTCGATGCAGGTGGCGCCCGGCCAGGAGCCCTGGCCGAAGAAGAAGGCGATGTCGGCCTTGGCCTGCAGCACGTCGAAGGGTTCCAGTTCGTTGCGGATATCCAGATGGATGTTCGGGTGGCGGGCAGCAAAGTCCTTGAGCTTGGGCACCAGCCAACGATCGCCGAAAGTCGGTTGAGTGGCGATGCGCAGCACTTCGGTCTCGCCGCCGTAGGTGAGGATGTAACGGCTGGAAATGTCCACCTGGGTCAGGATCTTGTGTACTTCCGCCAGGTACAACGAGCCCGCCGGCGACAGGTACAGACGCTGGCGCACCCGCTCGAACAGCTTGTGGCAGAGCATTTCCTCCAGTTGCGCCACTTGCTTGCTCACCGCACTTTGGGTCAGGTGCAGTTCCTCGGCGGCACGGGTGAAGCTCAGGTGACGGGCCGCAGCGTCGAAGCATTGCAGGGCCGTCATCGAAGGGGTCAAGCGTTTTGAAATCATGGGAGTTCATTCCAAACAGGAAGGAGCCTTTGCCTAAACGTCGTTTGTGACCCAGGTGTAAAGCCGTTGATACTGACCGGCAACACTATAAATAAACTGGCCCGGGTTTGCGGCGCCAAATAAGAACGACCGACACGGAGAGCCTTGCATGAAGCATCTTAAATCCACCCTGGCGGCACTCACCGCTGCTGCCGCCATGAGCTTGGCCGGCGCAGCTCATGCGGGCGCGACCCTGGACGCGATCCAGAAAAAGGGCTTTATCCAATGTGGCGTCAGCGATGGTTTGCCAGGCTTCGGCGTGCCGGACGCCCAGGGCAAGATGACCGGCATCGACGTTGATGTGTGCCACGCCGTCGCCGCAGCCGTGTTCGGCGATGCCTCGAAGGTGAAGTTCACCCAACTGACTGCCAAGGAGCGTTTCACTGCGTTGCAATCCGGGGAAATCGACCTGATCTCGCGCAACACCACCTGGACCAGCTCCCGGGATTCCGGGATGGGGCTGGTGTTTACCGGCGTGACCTATTACGACGGCATCGGTTTTCTGGTGAACACCAAGCTGGGGGTGGCCCATGCCAAGGAGCTGGATGGCGCGACCATCTGCATCCAGGCCGGCACCACCACCGAGCTGAACGTCTCTGATTACTTCCGCGCCAATGGCATGAAATACACCCCGATCACCTTCGACACCGCCGATGAAAGCGCCAAGGGCCTGGAAGCCGGACGCTGCGATGTGCTGACCACTGACCAGTCGGGCTTGTACGCCCAGCGGATCAAGATGGCGCATCCGGCTGAGTTCATCGTGCTGCCGGAAGTGATCTCCAAGGAACCCCTGGGCCCGTTGGTGCGCAAGGGCGACGATGACTGGTTCAGCATCGTCAAGTGGACGCTGTTTGCCATGCTCAATGCCGAAGAGATGGGCATCACTGCGCAAAACGTCGAAGAACAGGCCAAGACCACCAGGAACCCGGATATCGCCCGTCTATTGGGTGCCGACGGTGAGTACGGCAAGGACTTGAAATTGCGCAAGGACTGGGTGGTGCAGATCGTCAAGCAAGTGGGCAATTATGGCGAGGTGTTCGAGCGCAATATCGGCCAGGGCAGCGTGCTGAAGATTCCGCGCGGCCTCAACGCCCTGTGGAACAACGGTGGCATCCAGTACGCGCCACCGGTGCGCTAGCGGTCATGGCGACACCCGGTTCTTGCCCGCGGCCTTGGACCGGTACAGCGCCTGGTCTGCCCTGGCCATCAGGTTGGCGGGTGTCTCGTCATTGAGGCGCTGTACCACGCCCAGGCTCAAGGTCACCTTGAACTCGCCCACGCTGGGTAAGTCGAGGATGGCCAGGCGGATGCGCTCAGCCAGTATCCTGGCAGTCTCCACCGTGCTTTTGGGCAGGATCACCATGAATTCATCACCGCCCCAGCGCGCCAGGAGGTCGCCCTGGCGCACGCAATGTTCCAGGCGCTCGACTACCTGTAACAGGGTGCTATCGCCCACGGCATGCCCGTGCTGGTCGTTGATCGACTTGAAGTCATCGACATCCATGGCAATCACCGCCAATGGCAGGCGAAACCGCTGGGCGCGCTCACATTCTTCCAGCAGGGCTTTTTCCAGGCGGTAGCGGTTGGCTATACGGGTCAAGGTATCGCGCTCGGCCAGGGAGCGATTTTCGTCCAGTTGCAGCCGCAATTGCTGGTTGACCCGCGACAGTTCGCGCGTGCGTTCGGCCACCAGTGCTTCAAGGGATTGATTGCGCCGCTCAAGTTGTTCCATGGAGCGTTTGCGCTCATGAATGCTGCGGTGGGCGCCGACCATGCGCCACACCGAGCCGTCGGCATTGCGGGCGATCACGTAGCCGCGGTCTTCGATCCACAACCAGGTGCCGTCCTTCTTGCGGCAGCGGTATTCGGCTTGATAGTGGGAGGTGCGGCTACAGATGTAGTCGTCGAAGACTTTCATCACATGGGGATAATCGTCGGGGTGGATCACGCTTTCCCAGGTGAAGACCGTGTTTTCCAGGGAGTGGTGATCGTAGCCGAGCATCTCGTACCAGCCTGGGTTGCGATAGACGAACCCAGTGTTGGCGTTCCAGTCCCAAACACCATCGCTGACCAGTTCCATGATGGCATGGGCCAAGTCAGCATTGACGTCGAAAAGCTCATTCTTCAACGGATCCATATCGACCATCTGCGCGCTCCCTGCGAGGATGCTGGCTCATTCTGGCCAGTCAGGTGTTAACGCCGATACTCCGTGGCTGGACGTACTGTACAACGAGGTTTGGCCGCATAGAAAGAGCCTACAGGGTTGTGGCTAAAAGCCACTATTTGCGGGGGCTCAAGGCTATTGCGGCTCCATCATGCGGGTGGGTGGCAAGCCATTGGCATTGTGCTGGTAGATTGCCTCGGGCTGCCCTTGCTCGTTGAAGAATACCTGGCCGATGCCGGCACTGTTCCAGAGCCGTTCGCCGGCTTCGGCGTGTGCCGGGATATACGGCACCACTTGCATGCGGCGGCGCCGAGTCAGCCAGTTCAAGGGCGAGCGTGGCGAGTAGAGCCAGCGGTTGAGGCGGTCGAACCACTCCAGCAGGCGGGGTGGGAATTGGTTCTTGATGCCACTGCTGGTGATCTGCCAGATCTGCGGCCCGGCATTGCGATGGCGGATCAGCACTTTGTAGACGAACGAGTAATGCACATCCCCCGACAGGATCACGTAGTTACCCGGGGTGCGTGAGTGGCGGAAGATATTCAGGATCACTTGCGCGGCGCCACGGTGGGCCATCCAGTTTTCTGCATCGACCAACAGCGGGTAGCCGCACCAACTGAAGACTTTCTGCACGGTCTCGATCAGCTTGACGCCGAAGATCGGCGCGGGCGAAACGATGATGGCTGACGGATGGTCGAGCAGTTCCTGTTGCAGTTCGCTCAAGGCTTCCCAGTCCAGCAGGCCGGACGGTTGCTTGAGGGTGAACTCACTGCGCCAGCGCCGCGTGCGGGTGTCGATGACGACCAGCGCGGGAGTGGTGGGCAGCACGTAGTGCCATTGCTGGAACTGCAGCAGATCTTCCAGCAATTGGTCCTGGGTGGGTGCGTGCAGGTGATTGTCGTAGTCCTGGGCCGTCGCGGCCAGGGCCAGGGTTTTTTCCACGAGCTGGGCGAAGGCATCGGGGTTGTTGCCCCAGCCCTGGCAGAGCATGTAGGCCAGCAAGGCGTTGCCGATGATGCGCTTGGAGAATGGGTTGCCGTAGGCGGTCTGTTCCCACTGGGCGCTGAGGTTCCAGTCATCGGTGATGTCATGATCATCGAAGATCATCAGGCATGGAACGTGGGCGAACACCCGGGCGACACCGGCCAGGCCGTCGCGAAACTTATCCACAGGCACCTGCTCGCGGACGTAGCGGGCCTGTTCTTCAGGTGCCAGCCGTGTGGGCGCTTGCGGGGCGATCAGGGTCCAGGGTGTTGGCGACCAGGCCAGCAGGTACATCGCCATGACTTCGGCGAAGGTCACCAGGTGGTTGTCGGCGGTGCTGCTGGTGAAGATCGGTTTCTTCACCCCGCCAAAAAAGCGTTCGCGCAAGGTTTCGTTGCTTTCCAGGGCCGGCAACAGATCGGCGCGATGGTAGTAGCTGGCGGGGTGATCGTAGAGCCTGGTGCTGTCGTCCACCACCGCGCCATCGAGGTGTTCATCGAACAGGCCCAGACGGGCAATCAGCCCATGAATGGCACGCAGCATCGGCCCGGCCACATCGTCGGCGTACACCTGGTCGCCACTCATCATCAACAGGGCGGGGCGATGTTCGAGGCTGCGGTCTTCGGCCAACAGGCGATCCGCGCACAGCAGGCCTTCATCGGCGTAATGGTGGGGTTTGCGGCAAGAACCGTGCAGCAACTGGCGAATACGGCTGTGCAGGATGAAATCCGGGCTCTGGGCATTGGCATACAGCAGGTGCGGCGCCCATTGGGCGATGCCGGTTCCATCGTTGAGCAGCAAGTCATAGCTGATGGGCACGTCCTGGGGGAGCGGCGTGGCCAGCGGTACATCGATCAGGTGGATAAAGGCTGCGCGGCCCACGGGAATGACCTGGCAGCGGGTGGCGTCGAGGTCGATCTCCAGGGACTGCTGGCACTCGTCCTGGCGAAACTGCAACCGCAAGGTCAATGCCAGTGCCCGGCTGCCCACCAGCCACAACACCAGGCGCCCCGGCTCCAGGCGACGCAGCAAGGGGCCGGCGAGGACGGCGGGTAGTGAAGCGGCTTGCAACATGAAGAACACGGCTCTATGCGGGAAAGGACGGCAGAGGATAGCGCAACGGATGTCGGCGTTTTGTCAAAGTAACAGGGGCGGGCAGCCTTGATCACTACAGCATGTTTGCCCGCTCAAGGCTGCTGACTGACGACTCTCCCTGGGCAATCAGCCAGCGCAGCACATCGCTCACCGCCACGCGGTGCTGGCGCTCGATCCAGCGTACGCCTTGTGGGGTGTACTGTTCCACATACCGGCTGAGCACCAGTTGATGTTGGTCGGCAGACAATTGCAAACGGGTTTCCCGACAAATCAGCGCGCGATCACCACGTTTGTGTATCTTCTGCTGCAGGAGCATGGAGCTGGCATCAGAAATCATCGCCTGGGCCTTGTGTGCATGAGGTTACGGTGGGTGTGGTTGCCCCTTCCTTGCCTTCCAGCACATAGGCTGCACGGTGTTCAGCCACGACGTTACGCAATGCGCTGTAGTAATCGGGCAACTGTTGCAGGCTGTCGGTCAGTGGCAGCAGGGCTGCCCGGGTGTCTACGGTGTCGCCGACCAGGCTGATGGTGCCCAGGGTTTGCACCGTGTCGCTGTCGCCCAGTGGCGCCACCAGGAAACTCAGCACTTTACCGGCAGCATCTCGACTGTTGCCGGTACCCAGTAACGGCAGTTCGACGATTGGCCCGTTACCGATGCCCCATACACCGAATGTCTGGCCGAAGTCGGCCGTGTGGCGGGGAATGCCCAGCGAGTCGGAGACATTCAACAGGCCCACCAGGCCCACGGTGGTGTTGACCGCGAATCGTCCCAGCGTGTTGACGGAGCGCTGTGGGTTGCCTTGCAGCAGGTCGTTGATAAACACCTTGGGTTCACTGAAGTTGCTGGAAAAGTTATGCACACCCTGCTGGAAAAAATCCGGCAGGTGTTGATAGCCACGGGCGACAGGTGCCAAGGCATAGTCATCGACGGTCCGGTTGAACGCAAAGACCCCGCGATTGAACGGCTCGACGGGGTCGTACACCGGGTAATCAACCTGCGCACAGCGCACGTTCGCCTGTGGCGCGGGGCTGGCACAGCCTGTCAGGTACGAAACAGTCATCAACAGTGCAGCCTGGCGAGCCAGGTGGCGGGGATACGTCAGCGCACGCATAAACACAGTCTCCGAAAAAGGGAGGCCGATGCTGGCATTCGCAGTTTGCCTGAAGATGTCTGCTTTATTACTGCGATGACGCTTTGTTGCAGGATTGAAATATGTGACGAGTCGCTGCGAATGGTTTTGAATGTCGCCTCGACCAAACCAAGTGATGCCAGCCGGTGAGCAACCTTTTAATCGTGGACGATGACCTTGAGGTCCTCGCGCTGCTGAAGAAATTTTTCCTGCAACATGGCTACGCGGTACGGACCGCAGCCAATGGCACAGCACTGTGGGCGGCCATGGAACAGCAGGTTGCAGACCTGATCATCCTCGACCTGATGCTGCCGGGCGACAATGGTCTGTTGCTGTGCCAGCGCCTGCGCCAGCAATACGCCACGCCGGTGATCATGCTGACCGCCATGGGCGAACTCAGCGACCGGGTGGTGGGCCTGGAAATGGGCGCTGATGACTACCTGAGCAAACCCTTCGATGCGCGTGAGTTGCTGGCCCGGGTGCGCGCAGTGTTGCGTCGCGCCGGTGAAAGCCGGGGCCCCTCGGGCGACAGTTCACGGCCGTTGATTCGCTTCGCCGGCTGGCAACTGGACCTTACCCGGCGCGAATTGCGCTCGCCGGACCAGGTGATGATCCCCTTGTCGTCCGGGGAGTTCGACCTGCTATTGGTGTTCGTCGAGCATCCTCAGCGGGTGTTGTCGCGCGAGCAGCTGTTGAACCTGGCCCGTGGCCACAGCCACGATGCGTTTGATCGCAGTATCGACGTGCAGGTCAGCCGTCTGCGGCGCAAGCTGGAGTTCGATACCAAACGCCCGGCGATGATTCGCACGGTGCGCAATGGCGGCTATCAATTTACCGCCAGTGTGAGTCGCTCATGAAGCGTCCTCGCGACACTGTGGCCCGCTGGATTGCCCTGACCATCCTGATCGCCATGTTCACCGCCCTGGTGCTCAATACTCTGTTTACGCAACTCGCTGGCGTCTGGGCCCGACCACCCTTGAGTGAAACCGGCCTGCTGGACAAGGTGGCGGTGATTGTCCGGATGATCGAGACGGCGGATCCTGCCGAGCGCCCCAGCCTGGCCCGCTCGGCAGGCGACAGTATGTTCAGCGTGCATTGGGCGGTGGATGCCAAGCGTTTCGGCTTGCCCCAGGTCAAGGACGATAATTACAGCACGGGAAAAGAGCTGTTCGTGAATGCGCTGGCCTGGCCAGAGCGCCGGGCCGAGGGCTTTGAGCCGGCCGACTGGGCAGGTCCCGGTGGGCACTATGCGTTGCTGGTGGAGCTGACCGATCACTCGTGGCTGATGGTCAGCGCCGCGTCGCGCAGTTGGGGGCTTGCCGAAGGACCGCGTAGCGTCATCGTGTTGGTGCTGGTGCTGATTTCCACCGCGCTGGTGACCCTTATTGCCACCCGGCGCCTGGCGAGGCCCCTGCAACATTTCGCCCAGGGCGTCCGGCGTTTTGGTGCCGACTTCCGGGCGCCGCCGATCGAGCCGGTGGGCCCGGAGGAAATTCGCCAGGCGATCCTGGCATTCAACGGCATGCAGGCGCAGTTGCAGCACTTTATCCAGGACCGCACCCAGATGCTCGCGGCTATTTCCCATGACCTGCGCGCGCCCTTGACGCGGCTGCGGCTACGCGGTGAGTTCATTGAGGACCGCGATCAGCAGCAGAAACTGTTTCGCGATGTCGATGAAATGCAGGCGATGATCAATACCGCCCTGGAGTTCTTTCGCGACGATGCACGCCTGGAGCAGGCCACGGCGCTGGACTTGTCCGAGTTGCTGCAAACCCTGGTGGATGATTACCGCGACCAGTCCATCGACATCGCCTTCAGTGGCCCGCCACGGTTGGTGTATTTCGGCCGGCCCCTGGGGCTCAAGCGGGTGATGACCAACCTGGCGGACAATGCGATCCACTACGGCCACGCGCCCGAAATCCAATTGCAGCAACAGCCGGGGCAAGTGGTGATTCGTGTGCTGGACCGTGGGCCGGGGATTCCCAGCGGATTTCACGAACAGGTCTTCCTGCCGTTTTTCCGCCTGGAAGGTTCACGCAACAAAAGTACGGGTGGTGTCGGCCTGGGGCTTTCCAGCGCCCGGGCGATTGTCCTGGAGCATGGCGGCACCCTGACCCTGCGAGATCGCCAGGGCGGCGGGTTGGAGGCGGTGGTGATACTGCCGGTGTAGTGAGGAGGGTGATCCATTGCAGATGTGAGCCGTATTCAATGCAGGGATGAATCCTGCCCCAAGGCTTGTTGTACACAGTCGAGCAAACGCTCAGTGCTCCATGGCTTGGGCAGGAATCTCACGGTGCTGCCCAATTGCGCCGCCATCGCGGTGTTGCCCGAGGTCAGGACCACGGGCAATGAAGGCCAACGGTGCGCCACTACTCGGCTCAGGTCATACCCGTTGAGCAGTCCAGGCATCTGGATATCACTGACAATCAAGTCCACCGGATCACTGGAGCGTTCCAGAAAAATCATCCCCTCATCCGCCGATGGAAACGAAATGACCTGTGCGCCGAATTCTTCCAGCACATCCACCATGAGTGAGCGAATGATTTCGTCGTCTTCCAATACCAATATCGATGGCTGAGCCATGATCACTACTCCACCATCAGAGGTCAGTAAGGTGGAGTGGGCGATGAATGGATAGGTTCGATTGGATATTTTATATTCGATGGGTGGTCGTTTGGCTGGTTTTCCCCCTCAGAAGCGCTCATCCAGCAGGGCCGGCAAGGTCAGTTCCTTGACGAAGCTGGCCGATGACAGGCTCAAGGCCATACGCACCACCTGCACCACATCGTGTACCGGGATCAACTGCCCGTCGCCGCGTTGTTCGGCTTCTTGCCTGGATGTGCTCAACGGATCTTCGGTATTCAGGTAGCCCAGGTTCAGGCAGGTCACCCCCAGGCGCTGGTGCCGATAACCTTCGCGAAGGGCATCGGCCATGCCACGCAAGGCGAATTTCGATGCGCCGAACGTGACTTCTGGGCGCCCGCTCTGGGGCAGGCCCGAGGTCGAGCCGGTAAGAATGATGCGTGGGTTCGGGCTCTTCAGCAGCACGGGCAGCAGGCGCTTGATCAGCAGCAGCGGCGCGGTGACGTTGCAACTGACAATGGCTTCGAGCTGCGTATCCTCGTCCTTGAGAAAACTGTAGGCCTCGTCGAACGCCCGTTCTTCCCAGATGCCCAGGTTATAGATCAGCGTGTCCAGGCCGTCCTGCACCACCGCGTGTTCGATGAGTTGCGCGGCCTGTGCTGGCTGGCCAAGGTCGGCTTCCACCCACAGCACTTCGGCGCCGGTCGCGGATACCAGGTTGGCAGGACGGCTGCGCGAGACACCGACCACGGTATCCCCCACACCACCCAGGCCTTCCATAAATGCCCTGCCCAACCCCTTGCTTGCACCGACCACCATGGTTCTCATCGATCTCTCCTGAACTGACGTGCTGATGGGAAGGCGCATGCAAACAGAGGGGGCGAGTGATGGCAATTGAATGGCTGTATCCAAATGTTTTGCCAGGAGGCGGTTCCACGATTTGGACGAACATAAGAAAACAGCAGCATAATTGACACCTTTGCTACCTGCCCCCCCCGATCTGGAGCCCCTGATGAAATTCGTTGCCTTGCTGCCTCTTTTACTCTCGGCCACGCTCTTCAACACTTCGGCGACGGCAGCGGGTGATGCCGAGGCGGGTGGCAGGTTGTTCACCAAGACGTGTGGCGGTTGCCACAGTGTCGGGCTGAACGCCCGTGGCGGCTTCGGGCCGCAGCTCAATGGGGTGATCGGGCGGCTGGCGGGCGCTACGGCGGACTATCAGTATTCCGACGCGATGAAAAACTCAGGCGTGGTGTGGACGCGGGAAACACTCGCGGCCTATATCGAGAACCCGAAGAAAGTGGTGAGCGGCACCCGCATGATTTTCTGGGGGATCAGCGATCAGGAGAAGATCGAGAATCTGCTGGCGTATCTTGAGACCTTTCAGACGCAATAGCCGCATTGCAGGAGCCGGCTTGCCGGCTCCTGCAGGATAGGCACTGATTTCAACTGCCCTGTGGTGTTTCCCCGCGTGCCAGCCGCGCATTGATGTCGTCGATCACCGCCGGCAGGTCGACGATGGTATCGATCAGGTAATGCGGGCGTGAACCCTCAAACATCTGGGTAATGCGCTCGCGCTCCTGCGCCAGTTCATCGGCCGGCAGCGCCTTGAATTGCGCATAGGTAAGGCCCAGCGCGTTGCCGGAGCAGGTCAGCGCCACCGTCCACATCCCGGCACTGCGTCCTTCCAGAATCCCCGGCCAGGTGTCATCGACCTTGACGCACGCCGCCACATCGCTGATGCCCAGGGCTATCACATTGGCCAGGGCCTGGGCCGGATGCGGGCGCCCGTTGGGCACTTCATCAGTCGCCACCACATGATCGGCCACGTAGCCGTTTTGTCGCGCCAGCTCGACCACCTTGGCCATTACCACGGCCGGATAGCCCGAGCAGGAGCCGATCTTCAAGCCCTTGCCGCGCAGGGTTTCAATCGCCTCCAGCGCGCCGGGGATGAGCGCTGAGTGCAGGGCGATTTTCTCGATCTGCAACGGCATGAAACGCTCATACAGGGCGGTGACGTCCTCGTCGCTCGGCTGGCGGTTGAATACGGCGCGATAACGTTCGGCAATCTGCGGTTGATTACACAGGGTGCGGATGTGATCCCACTTGCCCATGCCCATCGGCCCGCGTGCTTCCTCCAGGGAAACGGCAACACCGAACTCGGCAAAGGCTTCGACGAAAATCTGCGTGGGGGCGAAGGAGCCGAAGTCGACGACGGTGCCGGCCCAGTCCAGGACCACGGCTTGCAGCTTGGAAGGTGGTTGGTAGTTCATGGTCAATCTCCATTTTCGGGTATGAGCAGGCCGTCCCTCGATAAATGAGGTAAGCCGGTTGAGTGCAAAAGGGTGAAGCGAATCAGGTAGCCGGTATGGGGCTGGCCTCGAACAGTTCGGCGATCATCGGGCGGTTGCGCCGGATGCCCAGGCAACACAGGTGGTAGTCGATGGAAAACGGGTGGTCGACAAAAGTGATCGGCGTGGTGCCCGGTGTTTCGGCGTATTCCACCGCCGACACAAAACCAATGCCGATGCCCTTGGCGATGGCATGCACGATTGCCTCGCGACTGTTGAGTTGCATCACGCAGTTCAGGTCCACACTCAGGCGCTTGCAGCTCTCTTCCACCAGTTGGCGGGTGCGTGAGCTGCGTTCGCGCATGACCCAGCGCTCCTGGCTGATCTGTTCGACGTGGACCTCTTTCTGCGCAGCCCAGGGATGATCATCGCGCACCACCGCGATGATCGGGTAGCGCCGATACAGCTGCGTATCGAAGCGTTGGTCAAACTCCGAGAGGGCCAGGATTGCCACATCGATATCAAAGTTGAACAGGCGGTCGAGGGTTTCCTTCTCCGGGGAAAACGAGGTCTCCAGCTCGATATCCGGGTGGCGTTGCATCAGTTCGTACGTCAGGTTCATCGCAATCGGCGGCGACACTGCGCCCAGGCGCAGCATCCCGGTCTTGCGCTGCTTGAAGCTGTGCAGCAATTGCATGGCTTCATCCTCCTGGCCGAACAGGCCCTGGGTGATCCCGTAGAGCGCGTGCCCGGCCGAACTCATTTCGATAAACCGGCCACGGCGGTGGAACAACTCCACGGAGAACTGCTTTTCCAGGGCGTTCACCTGCTCGCTGACCGTTGGCTGACCGACGCTCAAGTACTCGGCGGCGAGGGTGAAACTGCCGGTCTTCGCCACCGCATGAAAGGAGCGCAGCCACTTGTGGTACTGGTACATAACCCATCCTGTTCCAGGGCTCAGCCGAGCCGGTTGATCAACGGCGGATAAACAGGGCTACCACTGCGCTGCACAGGCAGGCCGAGGTAACGACGATGAAGATCAGCGACGTATTGCCGGTACTGTCGAGCATACTGCCGATCAGCGGTTCCGCCAGGCCAGCAAACAGATAAGACGAGAAGTTCATCACACCCGTGGCCGTGCCTGCGCGCTTGGCGCCTACCAAGTCCGGGCACAGTGCCCAGAAGCTGGATGCCGGGCCGTAGACAAAGAACCCGCACAAAAACAATGCCACCAGGCCGATTGCACTATGGGGCGGCAGGCTCCACATCCACAGGCTGGTGGCGGCGCCGAGGAACATATAGAGCATGATCGCCAGGTAGCGCTTGGAGCCGAACAGCTTGTCGGACACCCAGCCATTGCTCAGGGCGCCGACGGCCATGCCGACTGGCAGGGCGACGGTGATCCACTTCGGATCGATCATGCTGTCGCCGCTTTTCCAGTTGGCGCCGAGGAAATGTACTGGCACCCACACGATCAAACCGTAGCGCGCCGCGTTCTGGAAGCCCAGGGACACGGCGGCGATGATCAGGCGCGCGTTTTTCAACACGGCCTTGTAGCGTTGTGCCGAGGTTTCCTCTGTGCCGTGGGCCACTTCATGGCCCTTGTCATCGGCGTTGGCCACGCCGGTATCGGCCAGGGGCTCGAAGCCCAGGTCTTGCGGGCGTTCACGGGCCACCAGATAAAACAGGATGCCCCCGGCCAACATCAGCAGGACCGGCAGACGGAAGATCCAGCGCCATTCCAGATGCAGCACCTCCAGCACCACGATGGAGGTCACATAGGACAGCACCGACGCACAGCCGGCGGCGAATACATAGAAGCCATAGACCCTGCCACGCTCGCTGGCGCTCCACCAATTGGAGATCAAGCGGCTGCCCGGCGCCCAGCCCAGGGCCTGGAAGTAGCCGTTGATACCCCACGGCAGGATCAACCCGGCAAAGCCACTGGCAAAACTGGTGACCCAGTTGGCGCCACAGGACAGCACCGCGCCCAGGGTCATGATGCGCCGGCCGCCGAACTTGTCGGCCAGGTTGCCGTTGATTGCCTGGCCAATGGCATAGGCCCAGAGCATGGCGGCCGAGATCCAGCCCAGCACCTCCTTGGTCAGGCCGAACTCGGCCTGTATCCCCGGGATGGCGAAGCCGAAGGTCTGGCGTCCGGTGTAGAAAAACAGGTAACAAAACATCGCCGCCAGCAGCATGCGCCACTGGGCAACACGGAACGATGCCGAGCGAACGGCAGGGACAGGCAGGGTGTGTGCACGATTCATGATGTTTTCCTTATTGTTATTCGCCCCCGAAACCGCAGCTACGGGGTGGCACGCTTTACAGGTGCAAGAGGAAAGACTGAATTGCGTTGGGCCTAGGCGGCCCTGGAACCGATAAAGTTCTTGCCGCGCGCACCTTGCAGGGCGAAGCGGATCATTGCGGCGGCCTCGGTGGGCGTGACGCCGTAGTCGGTAAATTCGGTTTTCACGTCCAGGCTATGCAGGAACGTGCGCAGTTGGGCCTGGGCTTTGTCCAGGTCATCGCCAAACACCCGCTGCAATGTGCGATCGCGCGCGGCGTCATGCCCCCATGCCAACCCCAGCACCAACGGCAAGGTAAAGGAGCAGGCGATGCCATGGGGCAGACCGTGGTGCAAGGTCATCTCGTAGGAAATGGAGTGGGCCAGGGCCGTCTTGGTATTGGAAAAGGCCAGGCCGGCCTTGAGCGCTGCCAGTGCCATGCGTGAGCGCAACTCCGGATTGCCAAGGTCGCGCCGTAGTTGCGGCAGGCATTCCAGGATGTCCTCGATGGCCGACACCGCAAAAGTGTCAGAAACCGGGTTGGCGTTGATATTCCAGATCGACTCCAGGGCGTGGGATAAAGCATCGAGCCCTGTCGACACGGTGACCCCGGCTGGCACCGTGAGCATCAACTGTGGGTCAACAATTGCTACCTTCGGCCAGGTGCAGTCCAGGTGCAGGGAATACTTCTTGTGGCTGGCTGAATCCCAGATCGTCGCCCAGGGCGTCACCTCGCTGCCGGTACCCGCGGTGGTCGGCGCCGCGATCAACGTCTTGCAATGGGCCGGCACAAACGGCTGGCCGGTCGCCAACAACGCCAGCAACTCATCGAACTGCCCGGACTCGGTGCCGACAATCAACGCCTTGGCCGTATCAATTGCACTGCCGCCACCGACGGCCAGCACCACATCACAGCTCCCGGCTTGCTGCCAGAAACGCTCGTAGGTGCCACGCAGTTGAGCGACATCGGGGTTGGGCTGCACATCCTCGACCACATACACCAAGCGCTCGCCCAGCAGTGCCTGGATCCGCTCCACCAGGCCCAGCGCGCGGGCTTCCGGAAAGGTGACAAGCGTGACGGTCTGCTGCGCGGTGATACTGGCCAGGTCTTGCAGGCAACCCCAGCCGAAACGGGTGTCTACCGGGTTATGGAATCGGGCAGTCATGGCGTGTTCCTGGTTTTTGTTGTTGGAAGTGGCGCCAATAGTCGGGGAGGGTGGGAAAGAGCTCAAATCGATAGATTGGGGGGATGGATTGGTTGGGCCGATAGTGGGGGCGGTGTGGTTCTGGCATTTGATTGCGTACACCCATTGAATCAGTAATGCATGCAGTAAAAAGACCTCGGTGTTCCCAGGTCTTTTTGCCTACAAATCAGCCCAACAGGTGTTTGGAAATCAGCCTGGAGATTTCGACAATCGAGGTCTTGCCGGTGAACTCGAATTTCACTTTGCCCAGCGATGAAAAGTAAATCTCCAACTCCGAATCCAGATCGAACGTGCCGGAGGTTTCCACCGAGTACGCGACGATGTTCTTGTAGGGCAGGGAGGTGAAGTCTTTCTTGCTGCCGGTGATGCCTTGCACGTTCACGGCGATGATGCGCTTGGTGGTGAACACTACGCCGTCGCGCATGGCTTTGTAGGCATCGACTACTTGTTCGTCATCCAGCAACAGCGAGGCAACGCGTTCGGCGTATTCGTTGTTTTGCTTGAGTTTGAAGAAGCCTTTGTTGTTGAAGTCGATCATTGGACGGTCCTTGTGTGTCTGGGAGGGGGCTACAGGATTGCCTTGAGGTAATCCTTGAGTGCTTCGAGTGGGAGCTTCAGTTCCTCTAGTGCCGAGGCTTGCTGGACGTCAGTCATAAGCTTTTGCAGCTCGCGGCCCAACACCGTGTCGGCTCCGCCCAAGGCCGCCAGGGCCTGCTTGGTGCATTCATCTACCTTGTGTTGGATGGTTGGCAGGTCGCCACTGCGCACCAACAATCCAAACACCTCCCGCTCGTAACCATCCATGACCAGATCGTCGCGCAGGATCGGGCTGCCATCTTCGGTCTCATGCACCAGTTTGAGGGCGAATAGAGCAACGGCTTCGAGCGTCAATTCCATGGTCCTGGGTCCTCTCCTATGGAGTGCGGCGGGGGTGGTCATTTTTCTGCAGGCGAAAAAAAGACCTTGAGTTTCAAGGTCTTTCTTTAAAACATTAATGGCTTGATTTGTATAGATTAAATTGGATGTGGCGGTAGGTGGGTGGCGCGTTATTGCAGCGGTACATATATATCAGTCTGCCATTGATCCTGCGGGGTCTCGGGATAAACGCTCAGATAATCGAAGAACAGGGGGTGGTCCCGCAGTTCCTCGCCGCTGGTGGGTAGCCAGTCGCGGTAGATCGGGTAGATCGTCTCGCCGATGTGGTCCGTCGAGCCCACGTGGCGCACGACAATGCAACGTCCTCCTGGGATAACGCGCTCGGTTACGCCGAACTCATTTGTGGCCACGGCCTCGTTAATTTCGCCGCAGAGTGCAAACCGGAATGCTTCGGGCGGGGTTGTATCGGGGTTGCCGAAAGGAATGCCAAAGCTGCGACTTGATTGCACGGGCGACTGTCCGCTCTGCATGCGCCACTCGGAAAACTTGCGCACACTCTCGCTAACGAGCCCGGGAGCGCCACAGTGTTCGAGTGCTGCCACTCTGACGGGGTGAAACTCTACGATTCGTACGTGCATGATGATGCTCCTTGAGAAGTGAGGGATGGTGAACACCGAACTCCAGACCTGCCAACTGGGCTGCTTCCTGAACGCACTCGGTGCTATACCGAACGCTCGCCTGAATGCCCTGGAAAAAGCCTCGGGGCTTTCGAAACCTGCACCGAACGCTGCTTCCAGTACCGAGTAACCCCGGGTGGCGGCCAGGCAATGCGCCGCGCGTCGTAGCCGCATCAACTGTACATAGCGTGAAACAGGCACGCCGACGAAGGCGGTAAATTGCCGATGGAAGTGAAACGCCGAAAAATTCGCCACTTGGCTCAACGCCTTCACGGACAGGTCACCTTCTAGATTGGCTTCTATATAGGTGAGGACTGCATTGAAGCGTTGTGTGTAGGCGGCGTTGCTCGGCAAGTCAGGCACTGGATGGAGGCTCCTGGGGTTTCGGTAGGCATCAGAGTCAGCCATCCCGGCTTGCCTGCGCCTAGCCGTGCTTGCTGAGGTAGTGATTGGGTTGTCTTGGACGTTTCATAATGGCAACCCAGGCGCTTTGGAAAGAATTTTCAGGCGGGGGTTGACCACGTATTTTAATCCTGTACTATTCGCCTCCCGCTGACGAGAGATCGAAAGCGCAAGTGGTTGAAGTTGTTAAGGA
>NZ_JAHIDY010000011.1:0-160492 GCF_018732265.1 Pseudomonas sp. TAE6080
ACTCATGCTGCTGAGGCTGCTAGCTGAAACTGTCCAACTTTTCGGGGGCAGTCCATTCGACCGCATTCCAGATGTGGAACTCGATCGAGTGGGAGCGGGCTTGCTCGCGATGAGGCCCTTACAGGCGCCTGCGATCTCGGATCAGACCTTTTTGTAGAGCTGGCTACCTTCCTGCTTGAACCGCTCCGCCTGCTCGGCCAAGCCCTTGGCCACATCCACATCCACCGCCTCGATACGCTGGTTGGCCGCGTACTCGCGCACTTCCTGGGTAATTTTCATCGAGCAGAATTTCGGCCCGCACATCGAGCAGAAATGCGCGACCTTGGCCGAATCCTTGGGCAGGGTTTCATCGTGGTAGGAGCGCGCGGTGTCCGGGTCCAGGCCGAGGTTGAACTGGTCTTCCCAGCGGAACTCGAACCGCGCCTTGCTCAAGGCGTTGTCACGGATCTGCGCGCCTGGATGACCTTTTGCCAAGTCTGCCGCATGGGCCGCGATTTTGTAGGTGATGATCCCGGTCTTCACGTCATCCTTGTTCGGCAGGCCCAGGTGTTCCTTGGGCGTGACGTAGCAGAGCATCGCGCAACCGAACCAGCCGATCATCGCCGCACCGATGCCTGAGGTGATGTGGTCGTAGCCCGGTGCAATGTCAGTGGTCAGCGGGCCGAGGGTGTAGAACGGCGCTTCGTCACAGCACTCCAGCTGCTTGTCCATGTTCTCCTTGATCAACTGCATCGGCACGTGGCCCGGACCTTCGATCATGGTTTGTACGTCGTGCTTCCAGGCGATCTTGGTCAGTTCGCCGAGGGTTTCCAGCTCACCGAACTGCGCGGCGTCGTTGGCGTCGGCAATCGACCCCGGGCGCAGGCCATCGCCGAGGGAGAAGCTGACGTCGTAGGCCTTCATGATTTCGCAGATTTCATCGAAATGCGTGTAGGTGAAGTTCTCTTTGTGATGCGCCAGGCACCACTTGGCCATGATCGAGCCGCCACGGGAAACGATACCGGTGACACGCTTGGCGGTCAGCGGTACATAGCGCAGCAGCACGCCGGCGTGGATGGTGAAGTAGTCGACGCCCTGCTCGGCCTGTTCGATCAGGGTGTCGCGAAACAGCTCCCAGGTCAGGTCTTCGGCAGCGCCGCCGACTTTTTCCAGGGCCTGGTAGATCGGCACCGTACCAATCGGCACCGGCGAGTTACGGATGATCCACTCGCGGGTTTCGTGGATGTGTTTGCCGGTGGACAGGTCCATCACGGTGTCCGAGCCCCAGCGAATGCCCCAGGTGAGTTTCGCCACTTCTTCTTCGATGGACGAGCCCAGGGCGCTGTTGCCGATGTTGCCGTTGATCTTCACCAGGAAGTTACGGCCGATGATCATCGGTTCCAGTTCGGTGTGGTTGATGTTGGCCGGGATGATCGCGCGGCCGCGGGCGATTTCTTCGCGCACGAACTCCGGGGTGATGATTTTCGGCACGCTGGCGCCGAAGCTGTGGCCGGCGTGTTGCTGGGTCAGCAGGCCGGCCGCGCGGGCTTCTTCAAGCTTCATGTTTTCGCGGATGGCGACGTATTCCATCTCGGCGGTGATGATGCCCTGGCGCGCGTAGTGCATTTGCGTGACGTTGGCCCCGGCCTTGGCACGGCGCGGATTTTTAACGTGGGCAAAACGCAGGGCGGTCAGTTCGGCGTCGCTCAGGCGCTGCTGGCCGAAGTGCGAACTGAGGCCCGACAGGCGCTCGGTGTCGCCACGGGATTCGATCCACGGCGAACGCACATCGCCCAGGCCCTTGCGCACGTCAATGATGACATTCGGGTCGGTGTACGGGCCGGAGGTGTCGTAGACCACCACGGGCGCATTGATTTCGCCGCCGAAATCGGTGGGGGTCACGTCGAGGCTGACCTCACGCATCGGTACGCGGATGTCCGGGCGGGTGCCCTGCACATAGACTTTTTGCGAGCGGGTAAACGGCTGCACGGATCCCGAGTCAACCTTGGCCGACTCACTCAAATGCACGGTGTTTTTTAGTTTTGTACTCATCACGGGCTCTCCAGACACATCCAGGCAGTGGATTTTTGTCGGAGCGAACCTGTGACGGACGGACGCACTGGAACCAGTGCTGTGCTTGGCGCACGAGGGCTGTTCGATTGTCGAACAACATCCCGGACGAAGCACAAGAGGACTCGCCGGGTGACGAGAAATCTTGTTCCCTACGCAGGCGCTAACCTGATCAGGTTCAACGGGATCCGGTATTTACCGATCTCAGCCTCATAGCAAGGCACCCCGACAAGAACGCGGCCAGTCTAGACCATGAAGCAGGCAAATTGCCAATAGCGGTGCATTCAGCGTGATGAATGGCGCAATTACAGGATTGTTGCGCCGTGATACGGCCACTACACTCGGCTACTGTCTCAACGCCTTGACGCTATGGATTGCTCGTCGTAGCCTTGGGCGCTAAATTATCGCCGTAATATTTATCTAGGGATCGCCTCATGCTGCGCAAACTTTCACTGGCTCTTGCCGTGTCTTGTGCGACCAATGGAATGGTCTGGGCAGCTGAAGCGCCCTTGTCGACCAAAACCGACCTGGTCAGCGTCTACCAGGAAGCGGTGGACAACAATGCCGACCTGGCCGCCGCCCGCGCCCAATACGGCGCGCAGAAAGAAGTGGTGCCCCAGGCCCGTGCCGGCCTGCTGCCCAATCTCTCGGCCGGTGCCGACATCAACAATGTGCGCACCCAGATCGACACACCGTCGGCCACCGCCAATCGCGACGCCCACACCTGGCGCGCAACCCTGAGCCAGCCGCTGTTCCGTGCCGACCGCTGGTTCCAGTTGCAAGCCGCCGAAGCCGTCAACGAGCAGGCTGCGCTGCAACTCTCGGCCACCGAGCAGGAACTGATCCTGCAAAGCGCCGAGAACTACTTCGCCGTGCTGCGTGCCCAGGACAACCTGGCCTCGACCAAGGCCGAAGAGGCTGCCTTCAAGCGCCAACTGGACCAGTCCAACGAACGTTTCGACGTGGGCCTGTCGGACAAGACCGACGTGCTGCAATCCCAGGCCAGCTACGACACCGCGCGGGCCAACCGGATCCTCGCCCAGCGCCAGGTGGATGATGCGTTTGAAGCGCTGATCACCCTGACCAACCGCCAATACAACGCGATCCAGGGCATCGTCCACACCCTGCCGGTATTGCCGCCGTCGCCCAACGACGCCAAGGCCTGGGTCGACACCGCCGGCCGGCAGAATCTGAATTTGCTGGCCAGCAACTATGCAGTCACCGCCGCCGAAGAAACCCTCAAGCAACGCAAGGCCGGCCACGCGCCGACCCTGGATGCGGTGGCGCAATACGAGAAAGGCGACAACGACGCCCTAGGCTTCAGCAACCCCAACCCACTCGGTACTTATCGCGGCGATGTCGAACAACGCACCATCGGCCTGCGCCTGAATATCCCGCTGTACAGCGGCGGCCTCACCAGTTCCCAGGTGCGCGAATCCTATTCGCGCCTGGGCCAGACCGAGCAGCAGCGCGAAGGCCTGCGCCGCCAGGTGGTGGAAAACACCCGCAATCTGCACCGTGCGGTGAATACCGATGTGGAACAGGTGCAGGCACGCCGCCAGTCGATCATCTCCAACCAGAGCGCAGTGGAAGCCACGGAAATCGGTTACCAGGTGGGCACGCGCAATATCGTCGATGTGCTGGATTCGCAGCGCCAGCTCTACGCGTCGGTGCGCAACTACAACAACAGCCGCTACGACTACATCCTCGACAACCTGCGCTTGAAGCAGGCAGCGGGGACATTGAACCCGGGGGATCTGCAGGATCTGGCGCGGTACCTGAAGGCTGACTACAACCCGGACAAGGACTTCCTGCCGCCAGACCTGGCCAAGGCTGCGGCCGAACAACTGAAGGCCCGCCCCGGCTACTAAACCCACAAGGTCAGCGGTTGATCAGGCGATCGAGGCCATCGAGCAAGCGCTTCAACGCCCCCTGATTGCCCTGCATCACCTTGAGCCCCGCCTGCGCCATCTTCCGGGCATCCTGCGGCAGTTCGAACAACTGCCGCACCGCCTCGGCCAATCCCTCGGCATCCTCCACCTCCCGCAACGCCCCGGCTTCGCGCATCATCGCGGCGATTTCAAGGAAGTTGAACAGGTGCGGGCCGCTGATCACCGGCTTGGCCAGCGCTGCGGGCTCCAACAGGTTGTGCCCGCCGTTGGGCACCAGGCTGCCGCCGACAAAAGCACTGTCGGCCAAGGCATACAAAAACAGCAACTCGCCCATGGTGTCGCCCAGCAACACCGAGGTCTGGGCGTTGACCGGCGCGCCGCTGGAGCGCCGTACCGTGGCAAACCCCTGCTGCTGGCACAGCTCAAACATCGTGTTGAAACGCTCCGGATGCCGGGGCACCAGAATCAACAGGGCGTTGGGATAGCTGGTCAGCAACTGCCGATGGGCCGCCAGCACCACTTCATCTTCACCCTCGTGGGTACTGGCGGCGATCCACACCGGGCGCTCGCTGGCCTGCCACTGCTCGCGCAACGCGGAGGCACGCTCTAGCAATTGTGGATCAATGGTCAGGTCAAACTTGATCGAACCGGTGACTTCGACCGTTTCCGGGCGTGCGCCCAGGCTACGAAAACGCTCGGCCTCGGTGGCGGTCTGCACGGCGAACAAGCTCATTTCTGCCAGCATCGGTGCTGTCAGTTTGGCGAAACGTCCGTAGCCCTTGGCCGAGCGGGCCGACAGCCGCGCATTGGCCAGGACCACGGGAATCCCGCGCTTGGCGCACTGGTGGATATGATTGGGCCACAACTCGGTTTCCATGATGACCGCCAGCCTGGGCTGGACCCGGTCCAGAAAGCGTTTGGCGGCACACGGCAAGTCATAGGGCAGGTAGCAATGCTGGATGCGCGGCTCATTGGCGAACAACGCCTGGATCCGCTCGGAACCAGTGGGCGTCATACAGGTGACGGTGATCGGCAACTCAGGGTGGCGCTCCAGCAAGCCGCGGATCATCGGCGCGGCGGCAATGCTCTCGCCGACCGACACCGCGTGCACCCAGATCCCACCGGGCTTGAGTACCGGCAAACCGTAGGAAAAGCGCTCGCTGACGCGCTTGGCGTAGGCCGGCGCCTTGCGTGCCCGTAGCCATAGACGTAAGGCCACCAACGGCAGCGCCAGATAAAACAGACAGCTGTAGAGAGTTCTATTCATGGCGGCGGAGTTTATCGGCTTTTTCAGCCGATCGCCTGCAAACACTCGGTAAAACGTTCGGCCAGAAAGCGCGCCGCCGGGCCCAAGGGTTCATCCCGGCGCCAGACCAGCTCCACCACCAGGGCGGGCGGGGTCCATTCACTGTCCAACTCAACCATCTGCCCCTGATATGTCGGGTATTGCACCACATGCCGCGGCAGCCAGGCCCAGCCCAGGCCACGGGCCAGCCACTCGGCCAACACGTAGAAGCTGTCGGCACGCCAGACCTGCGGGCTGGCCGCCTCGCTGCCAGGGTAGACGCTGGTCTGGGTCGACATCAGCAACTGGCGAAACTGCGCCAGGCGCTGACAATCGACAAAACCGCCCCTGGCCAGCGGATGCCCGACGCCGCACACCGTGACCATCTCCACGCTGCCGACCACCCGCCGCTCCAGCGCTTCGGGGATCTGGTCGTGATAGAACAGCAACCCCAGGTCCGCTTTGCGCTCGACTAATTTGCGTGCGACATCCCCCTGGGCCGTGCTCGATAATTGCACTTCCAGGCTAGGAAACTTCCCGGCCAGCGCCTCAAGGCTGTCGAGTACCGGCTGATACAGCATGGCTTCGTCCTGGGCCAGGCGCAGCCGTGCTTCTTCGCCACGCATCAGGGACAAGGCGCGGCCATTGAGGCGCTCGCACTGGCGCAGCACTTCCCGAGCCTCCTCCAGCAGCACCGTGCCGGCCTCGGTCAACCGGGGCTGGCGGCCGCTGCTGCGATCAAACAGGCTCACGCCCAGGTCGGCCTCCAGTAAGGCAATACCACTACTTACCGCCGATTGCGCCTTGCGCTGGTCCCGCGCCACCGCTGAAAACGAGCGCTGCTCGGCGACGCTGACAAACAGGCGCATCTGCTCCAGGTTCCATTGCACGCTCATGGGTTAAACCTATCTTGAATTCGGATAGGTAATGACTTTACCCCATCTGAGAACGCACTAAAATGCCCACCTTTGTAGGAGCGAGCTTGCTCGCGAAAACCCCAAGAACACCACGTTCAACCAGGTTATACGCGTAATCGTTAACGATTTTCGCGAGCAAGCTCGCTCCTACAGTATTGAGCCCATCCCGAGGATTGCCCCATGAACGTCGCCTACTACTACCTGGCTATCGCCATCTGCTCGGAAGTGATCGCCACCGTTTCCATGAAAGCGATCAAGGGCTGGAGCACACCGATCCCGTTGTTGCTGGTTATCGTCGGCTATGGCGTGGCGTTCTGGATGCTGACCCTGGTGGTGCGCACCGTCCCGGTGGGCGTGGCCTATGCGGTATGGGCCGGGATGGGCATTGTCATGGTCAGCATCGCGGCGCTGTTTATCTATGGGCAGAAGCTCGATCTGCCGGCGATGCTCGGGATGGGCTTGATTGTGCTGGGGGTGGTGGTGATTCAGTTGTTTTCGAAAACGGCAGGGCATTAGAAAAACAGCTGCAAGTTTCAAGCGGTAAGCGGTAAGAAAAAGCAAGGTTGCCCGCTTCTAACTTGACGCATGCAGCTTGAAACTTGCAGCTGCGCGGTATACTGCCTCTTTTCAATCGCCGAGGTCAGCCGCGCATGCCATCCGTTATTTCCACCGACGTCCTGATTGTCGGCGCCGGGGTTGCCGGCCTCTGGCTCAATGCGCGCCTGCGCAGCCAGGGGTTTTCCACGATTGTGGTGGAGAACGCGACCCTGGGTGGCGGGCAGAGCGTGAAGTCCCAGGGGATCATTCACGGTGGTGCGAAATACGCCTTGCACGGTGCCCTGACCGGCGCCTCCGAAGCCATTGCCGATATGCCGCGACGCTGGCGTGAAGCGCTGGCGGGTACAGGCGAGTTGGACCTGACGGGCGTGCGCCTGCTGTCCCAGGCCCATTATCTGTGGTCGCCGGGCACCCTGGCCGGCAATCTCACCAGTTTCTTCGCCAGCAAAGCGGTGCGCGGCCGTGTCGATCAGGTCAAGGGCGACGATTTGCCGCCAGCCCTGCAAGACCGTCGCTTCAAGGGCAAGGTCTATCGCCTGGCCGAACTGGTGGTGGATGTGCCGAGCCTGATCGAACGCCTGGCGCAACTGGCCGGTGACGGCCTGCTCGCCGGGCAACAGATCGAGCCACTGCTTGAGGGTGGCATCCTGGTTGGCCTGAAAGTCGATGGCCGGGCGATTCGCGCCCAGCGCATCGTGCTGAGTGCCGGCGGTGGCACCGCCGAGCTGCTGACGGCCCTGGGCCTGAGCCAGCCAGCCATGCAAAAGCGCCCGCTGCATATGATCATCGCCAAGGGCCCCGGCCTCAAACCTTTGTACGCGCATTGCCTGGGCGGCGGCACCAAGCCACGGATCACCATCACCACGCACCCAGCCGCTGATGGCAATTGGGTGTGGTACATGGGCGGCGACATTGCCGAGGCCGAAGGCGTGCACCGCACGCCCGCCGAGCAGATCGCCACGGCGCAAAAGGAGCTGGCGCAGTTGCTGCCGTGGATCGACATGAGCCAGACCCAATGGGCAACCTTGCGTGTAGATCGCGCCGAGCCCCTGCAATCAGGCCTGACCCGGCCGGACAACGCGTTCCTCGCCGAACAGGGCCGCCTGCTGGTGGGCTGGCCAACCAAGCTGGCCCTGGCACCGGACTTCGCCGACCGAGTGCTCAACGCCCTGGAACGTGACGGCATCCAGCCAGCACCCAGCGAACCCTTGCCGCAACTGCCGCGCCCAGCCATCGCCCAACCTGCCTGGGAGCAATTGTTGCCATGAGCCTGCCGACCCTGCACGACCTTCATCGCCCCCTGGGCAGCACCGGCCTGCTGGTGTCGCCACTGGGCCTGGGCACCGTGAAGCTGGGGCGCGACCAAGGCGTGAAGTACCCCAGTGGTTTCCAGATCCCCGATGATGAGCAGGCGCGGATGTTACTGCGCCAGGCGCGCGAGCTGGGGATCAACCTGATCGACACCGCCCCCGCCTACGGCCACAGCGAAGAACGCCTGGGCCCGCTGCTGCGTGGCCAGCGCCAGGATTGGGTCATTGTCAGCAAGGTCGGCGAAGAGTTTGTCGACGGCGTGTCCCATCACGATTTCAGCGCGGCCCACACCCGGCTGTCCGTGGAGCGCAGCCTGAAACGCCTGGAAACGGATTTTATCGATCTGGTGCTGGTGCACTCCGATGGCAACGACTTGCATATCCTCAACGACTGCGAGGTCTACCAGACCCTGGCGGACCTCAAGGCCGAGGGCAAGATTCGCGGTTTCGGCTTCTCCGGCAAAACCGTCGAAGGCGGCGTGAAGGCTCTGGAACAAGGTGATTGCGCCATGGTCACCTACAATCTGAACGAGCAAAACGAAAAGGCCGTGATTGATTACGCCGCCGCCCACGGCAAAGGCATCCTGGTGAAAAAGGCCCTGGCCAGTGGTCATGCCTGCCTTGAGCCAGGAGTGGATCCAATTCACGCCAGTTTCATCTTGTTGTTTGCGCAAACGGGCGTGGCCAGTGCTATTGTCGGGACCATCAACCCGTTGCACCTTGCCCACAATGTGGCAACCGCTGCCAAGATCATTCGCCAATCCTGATGCCGCCGACGCGGCCGACCCCGACGCAAGAAGGAGCCGACATGCCGCGAACGCTCATAAGAAAAAACCCCAGTAACTTTAAAACACTGCCGCTGTACGTCGAAGCCACCCCCGAAGGCCTGAGCTACCAGAGCGTGGGCATGCCGCTCAATTTTGCCCAGACCCTGCAGCGGCGCAAGCCGGTAGAAGTGGCCGACGCCGAGCGCTTTGCCCTGGAACTGGCCAACCTTGGGGTGTCGGTGCGCCTGACATTGCATTGGCAAAACCGCGATTACTGGGTACTGGTGCGCCAGCGTCGCCAGGACCGTGGCGATGTGGTGCTCAAGCTGATTTCCGGCTACGTACCGGCCCACGAGTTGAACCTGCCGCTGCACACCGCCATTCAGGAAATCGCCGAGGAATGCCTCCTGGAAACCCCGGAGGGCTGGCTGGGCGGACGTTTCAACGATACCTGGCTGCCGGCGCCCTACTCCAGCGCGCTGCATTACCGTGAGGCCTTGCCGTTTCGTCTGTCGCCGTTGTCCGGCGCTGCCCGCCCTGTGCGCTGCGCCAACATGCAGTTGATCGAACGCCCGCGGGCCTATGTGCACCTGCCCACAGCCTCACTGCAATTGATCTACGACCTGCGCCTGGAAGTGCCGAAGGAAGCCAAGTCCCTGAGCTTGTTCCATGTGGATGAACGCCTGGAGGGCGATCAACTGGTGGCACGCCTGGACCGCCAGCGCCCGGACTTGTACCTGATGCCCCTGAAGGACGGCCAGCCTTGCGCCGAGCTGTATACCCTGAAGAAGGATCAACTGGTGCCGGCGAGCACGCGCGGGCTGTACCTGGCCGAAAGTTTTGCCCAGCAGGAAGGCTGGCTGGTGCGCGATGAGCGGATCCGCTGGAAGGACTGGCTCAGGCAACAGGGCCTGAGCGCACCGGAGAAGGAATCGAAGTTGAAACAGCTGACTGGCCGGGCCCGGCAGATCTTGCGCAAGATCGTACCGAAGAAGGCGGGTCACTAAAGCAGCCCCGCCTGTGGCAAGTGGTACTTACTGGTTGAGCAGTTTTTCCAGCCCAACCTTCAGCGGCGTCGGCTCAGGCAATGTGAAACTCGCTGCCAAGCGCTGGTTATTGGCCCTTGAGTGCCGGATGTCCCCCGAACGCGGTTCTGTGTAGCTGACAGGCGGCAACGAACCGACGATTTCCGACAGCGCCTGCAGCAACTGCTTGAGCGTGGTGGTGCGGTTCCAGCCGACATTGATCGCACCCAGGGGCGCCTCGGCCATTTCCACCGCTTGCACCAACACCGCCACCAGATCCCCGACGTACATGAAATCCCGGGTTTGCTCTCCGTCGCCAAACACCGCAATCGGCAGGCCTTTTTGCGCACGCTCGCTGAAGATGCTGATCACCCCGGAATACGGCGATGAAGGATCCTGGCGCGGGCCAAAAATATTGAAGAAGCGGAAAATCACCGGCTCCAGGCCATGCTGGCGACGGTAGAAGTCAAAGTAGTGCTCGCTGGCCAATTTGTCCGAGGCATAAGGCGTCAGCGGCGCCTTGGCGGTTTGCTCATCGATGGAGTCGCCCTCGCCGTTGTTGCCATACACCGCGGCACTGGAGGCAAACACCACGCGCTTGACCCCGGCCTGGCGCATGGCTTCGCAGACATTCAGGCTACCAACGAAGTTGCTCTGGTGCGTACTGACCGGGTCATCCACCGATGCCTGCACCGAAGCGACTGCCGCCAGGTGCACCACCGCCGTCGCCCCTACAGCCGCGCGGGCAACCAGTGCAGCATCGGCCACGTCGCCTTCGAGCAATTGCAGGCGCGGGTTGTCCAGTGGCAGGTTACTGCGCTTGCCGGTGGACAGGTTATCCAGCACCCGCACCGCATAGCCCTTGGCAAGCAGTGCATCGACCAGGTTGGAACCGATAAAGCCGGCACCGCCGGTAATCAGTACGAGAGCATCAGACATAACGGTAAAACCTATTGAGCGGCATCGTTGGTTTGGCGGATTTTTTCGACAATCGCGGTAGTCGAGCTGTTTTCCACCAACCCGAGAACTTTGACCTTGCCACCATAGGCGTTGACGATATCGGCGCCGACCACCTGGTCGACCGAGTAGTCACCGCCCTTGACCAATACATCAGGCTTGACCTGGGCCAGGAGGTTTTCCGGGGTGCCCTCGGAGAAGCTGATCACCCAGTCCACCGCGCCCAACCCAGCCAGCACCGCCATGCGCCGGTCGACACTGTTGATCGGCCGACCCGGCCCTTTCAGGCGGCTGACCGAAGCATCATCGTTGATCGCCACGATCAGGCGATCACCCTGGGCGCGAGCCTGCTCCAGGTAGGTCACATGCCCGGCGTGCAGAATGTCGAAACAACCGTTGGTGAAAACGATGCTTTCGTTATGGGCACGGGCATCGTCAATCGCCAGCAGCAGTTGGTCCAGGCTCAACACACCACGCTCCGAGCCTTCCTCGCGCTGGATCGCGCGACGCAGTTCCGGGGCACTGATGGACGCCGTACCCAGCTTGCCCACCACGATGCTCGCTGCCAGGTTGGCCAGGGCTACCGCATGGGGCAACTCCTCCCCCGCCGCAATCGCTGCCGCCAGGGTCGAGATCACGGTGTCGCCGGCGCCCGTGACGTCGAACACTTCCCGCGCACGCGCCGGCAAGTGCATCGCCGGGTGACCGGGGCGCAGCAGGGTCATGCCGTGTTCGCCACGGGTCACCAGCAAGGCACCGAGGTCGAGCTCGGCCATCAGGCTTGCGCCTTTGCTCACCAGTTCGTGCTCATCGGCGCAGCCGCCGACGATGGTTTCAAATTCGCTGAGGTTCGGCGTGATCAGGCTGGCGCCCCGGTAAACCGAGAAGTCCTTGCCCTTGGGATCGGCCAGCACCGGGATGCCACGGGCCTTGGCGGCCTGGATCAGCATCTGGTGGTTTTTCAGTGCGCCTTTGCCGTAGTCCGACAGCACCAGCACCTTGATGCCTTCGAGCAACTCGTCGACCTGCTCACTGAGGGCCAGGGCGTCGGTAGCAAAAGGTTCTTCAAAATCGATACGCAGCAATTGCTGGTGACGGCTCATGACCCGCAGCTTGACGATGGTCGGCTGATGGGCAATGCGCTGGAACAGGGCACGCACGCCAGCGCCGCGCAGGCTGTTGGTCAGGCTGTCGGCGGCTTCGTCGTCACCGGTCACGCCGACCAGGGAGGCCGGGGCGCCGAGTGCGGCGATGTTAAGGGCGACGTTGGCAGCGCCGCCTGGACGGTCTTCGATTTGCTCGACCTTGACTACCGGTACCGGTGCCTCAGGGGAAATCCGTGAGGTACCGCCATGCCAGTAACGGTCGAGCATGACATCGCCGACCACCAAGACAGGGGCTTGATCGAATCGCGGCATGGACAACTTCATGGAGCAACCCACATACAAAATGAACAGGGGCGCGATATTAGCACAGGGAAAAGCATCGACCGCTTCAATCCTGGCGGTCGATTCCAGCCCGGCGGCAATGACGCCTCAATAGGCATCCGTCACGTGGGAGGGCGCCACCGGGTCGCCTTCTTCGAACTCCTTGGCGTGCAGGCGGGCGTAGTAGCCATTCTTCGCCAGCAACTCGACATGGGTGCCGCGCTCGACAATCTGGCCATCGTCCATCACCAGGATCAGGTCGGCTTTCTCGATGGTGCTCAAGCGGTGGGCAATCACCAGGGTCGTGCGGTTCTTCACCACATGGTCCAGGGCGGCCTGGATATGGCGCTCGGACTCGGTATCCAGGGCCGAGGTGGCCTCGTCGAGAATCAGCAGCGGTGCATCCTTGAGCAGGGCCCGGGCAATCGCGATGCGCTGGCGCTGGCCACCGGACAGCAGCACACCGTTCTCGCCCACCATGGTCTCGTAGCCCTGGGGCATCTTCACAATGAACTCGTCGGCATACGCTTCGCGAGCGGCGTGCTGTACCGCTTCGATGGGCGCTCCGGCCAGGTCGCCATAGGCGATGTTGTTGGTCACGGTGTCGTTGAACAGCGTGACCTGCTGGGTCACCAGGGCAATTTGCCGGCGCAGGTTGCGCAGGGTGAAATCCTGCACGCGCACGCCATCAAGCAGAATCTGCCCCTGCTCATGCTGGTAGAAGCGCGGGATCAAGCCCGCCAGGGTCGACTTGCCGCTGCCCGAACGCCCCACCAACGCGACCATTTGCCCAGGCTCGACGATAAAGCTGATGTCGTTGAGCACCTTCTTGTCGCTTTCCGGGTATTGGAAGCTGAGGTTGCGCACTTCAATGCGCCCAGCCAGACGCTCATGCTCAATCACGCCCTGGTCGACTTCTACCGACTCATCCAATTGCTCGAAAATACTCTCGGCACCCGCCACGCCCTTCTGGATGGTCGAGCTGACTTCGGAAAGCTGGCGAATCGGCTTGGGCAACAGGCCAGCCATGGTGATATAGGCCACCAAGTCACCCGGCGAGGCATCGCCACGCAAATACAGGACCAGGAACATGACCACGGCCATTGCACTGTAGGTCACCAGTTGCAGCATCGGCGTGTACACCGCGCCGGTCTTGGTCATCGCCAGTTGTTTCTCGGTATTGCTCAGGCTCGCCTGTTCGAAGCGCACCTTTTCATACTGCTCGCCGCCAAAGCTGCGGACCACGCGGTAACCGTGGATCGTCTCGGATGCCACATGGGTCACGTCGCCCATGGACACCTGGATCTTCTTGCTTTGCTTGCGGAATTTACGGCTGGTGCTGTTCACCATCATGCCGATCACCGGCAGGATCGCCAGCATCACCAGGGTCAGCTTCCAGTTCATCCACACCAGGGTGCAGAACAGGAAAATCACGGTCATGCCTTCACGGATAACCACCTTGATCGCATCGGTGGCAGCCCCGGTGACCATGGTGACGTTGAAGGTAATGCGCGAAATCAGGTGGCCGGAGTTGTTCTTGTCAAAGAAGCGGTTTGGCAGCTCCAACAGCTTGTTGAACAGCACCACGCGCAAGTCGTGGACCAACCCCAGGGAAACCCGGGCCAGGAAGAAGTTGCCAAGGAAAGAACCCACACCCTGCCATGCGGCGATCAGGACGATCATCAGCGGCACGGTTTCCAGCAACTGCAATTTGCCAAGATAAGGGTTACCGGGGAACAGGCTGGCCTCGGGGTTCGCCAGGCCATCGACGAAATACTTGAGGATGTAAGCGAGCATCGGCTGGGTCGATGCGAAGATCAGGAACCCGACGATACTCAGGATGAACAGACCCACATAAGGCCGTACGTAAGTCAGGAGGCGAAAGTAAATCGCCAGCGTCGACTGGGTTTTCGGTTCAGGACTGCTCATGGGAATCCGCGCAAATCAGTAAGGCGCGGATCATATCACAGGCCTCTTCGCCCCAAAAAACACGAGCAGGGGCCAGCCTTGCACCAAGTCGGTTAAGATAGCCGGCTATTGATGGGAGTCAGGCATGCAAGTAATCGATCACAACACCTACGAGGCATTGCGCGCTGGCGCGCAGGTGCTGGAAGCCGATGGTTCTGGCGACAAGGTGCTCCGGTTGACCGATGGTTGCATACTCAAACTGTTCCGGCGCAAGCGTCTGCTCAGTTCAGCACTGTTCTACCCGTATGCACAACGCTTCGCCAACAACACCCGCGCGCTACAGCAACGGGACATCCCCTGCCCGCGCATCATTGCGGTGTATCGCATCCCCAGCATTGCGCGGGATGCGGTGTACTACAGCCCGCTGGCCGGGGAAACCATCCGCCAGCTCAAACTCGCCAAGCAAGACGCCGACGCCCTGCGTGGGCGCCTCGGCTGTTTCATCGCGCAATTGCATGAGAAAGGCGTGTACTTTCGCTCGCTGCACTTTGGCAACGTGGTCCTGACACCGGAAAACACCCTGGGGCTGATCGACATTGCCGACCTGAGCTGCCAGAGCGTCCCGCTGAGCCAGAGCAAGCGGCTGCGCAACTTCAGCCATCTGCGGCGCTATCCCGAGGATCGGCAATGGCTGCTGGGCGATGATGCCGGGCAAGTCTTCTTCGATGGCTATCGCCAGGGCTTGCCGGCAGGCAGTCAGCAGGCGCCGTTGATTGAGCGCCTGCGGCAATTACTGGGCTGATTTTACTGGGTGATGACCAGTACCGTGGCGCCTCGGCGATTGGCGAAGCGCTCGACGATGCGCAGGTTGCGCTCGGCCAGCCAGCTGGTGAGCCAGGGTTCGTTACCGCGGGCTTCGATCAGGAAGTAGCGGAATTTATCTGCATGGGCCGGTGACATGGCCGCTTCCCGGGTCAATTGCTTGAGCAGATAACCACGCCCGGCATAATAGCCGATCCGGCCGTCGTCGAAATAGGCCGGGACGTCCGGCTCGACATTCGCCGCCATCCAACGCCCAGCGTCGACGTACTGGACCTTGCCCGGCCCGGTGGACACCACGTTGGATAGCATCACCAGCAAGCATACCGCCACCAAGACCTTACCGAGGCGCGGGAACTGCCGGGCAAACATTTGCAGCGCTATCGCCAACGCTGGCACAAACAGCAGGTTCAAGAAGCTCATGTAGCGTGCGTTCATGAACTGCTGCTGGATAAAGAACAGCAGCAGTACCAGCAGGTACAACACCGCCGCCCAGGCAAAAGGCCGATACTCATGCCAATAGCGCTTGATCGCCTGCCAATTGCGGCCCAGCAAGAACGGCACGGCAAACAGGCCGGACATATTCACAAAGCTGATGACCATGGCCGCCAGCAGGCCGAAAAAGATGATGCGTCCGGTTTCATCCTGGGAATACTTGTTGATCAGCGAGTTGGAAAATTGCTCACGCAGTAAATCGAATGACGCCAGCACACTGCTTGGGTTGATCAGGTCCAGATAGTAGGCCACACGGGCCGATGTAAAACCGCCCGTCACCGAGACCAGCACCATCCCCGCCACAACCGCAAGCAGCGGCAGCGCGACAAACTGCAAGAGCGCCAGGCGCCGCTCGCGTATCCATAGGCCAGGCAACTGCCACAAACCCAACGCAGGCAACAGCAACAACGCTTCCAACCGGAAGGCTGCCGCCGCGACAATCGCCAGATGGATGGTTATTGCCCGCAGCCACCCGCCTCGGGTGTGCCAACGCATGGCCAGCCAGAGCGTCAGGATGCAGAAGAACCAGAAACCGAACTCACGCAGGATTTCGCCACGAAACTGGTTGAACGCCGGCATCGCCAGCACCACCAGGCAAGCCCATGGCGCCACCTGCACCGAGCGCTGGCGCACGCAGTCAACCAGCAGCGCACAGGTACCCGCGGCAAACAGCGAGCACCACAAGTAAGCGCTCAGTTCTATGGGCAGGCCTGAAACCGAATGGGTACCCGCCAGGAGCAGAGAGAACCAGGGCCAGTTGAAGACAGCAAAGGCGGCTTTCGGGCCGTGGACTTGAGCGTCCTGGGCAATGGTCAGGTAGAAAGCAGCATCACGCCCGACAGTCGCCGCGCCCAGCACGGCGATCAGGGAGAGCAGCAGGCTCCCAAAAAATGCCACTCGAACGGGATGTTCGACGACCACATTCAAAGCCCGAGCCCACACCTTGCTACCTATACCAACCACACCCCCCCCTTAAAACCTGGCGTCACATCGCGTGCACAAGATTTGGAAAACATCCATTTCAGAAAACCATCACGCCGCCAAAAACCAAGCGCCCGGTCGTTGCAATCAACTCAGGCGCTGTATTGGTGATTCACGGCGTAGCCTAACAGGCTATAAAACTCTTACTTGAACAACAGCTGAAGCGCCTTGCGGGTATACGACCAACGTGTCAGCGCGCGCCAGTCGGTACGCACCGCCTGGCAGTAAAACTGCCGGGCCAGCGTGTATTCACCAGCGCTCAGGCAATTGCGAAACAAAGACAGGCAGCGCTGCGCGAGAAACGCACTGCGCAGGCCTTGCAACGCCTTGGGCATACGCACTGGCGAGAAGACCTCGTCAACCAGGCTCACGCCCGCTGCCACGCTGTGATTGATGTCATGCCGCAAGCTGTCGGCATGCTTGTAGATCAACGCCAGTGGCTGATCGATGACCGTACAGGGCACGCGTGCCAGGGCCTGGGCAAACACCGGAATATCCTCGGCGTTACGCATGCGCTCCGGGTAGTTGCCCACCGAGAAGATGTCTCGATGCATGGCGCAGGCGCCATTGGAGATCGCGATGGTCTTGTCCAGCAAATACCCGCGCACCCGCAGATAAGGCGTGGCAGGCAGCGGCTTGACAGCATGCAGGCGGCGCTTGCCATCCTCGAACACCGACCAGTGGCCACCGATGATCAAGCGACTGTCCGGGTGAGCGGCAATATGCTGCGCGACCAGGGCCAGCGCACCGGGTGCCATTTCATCATCGGCATCCAGGAACATCAGGTACTGGCCAGCAGACTCTTCAATCCCGCGATTGCGCACCGAGGCCAAGCCGCCATTGGGCTTGCGCAAGGCCCGGAAACGTCCCGGGTGCTTGGCCAACAGAGCCTCCAGCACCTGCGGCGTCTCATCGGTAGAGCCATCATCAATCACCAACAACTGCGCATCGGCTTCGTCGAGTTGTGCCAGCACCGATTCAACCGCGCGCCCCAGGGTGCGCGCGTAGTTGTAGGCGGGGATGACGACGCCAATCAGTGCTTCAGTCAATGACTTGCCCTTCCACACCGTCTTTGACGACCAGGATGTCTTCCATGATCAGGTACTGCAGGTCGGAGCCGAAGAACATGTTCAGTGCGTCGGTCGGCGAGCAGATCATCGCTTCGCCACGGCGGTTGAGCGAGGTGTTCAGCGAGACACCGTTACCGGTCAGCACTTCCAGCTCTTTCATCATGTCGTAGTAGCGCGGGTTGTATTCGCGCTTGAGCACCTGGGCGCGGGAGGTGCCATCTTCATGGACCACTTCCGGCACGCGGGTTTTCCATTCCTCCGCCACTTCAAAGGTGAAGGTCATGAACGGGGCCGGGTGATCGACCTTGATCATCTGCGGGGCCACGGTGTCGAGCATCGACGGGCAGAAAGGCCTCCAGCGCTCGCGGAACTTGATCTGGTGGTTGATCCGGTCAGCCACGCCCACGGCGCTCGGGCAACCGATGATCGAACGACCGCCCAAGGCACGCGGACCGAACTCCATGCGGCCCTGGAACCAGGCCACCGGGTTGCCGTCGACCATGATCTGGGCGATGCGCTTTGGCATGTCGTCGATCTGGCGCCACTTCGGCTTGCTCGGGTGCTTGGCGCACGCGGCAATCACTTCTTCGTTGCTGTAGGACGGGCCGAGATAGACGTGCTCCATCTTCTCTACCGGTACACCACGGGCATGAGACACATAGGCCGCCGCGCCCACGGCGGTGCCGGCATCGCCGGACGCCGGCTGCACGAACAGCTCCTTGACGTCATCGCGGGCAATGATCTTCTGGTTCAACTTGACGTTCAGCGCACAGCCGCCGGCGAAGGCCAGCTTGCCGGTTTCCTTGAGGATATCGCCCAGGTAATGGTCGATCATCTGCAAGGCCAGTTTCTCGAACAGGGCCTGCATGCTCGCCGCGTAGTGGATGTACGGCTCGTCGGCGATATCGCCTTCGCGCTTGGGACCCAGCCACTCGATCAGTTTTGGCGAGAAGTAGAAACCCTTGCCCTTCTCTTTATAACGGCGCAGGCCGATGACGTTGGCGTAGTCGGTATTGATCACCAACTCGCCGTTTTCAAAGGAGGCCAGGCGCGAGAAGTCGTACTTGCTGGCATCGCCATACGGCGCCATGCCCATGACCTTGAACTCGCCATCAAGCATCTCGAAACCGAGGAACTCGGTGATCGCGCCGTACAGGCCGCCGAGGGAGTCCGGATCGTAGAACTCCTTGATCTTGTGGATCTTGCCGTTCTCGCCGTAGCCGAAGAAGGTAGTGGCGTACTCACCCTTGCCGTCGATCCCGAGGATCGCGGTCTTCTCCTGGAAACCCGAGCAGTGATAGGCGCTGGAAGCGTGGGCCAGGTGGTGTTCAACCGGCTCGATCTTGATCTTCTTCGGATCGAAGCCCAGTTGCTCCAGGCACCAGACAATCTTGTTGCGATAGCGCTTGTAGCGGCGGTTACCCATCAGGATCGCGTCAAGGGCGCGGTCCGGGGCGTACCAGTACCGCTTGGCATAGTGCCAGCGGGCCTCGCCGAACAAGCTGATCGGGGCGAACGGGATCGCTACCACATCAACGTCGGAAGGCTTGATACCGGCCTGCTCCAGGCAGAATTTCGCCGATTCGTAGGGCATGCGGTTCTTTGCATGTTTATCGCGTACGAAGCGCTCTTCTTCGGCAGCCGCGATCAGCTTGCCGTCGATATACAGGGCTGCGGAAGGATCATGGCTAAGGGCGCCGGACAGGCCAAGAATCGTCAATGCCACTGGGGTCTAGCCTCTTTTAGTCTGCAAGCAGGCGCTTGCGCCTGAAAAATGTGTGCCCCTCGCCTCGGCGAGAAAAGCTAAAGGGCGGGATTATAGCTTAAAAGAGGCAAAACGCCTCTAGCTGCAAATGGCAGGGAGAAACAAGAGGTGTTATCGGAAAATCTCGATACTGCCATCGCGACTCTGCCGGTAGACGGTGTAGGGCAGTACCAAAGTATCGAGAACGCCTGACAGGGCGAAATCAACGGCAATCCACGGCAGCGGGCCGATCTGCTGGTCGTCCAGGCTTTTCTTGCTGTTGGGTTCGCCATTCAGGGAGCAGAAGTCGTACACCACGCCGCTGTAGATACGGGGCACGCTCTCGCAATGGCTGCGCAGGTCCTTGAGTTTCTGGCTGGCCACCGCGTCTTCGCGAAACACCGTATCGATGGTGCCACAGGCCGTGGTCGAAAGGACAATGGCGGCAAGCAGCAGAATGTTTGTAGGATTCACGGGCAACCCTCCTTTGGCATGAGGCGGGCAGCCTAACCCAAGACTGCGTAAGACGAATATGCCGAAATTGTGCGGGAATATTCTTCGGAAAAGCCTCACAGAATCGTTAAACTCGCGCCCTTTTTTCCGCGCCCGCGCTGCGCGTCATGGAAGTTGGTTCGCTCATGAAAGTCGTTGTCCCCACCTGTTTTGCGATGTTGCTCCCCGGCCTGCTGGGCCTGCAGCAACCCGCCCAGGCAGAAGATGCCCCGCTGATCCTCGACCCCAGCGTGGTGACAGGCTCGCGCAGCGTCAGTCGCAGTTTCGACCTGCCCTACTCGGTGGACAGCATCAGCCGTGAACAGATCAGCGATGGCCAACTGGGCATCAACGCTTCGGAGGCCCTGGCCCGCGTGCCGGGGCTGGTGGTGCAGAACCGTCAGAACTATGCCCAGGACTTGCAGATTTCGTCCCGCGGCTTTGGCGCGCGCTCGGCGTTTGGCGTGCGCGGGATCAAACTGATTGCCGATGGCATCCCCGCCAGCACCCCGGATGGCCAGGGCCAGGCCGCCACGTTCAACCTTGACACTGCCGAGCGCATAGAAGTGCTGCGCGGCCCAGCTGCCACCTTGTATGGCAGCAACGCCGGCGGGGTGATCCAGATGTTCTCGCGCAACGGCGAGGGCCCACCTCGCATCGGCGCCGAAACCCTATTCGGCAGCGACGGCCTGAACAAGAACCACCTCAGTGCCGAAGGCGCGGTGGACGGTGCCGGGTTTGTCCTCGACGCCTCGCGCATGGACACCAACGGCTACCGCGACCACAGCAGCGCCCGCCGCGACCAGACCTTCGCCAAGCTTAATGTCGAGCCCGATGACGACAGCAAGCTGGCCCTGATCTACAGCAGCCTGGAGCAGAACGGCACCCAGGATCCACTGGGGCAAAAGTGGGCTGACTATAAGGCCGACCCGCATTCGGTCACCAGCAACGCGTTGACGTACAACACGCGCAAGAGCATTGACCATCAGCAGTTGGGGATGAATTACGAGCGGTACATTGGCGATGCGACGTTGCAGGTGAATGCGTATACCGGGCGGCGGAGTGTGATTCAGTATTTGTCGATTCCAGACAAGTTCCCCAATGGCAACCCCAACCCCGCCAATGCGCGCGGAGGGGTAGTGGCTTTTGACCGCAAATTCTATGGAGGCTCATTCCATTGGCTACAACCTATCGTCAGCGCTCCGGGAGAGCTGACCCTGATCACTGGCCTCGACTACGACCGTAGTGAGGATGATCGTCAAGGGTACTCCAACACCGTCAATGGTGAGCATGGCGTAAAAGGCGCCTTGGGCCGTGACGAAATTGACACTGCCACCAGCATAGATCCGTTCATCCAGGCCAACTGGCTACTGGGCAATTGGACCCTGCAAGCTGGACTACGCCACAGCACGATGAAAATGGAAGTCGATGATCACTTTGTGAGTGGTAATGACGGCAACGATAGCGGCAGCAAGACCTACCAAAAAAACACACCATCGATCAGCGCCATGTATGCCTTCACTCCCGACTTGCACGCTTATGTGAGTGCTGGGAAAGCCTTCGAAACACCAACACAGGCAGAATTGGCCTATTCCAGTGCAGCAAATGGCTTCAACTTTGCGCTAAAACCCTCAGTCAGCAAGCAGTATGAGGTCGGTCTGAAAGCACGGGTTGGTCAAGATACCCGAATCAACGCAGCGCTGTTCCAGATCACTACGGATGACGAGTTGGTGGTACAGCAATCCAGTGGCGGTCGCAGCACTTACCAAAACGCCGGCCGCACCCTGCGCCGTGGCTTTGAACTGGGCATCGAAAGTCAACTGAGCGAACAGTGGAGCGCCAACCTCGCCTACACCCGCCTGCAAGCCACCTACGACAGTGACTTCAGCAACAACGGCAAATCCATCGACAAAGGCAACTACCTGCCCGGCGTCCCGCAGACCCTGCTGTTTGCCGAGCTGAACTGGAAACCACGGGATTGGCTCAGCACCGCTGTCGAAGGCATGTACCGCAGCAAGATCTATGTCGAGGACACCAACCAGGAGCGTGCTGCGCCGGGCTACAGCGTCTTCAACTGGCGTGCACGGTTTGAGCAGAAGGTGGAGCACTGGACCTTTCATCAGACTTTGCGCCTGGATAATTTGCTGGATCGCCAATACGTCGGGTCGGTGATCGTAGGCGACAGCAACCAGCGCTATTACGAGGCCGCGCCAGGCCGATCCTGGTATGCCGGCGCAGGAGCCCAATACAGTTTCTGAACAATACAAAACCGATGGGCAACTTGCGCTGCCCAATCGGCTCCCATATTAATCAAAGACATTACCTACAAACCATCAGCAAAATAACTACATACCAAACAACAACATCACTTAACACAACAACAAAACGAAAGCCCCATGCGACTTTCAAGCAATCACCTGTTGTCGTTTGATTGCACCCAATCACCATTCGGTCCAGCCACTATTTCAAAATCTATAGGCTCCCGATACGGATCACCGAGATTTGCATATCCACCGCTTCCCTTGCCATCAGAGGCCGTTGGCTGCCACTCCTGGGTTTCAGCACTGAAATACTCGGCATCATCGCCAGCAGTCTGGTCCAGCGGATTACGAGAACCCGACTGCACGTTATCTATTGGCCGAACAGGGTTCACGGGATCTATTGGTTTGTTTTTATTAGCAAGATCATTATAAAAAGAAAATGAGGGGGAACCAGTAATTGATGTCATTTGCACACTCCCAAGATTAAGTCACCGGACACTTGATGAAACTATCCAGACAGACAAACCCACCAAGTACCGGCACAACTTATTAACCCCGAGAAATAAAGTCCAGAGTGCAACTTAGTCAAAACATTAATCAGGCGCGATTCCCTTGGGCAAACGCTGATCAATTACCCGGTAAAGCGCGCTACTCACAGGCCAATTGCGCATAAACCGCGCGCGATCCTTGGCAAACGCCGGGGCGAAACTGCCTAGGGATCCATGCTGGCACATCGAGTCCAGGTCAATCATCACCCAGCGCCCCTCCTGCCAGAACAGATTGCGCCCCTTGAAATCACCATGACTGATCCGCTCGCGAATCAGTTCGCCAAACAAGCGCTCCAGGGCCAGCAGTTCCGGCTCGGGCACCTCGCCGTTTTCCACGTACGGCGCCAGATGCTCAATCAGGTCCGGCCCGGTCAAGTGTTCCGTCACCAGATAAGCCCGGCTGCGCAGCCAGAAAAACCGCCGCTCCAGGAGTGCCAGCGGCTTGGGCGTGGCAATTCCCAGGAACGCCAGGCGGTTGCCTTCGCACCAGGCGTGCCAGGCGCGGCTTGGTCGCCAGAAGCGCTTGAGCCAGTGGGCAAAGCCCTTGATATTGTAACGCTTGATCACCAGCGGACGGCCCGCGACATCCACCCTGGCCACCGTGGCCGAGGCGCCGGCCTTGTACATTTGGCCCTGGTCGATAAACGCATCGACCTGCGCCAGCACCGGCAGCAGGGTTACTTCTTCTTCACGACGGATCGCCCGCAGCCCAAAGGCCCCGCGCACGACACTGAACAAGGTACATTCGCGGCCAACCTTGCCCAGGAAGTCTTTCAGGCGCCAGGCCCGGACTTTGCGCACCTGCTTTTGCAGGGCTTCAAGGGGCAAGGCGTGCTCGCCATTGCTTAACAGGTAATGCACCAGCAATTCTTCGGTAAACGGCTCAAGGTTGCTCGGCAACTGGGCAAAAAACACCCCGAGGTTTTCCAGTACTCGGTTGCGTGACAGGGGGTTTCCCGCCTGTTCGACGCAGATCCCGCCACCATCGATCAAATACAGTTTTTCGCCCTGGCGCATCAGGTTGTCCAGGTGCAAGTCTTCCTGCCACAGGCCCTTGGCGTGCATCTGTGCAATCGCGCCCAGCGCTTCGGCCAACACAGCCTGCTGTTCATCCGCCAGTGGCGGCATGGCTTCAACAGCCGCCCAGGCCTCAGCCAGGCTTTGTGCACCTTCGAGAAATTCGAACAGCAGCCAGCCGCCCTCACCGTCTTGCAGACCGTCAGCCAGCAACAGCGGCGTGCTCAGGCCTTGTTCGGCCAGCAGGCGCACACCCTGGAGTTCACGCTGGAAATGCCGGGCAGCGCTGCCACCCACCAGCAACTTGGCCAGCACCGGCCGGCCGCGCCAGATAGCCGCGCCCACATAACGCTGGCCCGGCAACACCCGCAGCAGGCTCAGCAGTTGCAATTGCCCAGGCCCCGCCGCATCCGCCAACTCAATACTCAAGGGCAGCGCCGGGGTGCGCCCGGCGTTTTTGAGTTCAGACAGGCGCATCAGCGGGCCTCCTTGTGACTGCGCCGACCCGCCAGGAGCTGCGCCCAGTTATCGACCAACGAGCTATCCAGAGGCTGATCGAGGTAGGCCGCCAGAAACTGTCGTACTTGCTCTTGCGACCACGCCCCGGCGCGGCGCAGCAGTGGCTCAAGGTCCTTGACCCGATCGCGCCGGCCCAGCAACAGCGGCCGGGTTTTTTCCAGGTCGATCAACTGCGCCGCGTAACCGTCGCCGGTGGCCTGCAGGAAGATATGCTTGGGGTAAAAACAGCCATGCACCTGGCCGACGCCATGGAGCTTGCGCGCCAATTGGCCACAGGCCACGAGGATCGCGCGGTGCTGGGCGTCGCTCAGGGTCGACCACTGCTCCAGCAGTGAGTCCAGGTCATTCCAGCCATCCAGCGCGCGGGTCAGCAGCAAGGCGCGGTATTCGCCGGCGACTTTGCGCTCACCATAAAAGGCCGCCTGCAAGGCCGGGATCGCCTTCTGCCGATAGCGGCTGATGTTGCGAAATTCACGGGCAAAGGTCGGCTCGCCAAACGGCCGATGCAGGGTGCGCGTCAGGTAGTTGCTCTGGCGCTTGAGGTAAAAGCCACGGCCTTCCAGCTCCAGGCGAAACACGCTGCTCCAGCCACCGCGACTGGTGTTGGGTTCATCCACCGCATCCAGTTGCCTGGCCCACAGGGCATCGAAATCAGCCAGGCCATGCCGTTCCAGCAATGCCCGGTCTTCAGTTGCCAGGAAGTCGTTCATTCGCGTCCCTCGAAAAACTTCAGCACATGGCGAATCCGTTGCTTGTCCGACACGCTCAAGTGCTTGCGCCGACAATATTGCATGTAGAAACGCAGGCGCTGGGTGGCCGACAGATGGTATTTGGCGACCTTGTCCAGGCACGCCAGGTCCTTGGTGATCCGGTACTTGAGCCAGAACCCGCGCCAGAAGTCGCCGTTGGGGCAGTCGATCAGGTACAGGGTCTGCTGGTCGTCGATCAGCAGGTTGCGCCACTTCAAATCGTTGTGGGTAAACCGCTGGTCGTGCATGGTCCGGGTGTATTCGGCGAGCTGGCGACTGACCTTGTCGACCCACACCGGGTCAGACAGTTGCGGATCCTTGCGCTCGGCCAAGGCTGCCAGGTCTTCGGTCCTGGGCAACTCACGGGTGATCATCGCCCCACGGTCATAGGCCAGGCCCTTGCGCTCCAGGCCCCAGGCCACGACTTCGGCGGTGGGAATGCCCCACTTGGCGAAGCGCTTGAGGTTCTGCCACTCGGACTTGACCCGTGGCTTGCCCAGGTAACGGCGCAAGCCTTTGCCGGCGCCGGTGTAGCGCTTGACGTAATAGTTGACCCCGCCGCGCTCTACACGAATCACTTCGGACAACGGGTCGCGGGTCAGCCGCTCGCCTTGCAGGGCAAACACTGCGTCGAGGCTACCAAAATCGTCCACAAGCTCCGAGTAAGCAGGTTCCAGGTTCCAACCCGCCATCAGAGCGCGCCTCCGTACCGGACTTTGCGGTCATAGAGCTTGCTGGCCTTGCGCTCCAGCCACTGCAGCAACGCGCCTTCCTCAGCCAGGATCTGGCGCAGGGGCTGCTGGAAGTAGCCTTTGAGGAAGCGCAACTTGTCGCGGCGGGTCAGGCCGATATCCAGGATCGAGAAATACAGGGCCGCCAGGTCCTTGTTGCGCCAGCGCTGGCTGATGCGCGGCCGCACCTGGGCACGGTGCAGGTCGATCACCGAGAGCTTGAAGTCATCGGCCGTCACCGGTTTGTCGGTGTGCAGCAGGAAATGGCAGATGTAGCAGTCGCGATGGTTGACGCCCCCGCGATGCATCATCCCGGTCATGCGCGCTACTTCGGCAATCAGCGCGCGCTTGAGACGCGGCTCTGGCGGTTGCTTGAGCCAGTCCATGCTCAAGTCTTCCAGGCTGATGGTCGGCGCCAGCTCTTCGGTGACAATAAAGGAATGCTGGTCGGCCGGGTTGGCGCCGCGTTCGCCGTAGGCCACGGCGGTCATGGTCGGTACGCCAACTTCGTGCAGGCGCTGAATTGCCTGCCACTCCTGCCCGGCGCCCAGCACCGGCAATTTGGCGGTGAACAGGTTCTTGAAGATTTCACCCCAGCCGATGCCACGGTGGATTTTCACAAAGTAGCCGCGCCCATCCACCTCGGTACGCAAGGTGCGACGGGCTTCCAGTTCACGGTAAACCTCGCCGTCCAACAGCTCGACTTCGGCGAACGCATCGCGCCCGGCCCAAAGGCTTTTGAACGGTTCGGCAAGAATCAACTTCATCAGTGTTGCTCCGCCAGAATTACATCCGCAGCGTGCTGCGGCATGCTATAGAGGTCGGCCGTCTCGGCGAAGGCCAGACCATTGCGGCTCCAGGCCGCACGTTGCTGCTGATCACTGAGCATCCCGGCCAGGTAGTGGTTGAGCTGGGCCTGTTCGAACGGCTCGTCCAGCACGCGCCCGCAATCAGCCTCGCTGATGTAATGGGCATAACCACACACTGCCGTGACCAACACCGGCAACCCGGCCACCACTGCTTCGAGCAGCACAGTCCCGGTATTTTCGTTGTACGCCGGGTGAATCAACAGGTCGGCGCCCAGCAGAAAACGCGGGATATCACTGCGCCCCTTGAGGAACTGCACATTGTCGCCCAGGCCAAGGGTAGCACTCTGCAATTGGAATACTTTGGGGTCGTCCTGGCCAATTACAAACAGGCGGGTGCGTTTTTTCAGATCCGCGGGCAGTGCAGCCAGCGCCTTGAGGCTGCGGTCCACGCCCTTGGTCTTGAAGCCCGAACCGATCTGCACCAGCAGCAAATCGTCGTCCGCCAGGTTGAATTCGGCGCGGAACCCGGCACGAATCTCGGCCGCATTCGGCGGCGCCCGACGATCCTGGGCAATGCCCGGCGGCAACAGGTGGAAGCGCTCCAGCGGCGTGTCGTAATGCTTGATAAACAGCGGCTGCTGGACCTCGGAGATCATCAGGACTTCAGTCTTGGCGTCCTTGGCAAACACCGCGCGCTCGTACTCGGAAAAGTGCCGGTAGCGACCAAAACTGCGGTACAGCGAGTGGCGCAGGTTTTGCGCCTTGTCTTCAAAACAGCCGTCTGCCGCGTAGTACACATCCAGGCCTGGCATTTTGTTGAAGCCGATCAAGCGGTCCACCGGGCGCTTGGCCAGGTCAGCCTGCATCCAGGCGGTCAGCTTCTCGTTGCGGCGGTGGTTGAAGAACGCCTTGACCGGCGCCACCAGCACTTCAAAGCCTGGCGGGATGTCGCCTTCCCAGATCAGGGTATAGACACGGATCTGGTGGCCGCGCTGCTGGCACTCAAGGGCAATGCGCATGAAGTCGCGCTGCAAGCCACCAAAGGGGAAATATTTGTACAGAACAAATGCCAGTTGCATCAGTGCAGCTCCTCAGCCAATAACAACGTGCTCAGTCGGCTGGCCACACGCTCAGGGTTCAGGCGAGTAAAGCACAGTGGCCACTCGCGCTTGAGATCAAACCGACGCTGGTCTTCAGCGGTCGGTTGGTAGGTGCATTTCTTTTGCAGGCATGGCGCGCAGGGGAAATCGCTGCCCAGATGGATCTGCGCCTTGCCATAGGCACCGGTCAGGCCCGGGTTGGTTGGGCCGAACAGGGAAATCGTCGGTACATCCAGTGCAGCCGCCAGATGCCCCAGGCCGGTATCCACGGCAACACAGGCCCGGGCGCTAGCCAGGACCCGCGCCACACCGGCCAGATTCAATTTAGGCAACACTTCGGCGTTGGCCAGGCCTTGGGCCAGGCGCTCGGCACGGGCTTTTTCGGCGGCATTACCCCACGGCAACTTCACATCCACGCCCAGGCTGCCCATGCGCTCGGCCAGGTCGCGCCAGTAGGCTTCGGGCCAATGCTTGGTGTCCCAGGTGGTGCCATGAAGCAGCAGCACGAATGGTTTTTTCGGCGGCAGGCCCAGCAGTTTTTCGGTGCTCAGGCCGTAATCCCCCAGGCCCTTGGGCAGGTCATAACCCAGGGCCACGGCGAACAACTGGCGCAAGCGCTCAACCGCATGCTGGCCACGGGCAACCGCCAGGCGACGGGAATAAAAGCGTGCGGCGATTGGCTCGCGGGCCGACTGCTTGTCGAAGCCGGCCACCGGCGCCCGCACATAGCGGGTCAGCCAGGCGCTTTTGAGCAAGCCCTGGGCGTCGATCACCAGGTCATATTTGGTGGACTGGACCTGCTTCTTGAAGCGCCGCCACTCGCCGCTCTTGAAGGTCTGCCAGAGGTTCTTGCGCCAGCGGCGAATCGCTACCGGGATCACCTTGTCCACCGCCGGATGCCAGGTGGGGATTTCGGCGAAGCCTTCTTCCACCACCCAGTCGAAACGAATCCCCGGAATCGCCCGGGCCGCGTCGGTCAATGCCGGCAAGGCGTGAATCACATCGCCCAGGGATGAGGTCTTGATTACCAGTACCCGCAACTCAGTGAACCTCGACCACGTTGCCCTGCAACCGCTGCAAGGCTTCAGCCACCGGTTCTGGCAGCAATTGGCGCAGGCAATTGTAGTGACCGAAACGGCAGGTGCGGTCAAAACAGGGACTGCAATCGAGGCCCAGGCGCACCACTTCGACCTTGTCGGCCAACGGCGGCGTAAAGCCTGGCGAAGTGGAACCATACACCGCCACCAGCGGGCGGTTCAGCGCAGCAGCCACGTGCATCAGGCCGGAGTCGTTGGACACCACCGAATCGGCACAGGACAGCAGGTCAATGGCCTCGGCCAGCGAGGTATCGCCACTGAGGTTGACCGCTTCTTCGCGCAGGCCGGGGATCAGGCGCTGGCGGATGTCTTCACCCACCGAATGATCGTTTTTCGAGCCAAACAGCCAGACTTGCCAGCCTTCGCGGATTTTCAGCTCGGCAACCTTGGCGTAATGCTCCGACGGCCAACGCTTGGACTCGCCAAACTCGGCACCAGGGCACAGCGCCAGCACCGGCCGGTCCAGGGTCAGGCCGAACTTGACCAGGGCCGCATCGCGGGTAACCGGGTCGATTTGCAGGCTCGGGCGTGGATACGGCGTCGGTAACTCGGCATCGGGCGCGTAGGCCAGGGCCATGAAGCGCTCGATCATCAGCGGGTAGCGGGCCTTGTCGAGCTTGCGCACATCATTGAGCAAGCCATAGCGGAACTCGCCGCGCCAGCCGGTGCGCTTGGGGATGCCGGCGAAGAACGGCACCAGCGCCGACTTCATCGAGTTGGGCAGCAGGATCGCCTGATCATACTGGCCGGCCAGGGACTTGCCGATCCGCCGTCGGGTCGCCAGCTCCAGCGCGCCATGGCCGAGCGGGAAGCTCAAGGCCTGGCGCACCTCGGGCATGCGCTCCAGGATCGGCCGGCTCCACTCGGGGGCGAGCACGTCGATTTGGCAGTCGGGATGACGCTGTTTCAGGCACTGGAACAGTGTCTGCGCCATCACCATGTCACCGACCCAACTGGGCCCAACGATCAAAATATTCATGTAGTTTCCACAAACGATTCGGGGAGGCTCATGCCTCCCCGCCTCGATAATTACTGTAGGTCACGGTTTGTGTGGGAGCGGGCTTGCCCGCGATAGCATCACCACGTGCTGCCAGCCAGACCGCAGCGCCTGCATCGCGGGCAAGCCCGCTCCCACATAAAGCCGGTCTCCACATTCAATTGGGGTCGCTGTAGTGTTTTAGCTTAACCCCAGCTCATGCCAGATCCGTTTCACCTGGCGCCGTTCGTCAGCAAACTGATCTCCTGCAACCACCCCAGCCTCGTTCTGCAAGGCCTGGCGATGGGCCGCCGAGCGATAGGCCTTATACACCTCACGCAACAGGTGGGCATCGGCGGCGGGCATCAGCCCGACCTGCTCCAGGCCTTCCAGGATGCGGATGTTATCGGTATAGCGCAGCAACGATGGATGTTGCGCAGACCACGCCAAAGCGGCGTATTGCACCATAAATTCAATATCGACGATACCTCCGGCGTCCTGCTTGAGATCGAACACCGCCGTGGGCTCGAAGGCATTCGCCGCTGTGCCGGCCCCGGTCGACTTGGTGCCCAGGTTGTCGCGCATCTTGGCGCGCATCTCGCTGACCTCCTGGCGCAGCTTCGCCAGGTCCTGCGTGCGCCCCAACACCTGCGCCCGCACGCCTTCAAACGCGCGGCCCACATCCTGACTGCCGACCAATACCCGCGCCCGCACCAGGGCCTGATGCTCCCAGGTCCAGGCCTCGTTTTCCTGATAGCGGGCAAAGGCGCCCAGGGAGCTGACCAGCAGCCCGGATGCGCCAGAAGGTCGCAGGCGCATATCCACTTCGTACAATTGCCCGGAGTTGGTCTGGGTGGTCAACAGGTGAATGATCCGCTGGCCCAGGCGCGTAAAGAACTGCGCACCATCGATTGGCTTGGCGCCATCGGTTTCGGCCTGCGGGTCACCGTCATGGATAAACACCAGGTCCAGGTCCGAGCCATGGCCCAGCTCGATGCCGCCGACCTTGCCATAGCCGACGATGATAAATCCGGGATCGCACAAGGTGCCGTCCAGGCGCTGCGGCGTACCGTGGCGGGCCACGGTCTGGCGCCAGGCCAGGGCCAGCACTTGCTCAAGAATCGCCTCGGCGAGCCAGGTCAGGTAATCGCTGACTTTCATCAAGGGCAGGCTGCCGGCGATTTCCGACGCGGCGACCCGCAGGCGGTGCGCCAACTTGAAGTGGCGCAAGGCCTCCATCTGCTGCTCAAGATCATCCTCAGGGATGCGCGTCAGGCGCTCGCGCAATTCGGCAGCCAACTCCGGCGCCAACGGCGGCTTGAACAGGCGGCCTTCGTTAAGCAACTCGTCCAGCAGCAATGGGAAGCGGGTGATCTGCTCGGCAATCCACGGGCTGGCGGCGCATAGGGTCAACAGCCGACGCAGGGCGTCAGGGTTTTCCGTCAACAGCACCAGATACGCAGAACGTCGGGCGACGGCTTCTACCAGCGGCAGTACGCGCTCCAGCACCAGGTCCGGGTTGGCGTGCTCGACCGCCTGGGCCAACAGGCGCGGGATGAATGCGTCCAGACGCTCACGCCCCAGGCGCTGCATCGCCCGCAGTTGCGGGCTACTGCGCAGGCCGGCCAAGGCTTTCAGGGCCTTGGGCGCGTCGGCAAAGCCGCCTTCAGCCAATTGGCGACAGGCAGCCTCTTCATTTTGGGATTCTTCCCACAGGGGCAACCACTCGCCGCCGACCACCAATTCGCTTTCTGCACCGTCCTCTTCGTCCGGATCGGCAATCACCTGACGGAAATGCCAGTCCACCCGGCCACGCCAGTACATCAATTGCTCATGGAACGCGGTCCAATTGGCAAAGCCCAGCATGAACGCAATTCGCGCCTGGTCTTCGTCATTGTTAGGCAGCATCTGTGTCTGACGGTCGGCGATGGCCTGGATCGCATGTTCGGTGTAGCGCAGGAATTCATAGCCGCTGCGCAACTCGGCAATCACCGCCGGCGGCAGGTAGCCCTGGCCTTCCAGGGTACCCAGCACCTTCAACAATGGCCGTTGTTGCAGGCTCAGGTCACGACCGCCGTGGATCAACTGGAACGCCTGGGCGATAAACTCCACCTCGCGGATGCCACCTGCGCCCAGCTTGATATTCTCGGCCATGCCCTTGCGCCGCACTTCCTGCTGGATCAGCTGCTTCATGGTGCGCAGCGCTTCGATGGCGGAAAAGTCCAGGTAGCGCCGGTAAACGAACGGACGCAACAGATCGAGCAACTGCGCGCCGGCCTGTTGGTCGCCGGCCACCACCCGCGCCTTGATCATCGCGTAGCGTTCCCAGTCGCGGCCCTGATCCTGGTAGTACTGCTCCAATGCATTGAAACTGAGCACCAGCGCCCCGGCCGAACCATAGGGCCGCAGGCGCATGTCGACACGGAACACAAAGCCGTCGACGGTCATCGGGTCCAGGGCCTTGATCAGTTTCTGGCCCAGGCGGATAAAGAACTCCTGGTTATCCAGGGCACGCTTGGCGCCCACGGTCTCGCCGCCTTCGGGGTAGGCGAAGATCAGGTCGATGTCCGACGACAGGTTCAACTCCACCGCGCCCAGCTTGCCCATGCCGAGGATGACCATCTGCTGCGGCTCGCCGCTGCGCCCGCCGGTGGGGGTGCCGAATTGCGCGCAGTGGCGCTGGTACAACCACTGGTACGCCTGGTCGATGCTGGCATCGGCCATGTCCGACAGGTCACGGCAGGTCTGCACCAGGTCCGCCTGTCGGGTGAGGTCGCGCCAGATAATCCGCACTTGCTGGCGAGTGCGTTGGCGACGCAGCACGCGGCCCAGTTCATCTTCTGTTTCAGCCTGTTGCACCGCTGCGGCAATCTGCCCGCACAGTTCATCGGGCGCAAAGCCGCGGTCCAGCTCGCCCCTGGCCACCAGTTCGAGCAACATCAAAGGGTCACGAACACTCTGTTCAATGACGAAATCACTGGCAGCGCATACCCGGGAAAAGTCAGCCCAGCGTTGCGGCGTCCACGCGGACAGGCCATGATCGGCATCCAGCATGGCCACCGCGTCACGAAATGACTGCTCAGCCCTGCTCGCAAATGGCAACAGAATGGCTGGGAGTTCAACCAGCATTGGAAGGCTCATGGTCTATCCTTGATCGGCGCGCAAATGGCTTGTGGCTGTGAACGCAAGAACCGCGCGCGATGAAGGACTGTCGAACAAAAGTTAGAAATAGCTGAAAAAACATTAATTTTGGCAGGCAACATTAAACTTCTACCTTTTCTCGTTCGCAAAAGATCAACAATAACGATTATGCTCACCAGCCAGACCGAGCCATACGCTCAGTCTTGTGTAGTTTTACTACTCGTATATACATTCGAAAGGCTGAAATGGCCGACGATTTGTAGTAAAACTACAGGACGCCGAAGCAACCTTCGGCCATCCAAGAATTTATGTCGTCTGCCCACAAGGCCAGTCGCAAACTTCAGGCAACCGATTCTGGTAGCCTTTCCGCCCTGGAGCAAGCCATGCAAGACCTCGATCCCGTCGAAACCCAGGAATGGCTGGACGCCCTGGAATCGGTTCTCGATAAAGAAGGCGAAGACCGTGCTCACTACCTGATGACCCGTATGGGCGAACTCGCGACCCGCAGCGGCTCGCAACTGCCCTACGCCATCACCACGCCATACCGCAACACCATCCCTGTTACCCACGAAGCACGCATGCCTGGCGACCTGTTCATGGAACGCCGCATTCGCTCGCTGGTACGCTGGAACGCGATGGCGATGGTTATGCGCACGAACTTGAAAGATTCTGACCTGGGCGGTCACATCTCCAGCTTCGCTTCCAGCGCAACCCTGTATGACATCGGCTTCAACTACTTCTTCCAGGCCCCGACCGACGAACACGGCGGCGACCTGATCTACTTCCAGGGTCACACCTCGCCAGGCGTCTACGCCCGTGCGTTCATGGAAGGTCGCATCACCGAAGACCAGATGAACAACTTCCGCCAGGAAGTCGACGGTGGCGGCCTGTCGTCGTACCCGCACCCTTGGCTGATGCCTGACTTCTGGCAGTTCCCGACCGTTTCCATGGGGCTGGGCCCGATCCAGGCGATCTACCAGGCACGTTTCATGAAGTACCTGGAAGCCCGCGGCTTCATCCCCGAAGGCAAGCAGAAGGTCTGGTGCTTCCTGGGCGACGGCGAGTGCGACGAGCCGGAATCCCTGGGCGCTATCTCCCTGGCCGGCCGCGAGAAGCTGGACAACCTGATCTTCGTCATCAACTGCAACCTGCAGCGTCTCGACGGCCCGGTTCGCGGCAACGGCAAGATCATCCAGGAACTCGAAGGCGTGTTCCGCGGTGCTCAGTGGAACGTGACCAAAGTCATCTGGGGCCGTTTCTGGGACCCACTGCTGGCCAAGGACGTCGACGGCATCCTGCAACGTCGCATGGACGAAGTCATCGACGGCGAGTACCAGAACTACAAGGCCAAAGACGGCGCGTTCGTACGTGAACACTTCTTCAACACGCCTGAACTCAAGGCGATGGTTGCCGACCTGTCCGACGACGAGATCTGGAAACTCAACCGTGGCGGCCACGACCCGTACAAGGTCTACGCGGCGTACCACGAAGCGGTCAACCACAAAGAACAACCTACCGTCATCCTGGCCAAGACCATCAAGGGTTATGGCACCGGTGCCGGCGAAGCGAAGAACACTGCGCACAACACCAAGAAAGTCGACGTCGACAGCCTGAAGTTGTTCCGTGACCGCTTCGACATCCCGGTCAAGGATGAAGAGCTGGAGAACCTGCCGTTCTTCAAGCCAGAGCCGAACAGCGCCGAAGCCCGCTACCTCAGCGAGCGTCGCACTGCCCTGGGTGGTTTCGTGCCACAGCGCCGCGCCCAGAGCTTCAGCGTACCGACACCGGACCTCAGCACCCTCAAGGCAATCCTTGATGGTTCGGGCGACCGTGAAATCTCCACCACCATGGCCTTCGTGCGGATCCTCGCGCAGCTGGTCAAGGACAAGGAAATCGGCCCGCGCATCGTCCCGATCATCCCGGACGAAGCCCGTACCTTCGGTATGGAAGGCATGTTCCGTCAGTTGGGCATCTACTCCTCCGTCGGCCAGCTCTACGAGCCAGTCGATAAAGACCAGGTGATGTTCTACAAGGAAGACAAGAAGGGCCAGATCCTCGAAGAAGGCATCAACGAAGCGGGCGCCATGAGCTCCTTCATCGCTGCCGGTACTTCGTACTCCAGCCACAACCAGCCGATGCTGCCGTTCTACATCTTCTACTCGATGTTCGGCTTCCAGCGTATTGGCGACCTGGCTTGGGCAGCAGGCGACAGCCGTACCCGTGGCTTCCTGATCGGCGGCACCGCCGGCCGTACCACGCTGAACGGCGAAGGCCTGCAACACGAAGACGGTCACAGCCACATCCTGGCTGCCACCATCCCGAACTGCCGCACCTTTGATCCAACCTACGGCTACGAGCTGGCGGTGATCATCCAGGACGGCATGAAGAAGATGACCGAAGAGCAGCAGGACGTTTTCTACTACATCACCGTGATGAACGAGTCCTACCAGCAACCTGCCATGCCGGCCGGTGTTGAAGAAGGCATCATCAAGGGCATGTACCTGCTCGAAGAAGACACCAAGGAAGCGGCACACCACGTACAGCTGATGGGCTCCGGCACCATCCTGCGCGAAGTGCGTGAAGCGGCGAAGATCCTGCGTGAAGAGTTCAACGTCGGCGCTGACGTGTGGAGCGTGACCAGCTTCAACGAACTGCGTCGCGACGGCCTGGCCGTGGAGCGCAGCAACCGCCTGCACCCTGGCCAGAAGCCAGCCAAGAGCTATGTCGAAGAGTGCCTGGCCGGCCGTAAAGGTCCAGTCATTGCCTCTACCGACTACATGAAACTGTTTGCTGAACAAATTCGCCAGTGGGTCCCGTCCAAGGAATTCAAAGTCCTGGGCACCGACGGTTTCGGCCGCAGTGACAGCCGCAAGAAGCTGCGTCACTTCTTCGAAGTCGACCGTCACTTCGTGGTGTTGGCAGCCCTGGAAGCCTTGGCTGACCGTGGTGAGATCGAACCCAAGGTGGTGGCTGATGCCATCGTCAAGTTCGGGATCAACCCGGAAAAACGCAACCCACTGGACTGCTGAGGAGACTATCTGTGAGCGAGCTCATTCGCGTACCTGACATCGGCAGCGGTGAAGGTGAAGTAATTGAACTGTTTGTGAAGGTCGGCGACAAAGTCGAAGCCGATCAGAGCATCCTGACCCTGGAGTCGGACAAGGCGAGCATGGAAATCCCTGCTCCCAAGGCCGGCGTGGTCAAAAGCCTGAAAGTGAAGCTGGGCGACCGCTTGAAAGAAGGCGACGAACTGCTTGAGCTGGAAATCGAAGGTGCCGCTGATGCGGCCCCTGCGGCGGCCGCTCCTGCTGCTGCCCCGGCTCCCGCTGAAAAGCCTGCCGCTGCTGCCGAGGCCCCAGCGGCCCCGGCTGCTGCACCTGCCGCCGCTGCTACCGTCCAGGACATTCACATTCCGGACATCGGCTCGTCGGGCAAGGCCAAGATCATCGAGCTGCTGGTTAAAGTCGGCGACACCGTCGAAGCCGACCAGTCGCTGATCACCCTGGAGTCCGACAAGGCCTCCATGGAAATCCCTTCGCCGGCTGCCGGCGTGGTGGAAAGCATTGCCGTGAAGCTGGAAGACGAAGTCGGCACTGGTGACTTCATCCTCAAGCTGAAAGTAGCGGGCGCTGCGGCTCCTGCTGCTGCCGCTCCAGCCGCCGCTGCTCCGGCCGCCAAGGCTGAAGCTGCACCTGCTGCTCCGGCGCCTGCGGCAAAAGCCGAGGCCGCTCCGGCCCCGGCTGCTGCCCCAGCACCAAGCGGTGCCAAGACCCATGCCGGTCCTGCGGTGCGCCAACTGGCCCGTGAATTCGGCGTCGAGTTGAGTGCAGTCAGCCCAACCGGTCCGCACGGTCGTGTGCTCAAGGAAGACGTACAGGTTTACGTCAAATCCATGATGCAAAAAGCCAAGGAAGCTCCGGCTGCCGGCGCTGCTACCGGTGGCTCGGGCATTCCGCCAATCCGCACCGTAGACTTCAGCCGCTTCGGCGAAATCGAAGAAGTGCCGATGACCCGCCTGATGCAAATCGGCGCAGCCGGTCTGCACGCCAGCTGGCTGAACATTCCGCACGTGACTCAGTTCGACCAGGCCGACATCACCGACCTGGAAGCTTTCCGCGTTGCGCAGAAAGCCGTGGCCGAGAAGGCCGGCGTGAAACTGACCGTACTGCCACTGCTGCTCAAGGCCTGTGCGCACCTGCTCAAGGAACTGCCGGACTTCAACAGTTCGCTGGCACCCAGCGGCAAAGCGATCATTCGCAAGAAGTACGTGCACATCGGCTTTGCGGTCGACACCCCGGATGGCTTGCTGGTACCGGTCATCAAGAACGTCGACCAGAAGAGCCTGCTGCAGCTGGCTGGCGAAGCGGCTGCACTGGCTGCCAAGGCCCGTGACAAGAAGCTGACTCCGGACGACATGCAAGGCGCCTGCTTCACTATCTCCAGCCTCGGGCACATCGGCGGCACTGGCTTCACGCCAATCGTCAACGCGCCGGAAGTGGCGATCCTCGGTGTCTCCAAGGCCACCATCCAGCCAGTGTGGGACGGCAAGGCCTTCCAGCCAAAGCTGATGCTACCGCTGTCGTTGTCCTACGATCACCGTGTGATCAATGGCGCGGCCGCTGCACGCTTCACCCAGCGCCTGAGCCAGTTGCTGAACGACATCCGCACGATCCTGCTGTAACCCAACGGGCCTCCCCTTCACCGGGGAGGCCTGGCTGCACCGATTTCCGAGCGCCACGCTCGTACCTCAACCCCGCCAATTTGGCGGGGCTTTTTTTGCCCACCTGAATTGCCCGTGCCCTTCTGTAGGAGCGAGCTTGCTCGCGAAAAACTCAAGGACGCCACGCTCATTCAGGTTAGGCGCGTTATCGTTAACGATTTTCGCGAGCAAGCTCGCTCCTACAAAGGGCATGCAGGATAACCGTCCATCATTGCGACTGTAGAAAACCGCTGCGCGGCCGATAACCCACTTATAGCACTTAGCCTTCATCCTCACTTGTCAGTCCGTGCTGCATGATGCAACCTTGCCGCAGACAACAGTAAAGAGGGCGATAGCCCGGCGCGATGCGCATTTTTCCAAGCGAGTTTCCCCATGAAAAGCCAACCCGATGTCGCCCGAACGGCGGCCGAGGTCGTGACGCAATTACCGGTGCCTTCGCGCCTCGGTATGCTGCGTTTCGAGCGGCTGAATGAGGCAAGCTGGGCGCTGCTGTACCTCGACCCCAATTGTGAACGCCAATTCGGCCTGCCCGCGGTAGAGCTGTGCTCGCTGGTCGGCTCGCCCTACGCCAGCCTGATGGAGCCCCAGGCGCGCTACCAACTGCACGATGCGATCCAGCAGCAACTGACCCTCAGCCCCCATTACCTGGTGCGCTACACCCTGCACACCAACGACGGCCCGCTGAGCCTGCTGGAGGTGGGTGAGGCCTACAAGCAGCACAATCGCCATCTGCTGCGCGGCTACCTGATGGTGGTGGACGGTTTGTTCAGTAACCTGACACCTGTGCCCGCCGCCGACCTGGAAGACCAGAACAGCCGCCTGCAGATCGCCCTGGAGCTCAACCAGCGCGCACAGCAGGAGCAGTTGCAGCACCTGGAACGGGTGCGCGCCCAGCAGGAACTGATCCTGCTGCTGGCCCGCCAGCGCTACAGCACCAACAACTCCCTGCAAGAAGCCGCCGAACTGATCACCCGCAGCGCCTGTGACATCTACCAGATCGACTGTGCCAGCATCTGGAACCTGGAAGGCCAGCAACTGGTGCCAATTTCGGCCTTTAATCGCGCCGACCAACAGCACCATCTGCCATTGTCGATTGATGCCAGCGGCTTCCCGGATTATCTGGAAGCCCTGCACAGCAGCCGTGCCATCGATGCCAGCAATGCGATGCGCGACCCGCGCACCCGGGAAATGGTCGAAACCCTGCGCCCCATGGACATCCACGCGATGCTCGATGCCAGCATCCGCATCGACGGCCAGGTAGTGGGCGTGCTGTGCCTGGAGCAAAGCACCGGCACCCGGGATTGGCTGTCTGATGAGATAGCCTTTGCCGGCGAGTTGGCCGACCAGTTCGCCCAGGTCATCAACAACCATAACCGCCGCGCCGCCACCAGCGCCCTGCACCTGTTCCAGCGTGCCGTGGAGCAAAGTGCCAATGCCTTCCTGCTGGTCAATTGCGACGGCGTGGTGGAGTACGTCAACCCCAGCTTCACCGCGATCACCCAGTACAGCACCGAGGAAGTCCACGGCCATCGCCTGGCCCAGTTGCCGGCCCTGGAAAACCTCAGCGAACTGTTGTTCGACGCGCCCTCCAGCCTGGCCAAGAGCAACAGCTGGCAGGGCGAATTCAAGAGCCGGCGCAAAAACCTCGAACCGTACTGGGGCCAACTGTCGATCTCCAAGGTCTATGGCGACAACCGCGAACTGACCCACTACATCGGCATCTACGAAGACATCACCCAGACCAAACTGGCCCAGCAGCGTATCGAGCGCCTGGCCTACACCGACAACCTGACCAACCTGGGCAACCGCCCGGCGTTCATCCGCAACCTCGATGAGCGCTTTGCCCGTGACAGTGACGCGCCCATCAGCCTGCTGCTGGTGGACATCGACAACTTCAAGCGGATCAACGACAGCCTTGGCCACCAGACCGGTGACAAGCTGCTGATCAGCCTGGCCCGGCGCCTGCGCAACAGCCTCAATGCCGGCGGCAGCCTGGCGCGCTTTGCCAGTAACGAATTTGCAGTGCTGCTGGATAACGCCGACCTTGAGGCCGGCCAGCAGATGGCCTGCCAGCTGTTGATGACCCTCGACAAACCGATGTTCGTCGACAACCAGTTGATCAGTGTCACCGGTTCCGTAGGCCTGGCCTGCGCGCCGCTGCATGGCCGCGACCCACAGACCCTGATGCGCAACGCCGGCCTGGCGCTGCACAAGGCCAAGGCTAACGGCAAGCACCAGGTGCAGGTGTTTACCGAAGCCCTGAATGCCGAGGCCAGCTACAAACTGTTCGTGGAAAACAACCTGCGCCGCGCCCTGACCCAGAACGAGCTCGATGTGTTCTACCAACCCAAGCTGTGCCTGCGCAGCGGGCGCCTGCTGGGCATGGAAGCGTTGCTGCGCTGGAACCATCCGGAAAAGGGCATGATCCGCCCGGACCAGTTCATCAGCGTTGCCGAAGAGACCGGCCTGATCATTCCCATTGGCAAATGGATCGCGCGCCAGGCCTGCCGCATGAGCAGGCAACTGAGCGCCGCTGGCATGGGCAACCTGCAGGTGGCGATCAACCTGTCGCCCAAGCAGTTTTCCGACCCGGACCTGGTGGCGTCCATCGCCAGCATCCTCAAGGAAGAGCAATTGCCCGCCAACCTGCTGGAGCTGGAGCTGACCGAAGGCCTGCTGCTGGAAGCCACCGAGGACACGCGCCTGCAACTGGACCAGTTGAAGAGCCTTGGCCTGACCCTGGCCATGGATGATTTCGGCACCGGTTACTCATCCCTGAGTTACCTGAAGAAATTCCCCATCGACATCATCAAGATCGACCGCAGCTTTATCCATGAAATCCCGGACAACCAGGACGACATGGAAATCACCTCGGCGGTGATCGCCATGGCGCACAACCTCAAGCTCAAGGTGGTTGCCGAAGGCATCGAGACGGCCGAGCAACTGGCGTTCCTGCGCCGCCATCGTTGCGACGTCGGCCAGGGCTACCTGTTCGACCGGCCAATCCCCGGCTCCGAGCTGCTGGACAAGCTCAAACGCTATCCACGCGGGCCAATCGCCTGACAGCGCTGTAACACTCGGGCACACTGGTGGTCTGAACTGTTAACTCAACCTGACGAGAGGACTGATCATGGTCTTGCGCTCGGAAATCCTGGTGAATAAAAACGTGCTGCCTACTGCCGAACAAGCTTTGCCTGGTCGTGAAACCCCGATGAGCCTGCCCGAGACGCACTTCGTCAACGGCAACCCGCTGCTCGGCCCGTTCATGGATGATGTGGGATTTGCGATCTTTGGCCTGGGGTGTTTCTGGGGCGCCGAACGCAAGTTCTGGCAGCGCGACGGCGTGGTCAGCACCGTGGTCGGCTATGCCGGCGGCTTAACGCCAAACCCGACCTATGAAGAAGTCTGCTCGGGCCTGACCGGCCATAGCGAAGTGGTACTGGTGGTGTATGACCAGGCCAAACTCAAGTACGAAGACCTGCTGAAGATGTTCTGGGAACTGCACAACCCGACCCAGGGCATGCGCCAGGGCAACGACATCGGCAGCCAGTATCGCTCGGTGATCTATGCCACCACCCCTGAGCAACTGGACGCTGCGAATGCCAGCGCACAGGCCTATCAGCAAGAACTGACCAAGGCTGGGCTGGGCGAAATCACCACTGAAATCGACCAGGCGCCGACGGTGTACTTCGCCGAGGCCTATCACCAGCAGTACCTGGCGAAGAATCCGCAGGGTTACTGCGGGATCGGCGGTACTGGCGTGACCTGCCCGATCTAAAAATGTGGGAGCGGGCTTGCTCGCGAATGCGGTGTGTCAGTCAGAGAATATGGCGACTGATACACCGCTTTCGCGAGCAAGCCCGCTCCCACATTTGTTCTGTGACCGACTTGATGCCGTTACTCGGCAATCAGCCAATCCATCTGCCAACCACCCTGGGTCTGCCCCAGCTTCTTCGACAGCCACGGCAGCAACTCACGCAACTCCTCCTCAAGGCCCCACGGCGGGTTGGCAATCGCCAGGCCCGAGCCGGTCAGGGTGTTGGGGGTGTCCAGCGGGTGCACCAGCAACTCCACGCGCAGCAACTTTGGCGCGCCGGTGCCGGCCAGGTCCTGGTAGAAGCGACGCAACATGCGCTGGTCCTTCACCGGGTACCAGATCGCGGCGACCGTCTGGCGCATGCGGCCCACGGCTTCCTTGAGGGAGGCGGCGCAGCGCTGCATCTCGTCGAGTTGCTCGAACGGCGGGTCGATCAGCATCAACGCGCGTTTTTCCGGTACCGGCAGCAAGGCCCGTGGCACATGCCAACCTTCGCCCAGATGCACCTTCACCCGGCGGTCACCCTTCATGTTGTCCTTGAGCAGCACGCCGTCTTCCGGGTGCTTTTCATTGAGCAGCACGCGGTCCTGGGGACGAGTCAGGCGCCGCGCCAGCTCTGGCGAACCGGGGTAATAGCGCAACTGGCCATCCGGGTTCATCTCGTGCAGCACTTGCATGTAGTCCGCCGTCAGCGCCGGCAGGTCCGCCTCGCCCCACAGGCGGGCGATGCCCTCCAGGTATTCACCGGTACGGTTGGCCTGGTCGCCTTGCAGGTCGTACAGACCAATCCCGGCGTGGGTGTCGAGATAGGCAAACGGCTGCTCCTTGCGCGACATCAGGGCGATGAGGCGGGTCAAGGTCAGGTGTTTGAAGACATCGGCGTGGTTGCCGGCGTGAAAGGCGTGACGATAATTCATGGTTGCTCCTGCGCAGGGGGCGAAGTTTACCTTTTACCGGGGTAAAGGTGCAGGGCTGCATGCCGGGCGGTGCTTTTTGTCGGACACCGGATTGGATTGAGTAGCCCATTTCCCAAAACTGTAAACGTCCCCCGAATTCAGCCGCCACAAGCACGACAGAGGTGAGTCGGGTCTTTAAATTGCTGCGTCATCTTCATTCAAAGGAATGCCTGTATGACACGCAACCACCCTATTGCGAAATGCCTCCACACCGACAAAACCTGCTGAGGCATTTTCAATGGCTCAGCCCTACGGATTTATCAATAACCGGCAACAAACCTCAGTGGAGCTCAAGGCACGGTTAGGCTTGAGCAAACAAGCTGAAACCAAATTCGACGTGCTCAACATCCACATCCGAAATGCCGTGGTGCAACCTGGGCAACTGGTGATCATTGGCGACGACAGCACCCTGACATGCACCCTGGAAGAGTCCCGCCTGATGCAAGCCGCCTGGAACATTCGTCATAGTGTGACGTCCGAGGGCGGCGATGCCTTCGCCTTGCACAACTACGACCTGTTGCAAAAACTGCTGGGCTTCGCTTCGCTGGGTATAGGTACGGGTGGCGATGCCTGGAGTCGACATCTGCAAGACATTGGCAAAACCCTTGAAGACATTGATGCCCTGCACAAACAGTCACTGCGCCAGGGCGGGGGCACGGTTCGAGATGATTTCCTGGCCCGACGCCAAACCTTGTTTGCCAAGCTGGAGTCGCAGATGCGCGGGTTCGCCCGATATGGCACGGGTTTGCGCAATGAGGGCTCGATCAAGAAGATGCTGGGGATATCCACCAGGAGTTATCTGCATACCGGGGAGATCACTCGGTATGCCGAAACCGTTGCGCGGGTTTCAAAGACCGCGAAGCTGCTTAAGAACGGCACGCCACTGGGGATTGCGTTGAGTACGACCTCGACAGCGTTGCAAATTAAGGAGGCGTGTTCTACTGGAAGAGAAGAGCAGTGCAGGATGGCAAAATATACCGAACTGGGAAAATTGGCCGGCGGGGTTGCTGGTGGCTCACTCGGTGGCGCTGCCGGATCGCTACTATGCCTCACCATTTTAGCCCCCACCACTGGCCCAGGAGCCTTGGCTTGCCTGCTGATTGGCGCAGGGATCGGCGGCGCAGCAGGTGGGAGCCTCGGGGGCACGGGCGGCGAAAAGGCAGGATTACTTTTGTATGAATATTGATTATTTCTTGAATCTCCCTGCCAGCGCCCAGATCGTAATCGGCTCGCTAACGGCGGTAGTTATTACCAATATTCTCGGAGTATTTTTGTGTTATCGAAAGCTTGAGGCTATGGAAGCTCATTTAAACAAGTGTCGACTCGTCAGCTTTCACGGCAGTTACCTCGGGAACTCACCGCGAGGAAGAATGATGAGGCTTTGCGCAGTGTATGCAGCCATTGCACTGCCCAGGCTGAATGCGCGACGTGGTGTCGTTGACCTTCAGCAGGTACAGGCCTTTCCACGCGACATCAAGATTCTGCTTCACGGAACCGCCCTTCTGGGGGTGGCCGGTATGGCAGGGCTGATCATCACTTACTTCGATTAACTTTGGGCAAAAAAACGGCCCGCCATCCAAAGGATGCGGGCCGTTTTCAGTTCAGCGGGCCCTCAAGGCCCGCATGAACGCCTCATTTATTGAGGTTGTAGTCTTTCTCGGCAGCAGTGAAGCGCTCAACCATACCGGCAGTCGGTGCGCCCATCTTGCTCACGAAGTAGATCGCCAGGCTGGCGAAGATAAAGCCTGGGATGATTTCGTACAGGCCCAGCAGTTCGAAGTGCTTCCACACGATCACGGTGATCGCGCCGACCAGGATACCGGCCAGTGCGCCGTTGCGGGTCATGCCTTTCCACAGTACAGAGATCAGGACCACTGGACCGAACGCGGCACCGAAACCTGCCCAGGCGTAGCTCACCAGGCCCAGTACACGGTTTTCCGGGTTGGCAGCCATCGCGATGGCGATCAGCGCAACCACCAACACCATGATGCGGCCGACCCATACCAGTTCAAGCTGGGAAGCGCCCTTGCGCAGGAAAGCCTTGTAGAAGTCTTCGGTCAGGGCGCTGGAGCACACCAGCAACTGGCAGCTCAGGGTGCTCATCACCGCAGCCAGGATGGCTGACAGCAGCACGCCCGCGATCCATGGGTTGAACAGCAGCTTGGCCAGTTCGATGAATACACGCTCAGGGTTTTCGGTCACGGGACCTGCAACTTCTGGGTGCGCCGAGAAGTAGGCAATACCGAAGAAGCCTACAGCCACGGTACCGGCCAGGCACAGGATCATCCAGGTCATGGAGATGCGACGCGCCTTGGCAATCGACTTCACCGAATCCGCCGCCATGAATCGCGCGAGGATGTGCGGCTGGCCGAAGTAGCCCAGGCCCCAGCCCATCAGCGAGATGATGCCGATGAAGGTGGTGTTTTTCAGCATGTCGAAGCTGGTTGGATCTTTCGCTTCAATGGCCAGGAACGTGGTGTCCACGCCGCCGGTAGCCAGCAGCACGATGATGGGCGTCAGGATCAACGCGAAGATCATCAGGGTGGCTTGTACGGTATCTGTCCAGCTCACTGCCAGGAAACCACCGATGAAGGTGTAGGCAATTGTCGCCGCAGCACCGGCCCACAGCGCCGTCTCGTAGGACATGCCGAAGGTGCTTTCGAACAGACGGGCACCGGCCACGATGCCGGAGGCGCAGTAAATGGTGAAGAACACCAGGATCACGACGGCCGAGATAATCCGCAGCAGGCCGCTTTTGTCTTCAAAGCGGCTGGAGAAGTAGTCCGGCAAGGTCAGGGCGTCGCCGTTGTGTTCGGTCTGCACGCGCAGGCGACCGGCCACAAACAGCCAGTTCAGGTAAGCACCGACAACCAGGCCGATGGCGATCCAGCTTTCCGACAGGCCCGACATGTAGATGGCACCTGGCAGGCCCATCAACAACCAGCCGCTCATATCCGAGGCGCCAGCCGAGAGTGCGGTGACGACGCTGCCGAGGCTGCGACCACCTAGAATGTAATCGGAGAGGTTATTGGTGGAGCGATAGGCCATGAGACCAATCAACACCATTGCCGCGATGTAGATCACAAATGTGATCAGGGTTGGATTACTTACGCTCATTGAGTTACGCCCTGGCTTTGTTTTTATGTAGCGGCGGTCTGTCAGCCCACCTACAAGAGAGTAGCTTGTAGACGAAGCTGCGTGCCGCGCATTTATGACTGACGTTTCCCCAGGAAAGCCATCAGCCGATGAACCGAACTTTGCAGATGGTTGCACCTTGGTGCGCGAATGCTATTCAACAAAGCAAATAAGGTGCAACCAGTTTCGTAGGAATTAGTTGCACCTAAGCGCGTTTTTCGGCAAACGGCGGTTTTTTGCTCCTTTTCGGAGCAAGAACAGCCAAATCCAGAAGCAAACGCACCAATATCAAGCCGATTCCGTCGAGTGAAATTGTTTTCTGACGAGCAGCGCGGGTTTCATGAAGAAAATGGGTTGCACCCGGTTGCACCTCGTTCAGCGCAAAGCTAATCTTGCCGCCAGCTGATGCCACGCAGTAGTGGCACCCATGAGGATAAAAATATGGCTACGACCACCCTTGGGGTCAAACTCGATGACCCAACCCGCGAACGCCTCAAGGCCGCCGCGACCTCCATTGATCGCACGCCGCACTGGCTGATCAAGCAGGCAATTTTCAATTACCTGGAGAAACTTGAGGGTGGTGCAACCCTGACCGAGCTCAACGGCTCGGGCATCAAGGACGCAGACGACGCCGGCGAGGTGCAGAACGATCACGCCCACCAGTGCTTCCTGGAATTCGCCGAAAGCATCCTGCCGCAATCGGTGCTGCGCGCTTCGATCACTGCTGCTTACCGTCGCCCCGAGCCGGAAGTGGTGCCGATGCTGATCGAGCAGGCACGCCTGCCGGCCCCAATGGCCGAGGCCACCAACAAGCTGGCCGCCTCGATTGCCGAGAAACTGCGCAATCAGAAGAGCGCCGGCGGCCGTGCCGGGATTGTTCAGGGCCTGTTGCAGGAATTCTCCCTGTCGTCCCAGGAAGGCGTGGCACTGATGTGCCTGGCCGAAGCGCTGCTGCGCATCCCGGACAAGGGCACCCGTGACGCGCTGATCCGCGACAAGATCAGCACCGGCAACTGGCACCCACACTTGGGTAACAGCCCATCGCTGTTCGTCAACGCCGCCACCTGGGGCCTCTTGCTGACCGGTAAACTGGTGGCCACGCACAACGAGGCGGGCTTGACCTCGTCCCTGAGCCGCATCATCGGCAAAAGCGGCGAGCCGATGATCCGCAAGGGCGTCGACATGGCCATGCGCCTGATGGGCGAGCAGTTCGTCACCGGCGAAACCATCGCCGAAGCCCTGGCCAACGCGAGCAAGTTCGAAGCCAAGGGTTTCCGTTATTCCTACGACATGCTCGGTGAAGCCGCACTCACCGAACACGATGCACAGAAATACCTGGCCTCGTACGAACAAGCCATTCACTCCATCGGCAAAGCTTCCCATGGCCGTGGGATTTATGAAGGCCCGGGTATCTCCATCAAGCTGTCGGCCCTGCACCCTCGCTACAGCCGCGCCCAGTACGAGCGCGTGATGGACGAGCTGTACCCGCGCCTGCTGTCCCTGACCCTGCTGGCCAAGCAATACGACATCGGCCTGAACATCGACGCCGAAGAAGCCGACCGCCTGGAACTGTCCCTGGACCTGCTGGAGCGCCTGTGCTTCGAGCCGCAACTGACCGGCTGGAACGGCATCGGTTTCGTGATCCAGGCTTACCAGAAGCGTTGCCCGTACGTGATCGACTACGTGATCGACCTGGCACGCCGCAGCCGTCACCGCCTGATGATCCGCCTGGTAAAAGGCGCGTACTGGGACAGCGAAATCAAGCGCGCCCAGGTCGAAGGCCTGGAAGGCTATCCGGTCTACACCCGCAAGGTGTACACCGACGTTTCCTACATTGCCTGCGCACGCAAGCTGCTGTCGGTACCGGAAGTCATCTACCCGCAGTTCGCCACGCACAACGCCCACACCCTGTCGGCCATCTACCATATTGCCGGCCAGAACTATTACCCCGGCCAATACGAGTTCCAGTGCCTGCACGGCATGGGTGAACCGCTGTACGAACAGGTTGTAGGCAAGGTTTCCGAAGGCAAGCTGAACCGTCCGTGCCGCGTGTACGCTCCGGTCGGCACCCACGAAACACTGCTGGCCTACCTCGTGCGTCGCCTGCTGGAAAACGGCGCCAACACTTCGTTCGTCAACCGTATCGCCGACCAATCCATCTCGATCCAGGAGCTGGTGGCCGATCCAGTGGCCAGCATCGAGCAGATGGCGACGCTGGAAGGCGGCTTCGGCCTGCCGCACCCGCGTATCCCGCTGCCGCGTGACCTGTATGGCAGCGAGCGTGCCAACTCGGCCGGTATCGACCTGGCCAACGAACACCGCCTGGCATCACTGTCCTGCGCCTTGCTGGCCACCGCGCACAACCACTGGAAAGCCGCGCCGATGCTCGGTTGCGCGTCCAGCAATGAAGTTGCTGCGCCGGTGCTGAACCCGTCCGACCTGCGTGATGTGGTCGGCCATGTCCAGGAAGCCACCGTCGAAGACGTCGACAACGCGATCCAGTGCGCCCTCAACGCCGCACCGATCTGGCAGGCCACCCCGCCGGCCGAACGCGCGGCGATCCTGGAACGCGCCGCTGACCTGATGGAAGGCGAGATCCAGCCATTGATGGGCCTGCTGGCCCGTGAAGCCGGCAAGACCTTCGCCAACGCCATCGCCGAAGTGCGTGAAGCCGTGGACTTCCTGCGTTACTACGCGGTGCAGGCCCGTAACGACTTCACCAACGACGCCCACCGCCCATTGGGCCCGGTGGTCTGTATCAGCCCGTGGAACTTCCCGCTGGCGATCTTCAGTGGCCAAGTCGCCGCTGCACTGGCCGCCGGTAACCCGGTGCTGGCCAAGCCGGCCGAACAAACCCCGCTGGTGGCCGCGCAGGCCGTGCGCCTGTTGCTGGAAGCCGGCATTCCGCAAGGCGTGCTGCAACTGCTGCCGGGCCAGGGCGAAAGCGTCGGTGCCCGCCTGGTCGGTGATGAGCGCGTCAAAGGCGTGATGTTCACCGGTTCCACCGAAGTGGCGCGCCTGCTGCAACGCAACGTCGCTGGTCGCCTGGATGCCCAGGGCCGCCCGATTCCGCTGATCGCCGAAACCGGTGGCCAGAACGCAATGATCGTCGACTCCTCGGCCCTCACCGAGCAGGTGGTGATCGACGTCGTCTCCTCGGCCTTCGACAGTGCCGGCCAGCGTTGCTCGGCCCTGCGTGTACTGTGCCTGCAGGAAGATTCGGCAGACCGCGTCATCGAAATGCTCAAGGGTGCCATGGCTGAATGCCGCCTGGGCAACCCGGAGCGCCTGTCCGTGGATATCGGCCCGGTGATCGACGCCGAAGCCAAGGCAGGCATCGAGAAGCACATCCAGGCCATGCGCGACAAAGGCCGCACCGTGTACCAGGTGGCGATTGCCGACAGCGAAGAAATCAAGCGCGGCACCTTCGTGATGCCAACCCTGATCGAACTGGAAAGCTTCGACGAGCTGCAACGGGAGATCTTCGGCCCGGTGCTGCACGTGGTGCGCTACAAGCGTAAAGAGATCGACCAGTTGATCGGCCAGATCAATGCTTCTGGCTACGGCCTGACCCTGGGCGTGCACACCCGTATCGACGAGACCATCGCCAAGGTGATCGACAACGTCCATGCCGGTAACGTCTACGTCAACCGCAACATCGTCGGTGCCGTGGTCGGCGTGCAGCCATTCGGCGGCGAAGGTTTGTCGGGCACCGGCCCGAAAGCCGGCGGCCCGCTGTACCTGTACCGCTTGCTGTCGACGCGCCCTACCGATGCGATCGAGCAATCCTTCGTACGCGGTGATGCTCTGGCCGCGCCGGATGTACGCCTGCGTGACGCCATGAGCCAACCACTGACCGCCCTGAAAACCTGGGCCGACAGCAACAAGTTCAGCGATCTGAGCGCCCTGTGCAACCAGTTCGCGGCGCAATCGCAAAGCGGCATCACTCGCCAACTGGCCGGCCCGACCGGCGAGCGCAACAGCTACGCCATCCTGCCCCGCGAGCACGTACTGTGCCTGGCAGAGGCGGAAGGCGACCTGTTGTCGCAACTGGCGGCCGTACTGGCCGTGGGTAGCTCGGCAGTGTGGCCGGAATCCGAACTGACCAAGGCGCTGTTCCCACGGCTGCCGAAGGAAGTTCAGGCGAAGATCCAGCGCGTGGCCGACTGGACCAAGGACGAAGTGATCTTCGACGCCGTCCTGCACCACGGCGACAGCGACCAACTGCGTGGGGTTTGCCAGCAAGTGGCCCAGCGCAGTGGCGCGATTGTCGGGGTCAACGGGCTGTCTTCGGGCGAAACCAACATTGCGCTGGAGCGCCTGGTGATCGAGCGCGCGTTGAGCGTCAATACTGCTGCGGCCGGCGGTAATGCGAGCTTGATGACTATCGGCTGATCAATGCCAACGTGGGGCGCCTGCAATGGGCGCCCCACTGCATTGCATCTGCCTACACCGGATAAATGTAGGAGCGAGCTTGTCTCCGGGCGGCGTTCCGACGAAAAACTTACAGGCGCCGCATTCATTCAGTAAGCACACGTTATTGTTGACGTTTTTCGCGAGCAAGCTCGCTCCTACAGAAGGCGATGACCGCTTAACTGACTGGCATTAAGGCAAGCCAGCTCCTACATTGACCGCGTCATACCTTTACGTTGTGTTTTGCTGCTCCATCACCCAGATCAATCTTGCTATCGCGCCTCTATTCCCAGACTTAGACTCCGGCCTATTCCCTCATAGGTAAGCCGCCATGTCCGAGACGCTCCTCAGTTCCCGCAATCTGGCTTTCGAGCTGTACGAAGTCCTTGATGCCGAGGGCCTGACCCAGCGCGAGCGGTTTGCCGAGCACAACCGCGAAACCTTCGATGCCGCCATTGGCACCGCCCGCAACATCGCCGAAAAGTATTTCGCACCGCACAACCGCAAGGGTGACGAGAACGAGCCGCGCTATGAAAACGGTCAGGCCATCCTGATTCCAGAAGTGAAACCTGCCGTGGATGCCTTTCTCGAAGCCGGTTTCCTCAACGCCGCCCGCAGCTTCGAAGCAGGTGGCATGCAACTGCCGACCCTGCTGTCCCAAGCGTGTTTTGCGCACTTTCAGTCAGCCAACGCGGCCTCGACCTCGTACCCGTTCCTGACCATGGGCGCGGCCAATCTGATCGAGAGTTTTGGCACCGAGGAGCAGAAGCAACGCTTTCTGCAACCGATGATCGAAGGCCGGTTCTTTGGCACCATGGCCCTGACCGAGCCCCATGCCGGTTCGTCGCTGTCGGATATCCGCACCCGCGCCGAGCCCGCGCCAGATGGCACCTACCGCCTCAAGGGCAACAAAATCTTCATCTCCGGCGGCGATCACCCGCTGTCGGAAAACATCGTACACATGGTGCTGGCCAAGCTGCCGGATGCGCCCGCCGGGGTGAAGGGCATTTCGCTGTTTATCGTGCCCAAGTTCCTGGTCAACGATGATGGCAGCCTGGGCAAGCGCAACGATGTGTTGCTGGCCGGGCTGTTCCACAAGATGGGTTGGCGCGGCACCACCTCCACCGCACTGAATTTCGGCGATAACGGCGAGTGTGTCGGCTATCTGGTGGGCAAACCGCACCAGGGCCTGGCCTGCATGTTCCAGATGATGAACGAGGCACGGATTGGCGTCGGCATGGGCGCGGTGATGCTCGGCTACGCCGGTTACCTGTATTCCCTGGACTACGCCCGGGAGCGCCCGCAAGGCCGCCTGCCGGACAGCAAGGACCCGAACACCGCACCGGTGTCGATCATCCAGCACGCCGATATCAAGCGCATGCTGCTCACGCAAAAAGCCTATGTGGAAGGCGCCTTCGACCTGGGCCTGTATGCCGCGCGGCTGTTCGATGACACCACCACCCTGGACAGTGAGGTCGGACGCAAGCAGGCCCATGAGTTACTGGACCTGCTGACCCCGATCGTCAAGTCCTGGCCCTCGGAGTTCTGCCTGAAGGCCAACGAGCTGGCGATCCAGATTCTCGGCGGCCACGGTTACACCCGTGAATACCCGGTGGAGCAGTACTACCGCGACAACCGCCTGAACCCGATCCACGAAGGCACCCACGGCATCCAGTCCCTGGACCTGCTGGGGCGCAAGCTTGCGCAAAATGGCGGCGCGGGCTTGAAGCAGTTGATCCGCCTGATCGCCGAGACCGGAGCCCGGGCCCAGCAATATGAGTCACTCACAGCATTGCGCGAGCCGTTGGAGCAACTGGTGGCACGCCTGCAAAGCGTGACCCTCGGGTTGTTGGCGGATCTCGCCCAGGGCAAGGTCAACAGCAGCCTGGCGAACTCGGCGCTGTACCTGAAAGTGTTTGGGCATACGGTGATTGGCTGGCGCTGGCTGGAACAGGCGATCCGCGCCGAAGAAGGGCTGGCCAAAGGCAATGCGGCGGATGTGGCCTTCTATAAAGGCAAGCTGCAAGCGGCCCGGTACTTCCTGACCTGGGAAATACCGGGGTGCCATCATGAACTGGCGATCCTGGAAGCGCGGGACGATACGTGCCTGGCCATGCAGGACGAATGGTTCTGATCAGGGCTGGCCGATGGCCTTGGAAATCACCTCGACCGTGGCGCTGACTTGCTCTTGGTAACGGTCGAGTTCCTGCTGGTGACGCTGCTGCATCTCGATCTGCTCGGCACATAGGTTCAGCGCCGCCAACACCAGCAGTTTGTCGCCGATCAAGGTCGGGTACTTCTGCTTGGTCGTGGCCAAGGATGCCTTGAGCAGGGTCACAGCCTTGAGCAGGGTGTTGTCTTCCCCGTCCGGGGCCTTGATCGAGTAATCCTCACCGAGAATCGAAACGACCTTTATCCCTTCATTCATGCGCTGACAGGACCTGCGCTCACACGCTCAACCAACGCCTGGATACGGGCTGCGGTGGCGCCCTGCTTTTCTTCCTGCTCCATCAGGTTCAGCTGCAAGCTGTCGTTTTCGTCCTTGGCGCGGGCCAGTTCCGCCTTGAGGGATTCATTGGTGCCCAGCAGTTCCTGATTCTGCTGTACCAGGTCACTGACCAGTTGTTCCAGTTGGCTGAGGGATGTTTCTAACATTTTGAATTCTCGGGCTTTTTCAAAGGGCGGTGACGATAAAGAAAATTCACCGTGGAAGCCAGGGATATCCTGGCGCGCAGCCTTGATTGCACGGGGCAGGCCACGCTTGCGAGCCTTAGTGACTGCATTTACGCCATCTGGTTCCTGAATCCATTCCGATCCACCGAGGGTGCGACAAAAGCGCGCACCCCCTCAAGACTTTAGTCGTACGTCCGATAGGTCATGCATACCCCGCCTCAACGCCGCACGGATCGCGCCTCTCCCAGGACCATTGCATGTCTCTTCGTAATATGAATATCGCGCCGCGCGCGTTTCTCGGCTTCGCGTGCATTGGTGCGCTGATGTTGTTTCTCGGTATTTTTGCCCTGAACCAGATGAGCAAGATCCGTGGCGCAACCGAAGACATCACCCTGCGCAGCGTGCCAAGCATTCGCGCCCTCGATGACTTCACCCAACTGACCCTGCGCCTGCGTGTGCTGTCCTACCGCTTGCTGACCAACCGCGAGCCGGAGGTGCAACAAAAGACCCTGGAAGCCTTCGAATTGCGCAACCAGCAGATCCGCGAAGCCCAGACTGTCTACGAAAAGCTGATCGACAGCCGTGAGGAGCGTTCGGCCTACGATGATTACGTGCGCCTGCTGGGCCAGTACCGCCAGATTGAAGAGCGGATGAAGAGCCTGTCGCGCAACAACCAGACCGAAGAACTGCGCACCTTGCTCAACACTGAACTGTTGAGCAACTCCGAGGCGGTCAACGCGGTCCTGACGCGCCTGCTGGACATCAACAATTCGATGGCCAACGACAGCAACCAGAAAGCCGCCGATCAATATGATTCGGCCTTTGACCTAGTGGTTGCCTTGTTGGTGCTGGCCACGGCGCTGACGGTGCTGTTCGCCTGGCTGCTGACACGCAGCATCACCCTGCCCATCGCCCAGGCCCTGGACGCCGCCGAGAACATTGCCGAGGGCAACCTGACCCGGCCGATCAAGGTCGATGGCGACGACGAAGCCGGCCGCCTGTTGCGGGCGATGCATAAGATGCAGGAGAAATTGCGCGACACCCTGCAGCGTATTTCCGGCTCGGCCACCCAACTCGCCTCGGCAGCGGAAGAGCTGAACGCCGTCACCGACGAAAGTGCTCGCGGCCTGACCCAGCAGAACAACGAGATCGAACAGGCGGCCACTGCGGTCAACGAAATGACCAGCGCCGTCGAAGAAGTCGCGCGCAATGCCGTCAGCACCTCCGAAGCCTCGAAAAACGCCACCACCTCGGCCGGTGATGGGCGTGATCTGGTGCAGGAAACCGTCAGCGCCATTGAGCGCATGAGCGGTGACGTGCAAGGCACAGCCACCTTGATTGGCGCCCTGGCCGAAGAGTCCCGGGACATCGGCAAGGTGCTGGACGTGATTCGCGGCCTGGCCGACCAGACCAACCTGCTGGCCCTGAACGCCGCCATTGAAGCAGCCCGCGCCGGGGAAGCCGGTCGCGGCTTTGCCGTGGTTGCCGATGAAGTGCGGGCCCTGGCCCATCGCACCCAGCAATCCACCAGCGAAATCGAGCGGATGATCGGCAGCATCCAGGCCGGTACCGAACAGGCGGTGGACTCGATGCGCAACAGCACCGAGCGTGCCGAATCGACGCTGAATATCGCCAAAGGCGCGGGAATATCCCTGGATACCATCAACAGCGCGATCGTCGAAATCAACGAGCGCAACCTGGTGATCGCCAGCGCAGCGGAAGAACAGGCGCAAGTGGCGCGGGAAGTGGACCGCAACCTGGTGAATATTCGCGACTTGTCGGTGCAATCGGCGACGGGTGCCAGCCAGACCAGTGCGGCCAGTAGCGAGTTGTCGCGCCTGGCGGTGGATTTGAATGGGATGGTGGGGCGCTTCCGCCTCTAACAGACACCCCAATCAAAATGTGGGAGCGGCGGTGCTGTGTAAACCTGAAAAGCTTTTTGACAGTGCGGCAATTGCACAGGTTAGAATCCCTGGCACGCAGACTGCATGGTCAGTCTGCGCCTCGCCTTTCTTTTCGGAGTACTGCCTTTGAATGCAACGACCATCAACAGCCTGTTCTTGATCGGCGCGTTGCTGGTAAGTGCGAGCATTCTGGTGAGTTCTCTTTCGTCCCGCCTGGGGATCCCGATCCTGGTGATCATCCTGGCCGTGGGCATGCTCGCCGGCGTCGATGGCGGCGGGATTATTTTCGATAACTACCCAACCGCCTACCTGGTGGGCAACCTGGCATTGGCAGTGATCCTGCTCGATGGCGGCTTGCGCACGCGGGTCGCGAGTTTTCGCGTGGCACTGTGGCCAGCCCTGTCGCTGGCGACCGTGGGGGTGTTGATTACCACCGGCCTCACTGGCATGGCTGCGGCCTGGCTGTTTGACCTCAACATCATCCAGGGTTTGCTGATCGGCGCCATCGTCGGCTCCACCGACGCCGCCGCCGTGTTCTCGCTGCTGGGCGGCAAGGGCCTGAACGAACGGGTCAGCGCCAGCCTGGAAATCGAATCCGGCAGCAACGACCCCATGGCGGTGTTCCTCACCGTGACCCTGATCGACATGCTCGCCAGCGGCCAGACCGGCCTGCACTGGAGCCTGTTGACCCACCTGATCCGCGAATTCGGCATCGGCGGCATTATCGGCCTGGGCGGCGGCTGGCTGATGCTGCAACTGGTCAACCGGATCAACCTGGCCAACGGCCTGTACCCGATCCTGGTGATCGCCGGCGGCCTGTTCGTCTTCGCCCTGACCAACGCCTTGCACGGCAGCGGCTTCCTGGCCGTGTACCTGTGCGGCCTGGTGATCGGTAACCGTCCGGTGCGCAGCCGCCACGGCATCCTGCATATGCTCGACGGCATGGCCTGGCTGGCACAGATCGGCATGTTCCTGGTGCTGGGCCTGCTGGTCACGCCTCATGACCTGCTGCCGATCGCCCTGCCGGCCCTGGGCCTGGCGCTGTGGATGATCCTGTTTGCCCGGCCGCTGTCGGTGGCGGTTGGCCTGCTGCCGTTCAAGGCGTTCCATGGCCGCGAAAAAGTGTTTATCGCCTGGGTCGGCCTGCGCGGCGCGGTGCCGATCATTCTCGCGGTGTTCCCGCTGATGGCCGGCCTGCCCCACGCCCAGCTGTATTTCAACCTGGCGTTCTTTATCGTGCTGGTGTCGTTGCTGGTCCAGGGCACCAGCCTGCCCTGGGTCGCCAAGTTGCTGAAAGTAACGGTACCGCCCGAGCCCGCGCCGATTTCCCGGGCGGCCCTGGAAGTGCACGTCACCAGCGAGTGGGAGCTGTTCGTCTACCGCCTGGGTGCCGAAAAATGGTGCATCGGCGCCGCCCTGCGCGAGCTGAAAATGCCCGAAGGCACGCGGATCGCTGCGTTGTTTCGTGGCCAGCAACTACTCCACCCGTCGGGTAGTACAGTGCTGGAAGTCGGTGACCTGCTGTGTGTGATCGGCCATGAACACAACCTCGCCGCCCTCGGCAAACTGTTCAGCCAGGCACCGCAACGGGGCCTGGACCTGCGCTTCTTCGGTGATTTCGTGCTGGAAGGCGACGCCCAGTTAGGCGCGGTATCGGCACTCTACGGGCTCAAGCTCGACGGTATCGACCCGGACATGCCGCTGGGCCAGTTCATCACCCACAAAGTCGGCGGTGCGCCGATTGTTGGCGACCAGGTGGAGTGGAACAACACCATTTGGACCGTCGCGGTGATGGAGGGGAACAAGATCGGCAAAGTCGGCGTCAGATTCCCCGAAGGAAGTCGCCCGGGCCCCGGACTCTTCCTCTAAACTGCGGGGCGACGGCGTGCCATTGGATGCCAGGACGCCCCCTACTCTTGATCTTGTCCGACCGGTCTCTATGACAATTCTGCGCACTTTTTTAGCCACTGCCCTGCTCGGTCTGAGCCTCTGCGTCAGCCCTGTGTATGCCGCCGACCCGCCGAGCACCGAGAGTGTCCAGCAGACCCTGGACAAACTGCCTGACCGCAAATTGCCTGACGCCGACATGAAGGCGCTGCAAAACGTACTACAGCAGACCCTGACTTTCCTCGGCAACAAGCAGGATTACGAGCAGCGCCTGGCCGATCTCAAGCGCCAGTTGGAAGACGCCCCGCGCCAGACCACGGAGAACGCCCGCGAACTGACCCGGCTCAAGGCCAGCAAGGTCGTCCCGGTCGCGCAGCGCTATGCCAGCCTGCCAATCCCGCAACTTGAACAACTGCTGGTGCAGCGCAGCACCCAGCAAGGTGACCTGCAAAAGGAGCTGGCCGACGCCAACAGCTTGAGCATCGCCGCCCAGACCCGCCCCGAGCGCGCCCAGACCGAGATCAGCAATAGCCAGACGCGCATCCAGCAGATCAACGCCACCCTCAAGGCCGGCAAGGACAATGGCAAACCCCTCACTAGCGACCAGCGCAACCTGCTGAACGCCGAACTGGCGGCGCTCAATGCCTTGATCCCGTTGCGCCGCCAGGAGCTGGCGGGCAACAGCCAACTGCAAGACCTGGGCAACAGCCAGCATGACCTGGCAGTGGAAAAAACCGCCCGCCTGGAGCAGGAGATCCAGGACCTGCAAACCCTGATCAACCAGAAACGCCTGGCCCAGTCCCAGGAAACCGTGACCCAGCAGTCCATCGAAGCGCAGAAAGCCGGCGGCAGCAGCCTGCTGGCGACGGAAAGTGCGGCCAACCTGAAACTCTCTGACTACCTGCTCAAGAGCACCGACCGGCTCAATGAGCTGACCCAGCAGAACCTGCAGACCAAACAGCTGCTGGACAACGTAACCCAAAGCGACTCGGCCCTGGACGAGCAGATCAACGTGCTCAAGGGCAGCCTGTTGCTGTCGAAAATCCTCTACAAGCAGAAGCAGGCACTGCCGCGCCTGAAGGTCGACCGCGATCTGGCCGACGATATTGCCAACATTCGCCTGTACCAGTTCGAGGTCAACCAGCAGCGTGAACTGATCAGCTCGCCGAGCACCTACGTCGAAAACCTGCTGGCCAATCAGCCAGAGGATCAGGTTACGCCACAGCTGCGCCGCACCCTGATGGAGCTGGCCGTGACCCGCAGCGACCTGCTGGAGCGCCTGAGCCGGGAACTGAGCGCGCTGCTCAATGAATCCATCACCCTGCAACTGAACCAGAAACAGCTGCTGAGTACCGCCGCCAGCCTGCGCGCGACCCTCGACGAACAGATGTTCTGGATCCCCAGCAACAAACCGCTGGACATCGAATGGCTGGAAACCGTACCCAACCGCCTGGAAAAGCAGGTCGACACCCTGCCCTGGGCTTCCAGCCTCAGCGAGTTGTATGACGGCCTGACCCAACGCCCGCTGCTGTTTTTGCCCCTGCTGCTGTTGATCGGCGCACTGTTGTGGCGGCGTAGCAACCTGTACGAGCGCCTGAAAAAGATCCACATGGATATCGGTCACTTCAAACGTGACAGCCAGTGGCACACCCCCATCGCAATCCTGGTCAACATCTTCCTGGCTCTGCCGGTGAGCCTCGGCCTGGCGCTGTGCGGCTACGCCCTGCAAATCGACGCCCGTGGGCAGAACGCCAACCTGGGCATGGCCCTGGTGCAGATCGCCCAGGCGTGGCTGGTGTTCTACACCGCCTATCGGATCCTGGCGCCGGGCGGTGTGGCCGAGCTGCATTTCCGCTGGGAAAAGCCCCAGGTCGAATTCCTCCAGGGCTGGATCCGCAAGCTGGGGCTGGTGGTCCTGGCGCTGGTGGCCGTGGTGTCGATCGCCGAACATCAACCTGCCGCCCTGGCAGACGATGTGCTGGGTATCGCCGTAGTCCTGACCTGTTATGGGCTGATGGCCTGGCTGCTCAGCCGCCTGTTGCTCAACAGCCCGACCCATGAGAAAGCCTCGCTGTTTCGCAAGCTGGTGGGCGTACTGTTTACCGCGCTACCCATCGCCCTGTTTATCGCCGTGTGCTTTGGCTACTACTACACCGCCCTCAAGCTCAGTGATCGCCTGATCAACACCCTGTACCTGCTGATGTTCTGGCTGGTGATCGAAGCCACCTTCGTCCGTGGCCTGAGCGTTGCCGCGCGGCGCCTGGCCTACTCCCGGGCCCTGGCCAAGCGCCAGGCTGCCAAGGAAGCCGGCGATGGCGAAGTGGTGGTCGAAGAGCCGACCCTGGACATCGAACAGGTCAACGAACAGTCCATGCGCCTGATTCGCCTGGCCCTGCTCGGCGGCTTTATCGCCGCGTTGTACTGGGTCTGGTCGGACCTGATCTCGGTGTTCTCCTACCTGGACAACGTCACCCTCTACGAATACACCAGCGGCACCGGCGCCAATATCAGCATGGTGCCCATCAGCATCGGCGACATGCTCGGCGCACTGATCATCATCGGCATCACCTTCGCCCTGGCGCGCAACCTGCCGGGGCTTCTGGAAGTGCTAGTTCTGTCCAAACTCGACCTGGCCCAGGGCAGCGCCTACGCCACCACCACCTTGCTATCGTATGTGATTGCCGGTGTGGGTTTCGTGTCCACCCTGTCGACCCTCGGGGTGAGCTGGGACAAGCTGCAATGGCTGGTGGCCGCACTGTCGGTGGGCCTGGGTTTCGGCATGCAGGAGATCTTCGCCAACTTCATCTCCGGCATCATGATCCTGTTCGAGCGTCCGGTACGGATTGGCGACACCATCACCATCGGCAACCTGTCGGGCACGGTGAGCAAGATCCGCATCCGCGCCACCACCATCACCGACTTCGACCGCAAGGACATCATTGTCCCGAACAAAACCTTCATCACCGGGCAACTGATCAACTGGTCGCTGACCGACACCATCACCCGGGTTACCCTCAAGCTGGGCGTGGACTACGGCTCCGACCTGGACCTGGTGAAGGACTTGCTGCTCAAGGCCGCCAGGGATAACCCACGGGTACTGAAGGATCCGGAACCCCACGTGTACTTCCTCAACTTCGGCGAAAGCACCCTGGACCACGAATTGCGCATGCATGTGCGCGACCTGGGCGACCGTAACCCGGTGATCGATGAGGTCAACCGCTTCATCAACCGTGAGTTCAAGAAGCAGAGCATCAACATTTCGTTCCGCCAGATGGAGGTCTACCTGAAGAACCTGCACGGCCAGGAATACAAGCTGGTGGAAATCGAGCCCCTGAGCAAACCGGCGAATGACGGTTCGCCACAACCACCACCGCCCACCAAACTCGACTAACCGCGCTATCCCCAGCAGAATGCTCGGACATTCTGCTGGAGACGGCCAGTGAAAGCCCTCGACGAACTGACCTTCGACAACCGCTTCGCCCGCCTGGGCGATGGTTTCTCAACCCACGTACTGCCCGAACCCATCGACGCCCCGCGCCTGGTGGTGGCAAGCAATGCGGCCATGGCCCTGCTTGATCTCGACCCGGCTATCGCCCAAACACCGGTATTCGCCGAACTGTTCAGCGGCCATAAGCTGTGGGCCGAAGCCGAACCGCGGGCGATGGTCTATTCGGGGCATCAGTTCGGCTCCTACAACCCGCAACTGGGGGATGGCCGGGGCTTGCTGCTGGGCGAGGTGTATAACGCCGCGGGCGAACACTGGGACTTGCACCTCAAGGGCGCCGGGCAAACGCCTTACTCGCGCATGGGCGATGGCCGTGCGGTGCTGCGCTCCTCGATCCGCGAGTTTCTCGCCTCCGAAGCCTTGCATGCCCTGGGCATTCCCAGCAGCCGCGCCCTGTGCGTGATCGGCTCCGACACCCCGGTGTGGCGCGAAAAACAGGAGCGCGCCGCGATGGTCCTGCGCCTGGCACCGAGCCATATCCGCTTTGGGCACTTCGAATACTTCTACTACACCCAGAAAACCGAGTTGCACCAGCAACTGGCCGAGCACGTCCTGAACCTGCACTTCCCCGAGTGCCAGGAACAACCCGAGCCCTACCTGGCGATGTTCCGCGAGATCGTCGAGCGCAACGCCGAACTGATCGCCAAATGGCAGGCCTATGGCTTTTGCCATGGGGTGATGAACACCGACAACATGTCGATCCTGGGCATTACCTTCGACTTCGGGCCATTTGCCTTCCTCGATGACTTCGACGCCCATTTCATCTGCAACCACTCCGATCATGAAGGCCGCTACTCCTTCAGCAACCAGGTACCGATTGGCCAGTGGAACCTCAGCGCCCTGGCCCAGGCGCTGACGCCGTATATCAGCGTTGACGCCCTGCGCGAAACCCTCGGCCTGTACCTGCCGCTATACCAGGCCCACTACCTGGACCTGATGCGCCGCCGCCTGGGTTTGACCAGCGCCGAAGACGACGACCAGAAACTGGTGGAGCGATTGCTGCAATTGATGCAGAACAGCGGCGTGGACTACACCTTGTTCTTCCGCCGCCTGGGAGATGAGTCTGCCGCACTGGCCGTGGCGCAGTTGCGCGATGACTTTGTTGACCTCAATGGGTTCGATACCTGGGCAGACCTATACAAAGCCCGTGTCGAGCGCGATGGCAACAGCCTCCAGGCAGAACGCCGCGAGCGGATGCACGCAGTGAACCCGCTGTACATCCTGCGCAACTACCTTGCACAAAACGCCATCACCGCCGCCGAGTCAGGCGACTACCGTGAAGTGCGAAGGCTACATGAGGTGTTGAGCAAGCCATTTGAAGAACAGGCAGGGATGGAGCAGTACGCGCAGCGACCGCCCGATTGGGGCAAGCATTTGGAGATCAGTTGTTCGTCATAGCTCTTTTCAGATGAACATATCCACAGGCACTTTAAAATGCTCTGCCAGCCAACGAATCTGTCGCACGTTGAGCTGGCGCTTGCCACTGAGAATTTCAGAGACCACCGATTGAGGACCAACTCCCGGTAAATCACTCTGGGTCAAACCGTGCTCCTGCATCATTGACCGCAACACTTCGACACCACTCACCTCGGGTATCGGCCAATGCTCCAGATCGTAGGCCTCGACCCAGTCGCCGATAATATCCACCAACCCCATCAGGGGGTGGGTTTCGTCGTCCCCGACAATGTCCAGCAACTCGTCTAGGGACTCGACCAGCACATCGTAGTCAGCCTCGCTTTTGGGCTTGCGCAACAGCGGTGACACGAACTCCCAGTGCTCAACGGCCTGCTCAATCAATACGCTCATTTTCCTGTCACTCCTTCCACTTGCCCTTGTCATATTCACGATGGTCCAGAACATACCGAATGTAGAGGCGCTGCATGCGGTAGCGCACAACGGCTATGAGCCGCAGTTTGTTGCCACCGATATTGAAGACATGCAACGACCCGACCTTGTCCACTGAAGGAAAAACCGATCGCAATGCCGCGAAGTCCTCCGGGGTAATAACCCTGACTTTGCGATACCACTCATCCAGAGCACTGGCTGAGTGCGGCCATTTATCCTTGGCATTTCGAATGGGTCTCACACTGATTACTCGCATGCAATATCCTTATCGCATCTTGCTATGGAGGTTAGTCTCGGGATCAGATTATCGCAATATGCGATAGGCGCTCAGCAGACCAGCGGTGCAATCTCAAACTTGCATACGTAGCCTAGATAAGCCGCCAAACGTGCGTACAGGCAAAAATGTGAACACATGCGTCGCCACCGCCGAGCCTTGATAATTTCGGTCTTGGCTCCAAATAGAGTTCATTGGCAACTTCAACGGAACCCCACCATGTCCGATCCCCTGGTAATCCCCTGCCCTCATTGCAACGGCCTCAACCGCATCCCCCACGAACGACTGGGTGATGCGCCCAAGTGCGGTCGCTGCAAGCAGCCGGTGCTGCTGAACAAACCGTTTGACCTGAAACAGGGCGACTATTCCAGCCAGATCAAGGGCGACTTGCCGCTGCTGGTGGATGTGTGGGCAGAGTGGTGCGGGCCGTGCAAATCGTTTGCGCCGGTGTTTGAACAGGCGGCTGGGCAGTTGGCGGGCAAGTACCGCCTGGCCAAGCTCGATAGCGAAGCCAACCAGCAGCTTTCGGCGCAGTTGGGGATTCGCTCGATTCCCAGCCTGATCCTGTTCAAGAACGGCCGGGAAGTGGCGCGCCAGAGCGGGGCATTGGCGTTACCACAGTTGATGAGCTGGTTGCGCAGCCAGGGAGTATGACCCCCTCACTGTAGGAGGCCGGTTCACCCTTCAGATCAGGTGTTTTCCAGCAGGTTATGCAGTTCCACGAACTGTCGGGTGAGTTTGTGTCGCGGGTCGAGGTGGATCAGCGGTTTGCTTTCCTGGTGGGACTCGCGCATGCGCACCGAGCTGGCCAGGTACACCGGCAGCACCGGCAGGCCTTCGGCAATCAACTCATCGAGCATTTGCTGTGGCAGGCTCGCCCGGGCCTGGAACTGATTGACCACGATGCCTTCCACTTCCAGGCCTTCGTTGTGGTCGTCCTTGAGTTCTTCGATTTCCGCCAGCAGGCCGTACAGCGCCTGGCGCGAGAAGCTGTCGCAATCGAACGGGATCAATACGCGATCAGCTGCAATCAGCGCGGAAACCGCATAGAAGTTCAGGGCCGGCGGCGTATCCAGGTAAATTCGGTCGTAATCCTCGGCCAGCTCATCGAGCAGCTTTCGCAGCTTGTTGATCTTGTGCTTGGCCTCAAGCTTGGGCTGCAGGTCTGCCAGTTCTGCGGTGGCGGTGATGACGTGCAGGTTGTCGAAGGGGGTTTCGTAGATATCGACCTGGTTTTTCTTCGAAAACGGCCCGGAAGACAGGGTCTGCTTGAAGAAATCGGCAATGCCCATGGGGATATCATCGCCCGTCAGTCCCGTCAGGTACTGGGTCGAGTTGGCCTGCGCATCGAGGTCCACCAACAGGGTTCGATAGCCTTCACTGGCGCTGACCGCCGCCAGATTGCAGGCGATGCTGGATTTTCCAACACCACCTTTTTGATTGAACACCACGCGCCGCATGGAAAAACCTCCGTGTATCAATGAATGATCGAGTGTAGAGGGCAAAAGCGCCGGTTAGCTACCTTGTTCACTCCTGTACTACAACATCGACGGCTAGATCTCACCTCACAAACCTGTAGCAGCCCTACAAAGTAGGAGCCTTCTGATATTCGCCCCCACCGCCATAACGGACAATCAGTGATTCTTTTCAGAAAATTTGTAATATCCCGTGAACAATTCTTTACCAAAGTTTGCTAGAACCCCACCGCACCGGGATAATGCGCGCCACTCGGCCATCGCGCCATGCCCCGGTTTCATGGGCAATTTGCAGCACAAGGAAGCCCGCAGGGGCGGGATATTTTCTCAGTGATCAACTTCAACATCGCCCAATGGCGCGCCTGGGCCCCTGGGCTCGACAGCGTGGATGCCTGGCGCGACTGGTGCCAGGCCCCGACGTTGCTGGCCCAAAGCGATGCTGCGCCCGATGTGTCTTTTCTGCCCGCCATGCAACGCCGGCGCCTGAGCCGCCTGGCCCGGATGGCCTTCAGTGTCGGCTGGCCATTGGCCGAAGGCCTGCAGGACCTGCCACTGGTGTTTGTTTCACGCCATGGCGAAACCCCGCGCACCCTGGATATCCTCAGCGACCTGGCCAATGACCAGCCCCTGTCGCCCACCCAGTTCAGCCTGTCGGTACACAACGCGGTGATTGGCCTGTGGTCGATCCTGCGCAATGAAACCAGTGAAATGACCGCCCTGGCCGCAGCAGGCGATGGCCTGGAGCACGGCATGCTGGAAGCTGCAGCCCTGCTCAACGAAGGCGCACCGGCCGTGCTGCTGGTGATCACCGAAGAACAGCCACCCCAAGCCTATGCCAGCTGGATCAACGACGTGCCGTTCCCTTATGCCCTGGGCCTGTTGCTGACCCCAGGCGACGAATGGCAACTGGCGCTGCACACTGCGACTGTCCAACCGACCAACACCCAGTGGCCCCACGCCCTGAACCTGCTGCGCACCCTGCTCACCGAGCAAGGCGCCTGCCAACATGCCTGGAAGAACCGAGTATGGAACTGGCAACGCAAACACTGACCGACAAACCCCGGGACGCCTACTACTGGCGCCTGTTTGCCACGGCGGCCAGCTTCGTGCTGTTCGGCCTGGGCGGCCTGTGCCTGCGCCTGCTGGTGTTTCCGCTGCTCAGTTGCCTACCGGGGGACGCACAGCAGCACCAACGGCGGGCGCGCCTGACCATCGGGCGGTTGTTCTGGTTCTTTATCAACATGATGTACCGCGCCGGCATTCTGACCTACAGCGTTGAAGGTGCCGAAAAACTCGGGCGTCCCGGGCAAATGATCATCGCCAACCACCCGTCGCTGATTGACGTCGTGGTGCTGATTGGCCTGGTGCGCCAGGCCAATTGCGTGGTCAAGCAAAGCCTCTGGCAGAACCCCTTCACCCGCGGCCCGGTGAGCGATGCCGGCTATATCAGCAATGACGGCAGCATCGACATGCTCGATGCCGCTGCGGGCGCCCTGCGGGGCGGCCAGACCCTGATTATCTTCCCCGAAGGCACCCGCACCGTGCCAGGCGCAGCGCCGGCCTTTCATCGCGGGGCCGCCGCCATCGCCCTGCGGGGTGCGACAATCATCACCCCCGTGGTGCTCAAGGTCAGCCCGACCACGCTGACCAAGGCCGAGCCCTGGTATCGCATCCCCCACCGCCGCTTTCACTTCAGTTTGCAGGTGGGTGCCGATATAGACCCACAGGTGTTCGCCTCACAAGGGCCCGCACCCCAGGCCTCACGCAAGCTCAACGATTACCTGCATCACTATTTCATTAAGGAGCTCGCCGAAGATGAGCAACCCCAACAGCCTTGAGCACGAAATTAAAACCCTGATCATCGAGGCCCTGGGCCTGGAAGACATCGACGCCTGCGACATTGGCAGCGAGCAAACCCTGTTCGGCGAAGGCCTGGGCCTGGATTCGGTAGACGCCCTGGAATTGGGCCTGGCGATTCAGAAAAAGTACGGCATCAAGATCGATGCCGACGCCAAGGACACCCGCAATCACTTCATCAACGTGGCCAGCCTCGCGGCGTTCGTCACGGCCAGACAGGCAGCTTGAGACTTAACCATGCAAACTCGTGACGATATCTTCAACACCCTGCGCGATGCCTTGGTGGAATTGTTTGAACTGGACCCGGCACGGGTCACCCTCGACGCCAACCTGTACCAGGACCTGGAAATCGACAGCATCGACGCGGTGGACCTGATCGACCACATCAAGCGCCAGACCGGCAAGAAAATCGCCGCCGAAGAGTTCAAGGCCGTGCGTACGGTCAATGACGTGGTCGAGGCGGTCTACCGTCTGGTCCAACCGGCCGCATGAGCCGGCTGATCGGCCTTGGCCTGTTGCTGGTAGGGCTGCTGTATCCTTTTGCGGTGTATTACGGCACGGAGCATTTCGCCCCGTGGCAATTCGGCCTGCTGCTGGCCAGCCTGTGGCTGCTGCGCGCACTGACCGGCGCACGGCGCCCCGGCAGCGGCTGGATGGCCTTTGTAGCGGTCGTGTTTTGCCTGCTGCTGGCCTGGTTCGACAACCCGCAGATGCTGCGCTGGTACCCGAGCCTGGTCAGCGTCTTCATGTTGGCGCTGTTCGGCCTGAGCCTGAAATACGGCCCGCCGATGGTCGAGCGCCTGGCACGCCTGAGCGACCCGCAATTGCCCGAGAAAGCCATTGCGTACACACGCAAGGTCACCGTGGTGTGGAGTGTATTTTTCTTGTGTAACGGCCTGCTCGCCGCCGCGCTCACCCTGTGGGCACCGCTGAGCTGGTGGATGTTGTACAACGGTCTGATCGCCTATGGCTTGATGGGCCTGTTGTTTGCCGTGGAATGGCTGGTACGACAAAGGGTTCGAGGCCGCGTATGAATTGGGTCAATCTTGAGCACCTGTTGCTTGAGCCTGTGCAACTGCGTTCGGTCACCACCGAGCCTTCGATGAATCACGCACAGCTGTGCGAGCGGGCCCTGCGCCTGGCGGCCGGGCTGCAAACCCGTGGCATCCAGCGCCTGGCCGTCCACCTGACCGATGCCGGCCTGCTGGCTGTGGCCTTGCTAGGTGCCTGGCGTGCCGGGGTCAGCGTATTGCTGCCTGCCGACCTGCAGCCCCAGACCCGCCAACGCTGGGCCAATGAGGTGGACGCCTGGCTGAGCGAAGCCGACGACCTTGAGGCGCTCTACCAAACGCCACTCAGCGCCGCAGCCCTCGACCTGGATGTGTGCCAATTGAGCCTGTGCACCTCCGGCTCCAGCGGCGCCCCCAAGCGCATCGACAAAACCCTGCGCCAACTGGCCAATGAGGTCCAGGCCCTGGAAACCCTGTGGGGCGCCGACCTCGGCCAGGCCTGCATCATCGGCAGCGTCGCCACCCAGCACATCTACGGTTTGCTGTTTCGCGTGCTGTGGCCGTTGTGCGCCGGCCGTACCTTTGTGCGCCAGCAACTGCCGTTCCCGGAAGACTTGCAACGCGCCAGCCGCGAGCACCCGCACTTTGCCTGGGTCGCCAGCCCGGCGCTGCTCAAGCGCATGGGCGACAACCTCGACTGGCCGGCACTGAGCCAGGTCAAGCGGGTGTTTTCCTCCGGTGGCGCACTGCCCGCAGACGCTGCCCAGAGCCTGCAGCAACGCCTGCAACAGTGGCCGACCGAGATCCTCGGCAGTTCGGAAACCGGCGGCATTGCCTGGCGCCAAGGCCAAACGCCGTGGCAGCCGTTTGCCGAAGTGCAACTGAGCCAAGACGCCGACGGCGCGTTGCGCATTGCCTCGCCGTACCTGCCGGCCGGGCATGTGGAGCAGACCGCCGACGCCGCCCTGATCCACGCCGACGGGCGCTTTGAGCTGCTGGGACGGCTGGACCGAATCGTCAAGCTGGAAGAGAAACGCATCTCCCTGCCGATGCTCGAACAAGCCCTGGCGGAGCACGCCTGGGTCGCCGAGGCACGCCTGGGCGTGGTCCAGGAAAACCGCGCCTCGCTGGGCGCCCTGGTGGTCCTCAGTGGCGACGGCCTGCACGCCTTGCGCAACCAGGGCCGGCGCACCGTCACCCAGACCCTGCGCCAACACCTGGGCCAACACTGCGAAGCCCTGGCCCTGCCCCGCCGCTGGCGCCTGTTGCGCCAGTTGCCGCTCAATACCCAAGGCAAGCTGCCCCAGGCGCAAGTCGAGGCACTGCTGTTGGCGCCTCGGCCCAAGGCCCCGGAAGTCCTGGCGCAAACCGAGAACGACGGCGAGTGGACCCTGCAACTGAGCATCCCGCCGGACCTGGCCTATTTCAGCGGACACTTCCCGCACACACCGGTGCTGCCGGGAGTGGTGCAGGTGGAATGGGCGTTCAATCTGGGCCAGCAACTACTCGACCTACCGCCGACCTTTGCCGGCATGGAAGTCCTCAAGTTCCAGCAACTGGTACGCCCCGGCGATGTGATCGAACTGCACCTGCGTTTTGACCGTGAGCGCGGCAAGTTGTATTTCGCGTATCGCAATGACAGTGCGGCATGTTCCAGCGGGCGAATTTTGCTGGAGAATTTTCATGCATAACCCCTGCGCCCTGATCCCGGTCTACAACCACGAAGCCGCCGTGCCCGCCGTGGTCCGCAACTTGCTGGAGCACGGCCTGCCCTGCCTGCTGGTGGACGACGGCAGCAGCCCGGCCTGCGCCGCGGTGCTGGCGCAACTGGCGACCCTGGATAACGTATCGCTGCTGAGCCTGCCCACCAACCAGGGCAAGGGCGCAGCGGTGATGGCGGGCTTTCGCGAAGCCGCACGCCTGGGCTTCACCCACGCCCTGCAAGTGGACGCCGACGGCCAGCACGACCTGCGCGAAGTCGCATTGTTTCTCGACGCCTCGCGCGCGCACCCCGACGCATTGATCTGCGGCTACCCCGAATACGACGACAGCGTGCCCAAGGGCCGCCTCTACGCCCGTTACCTGACCCACGTCTGGGTGTGGATCAACAGCCTGTCGTTGCAGATCCGCGATTCAATGTGCGGGTTTCGTATCTACCCACTGCCACCGGTACTGACGCTGATGGACTCGGCGCGGATCGGCAAGCGCATGGATTTCGACTCCGACATCGTGGTGCGCCTGTCGTGGCGCAACCAGCCGATGCGCTGGCTGCCGACCAAGGTGCATTACCCGGCCGATGGCCTCTCGCACTTTCGGCTGTTCCACGACAACCTGCTGATTTCGTCGATGCACACCCGGCTGTTCTTCGGCATGTTGATGCGTGCGCCGTTGATTCTGTGGCGACGGTGGCAGGCATGAGCGACAGCCCCCGGCATTGGGCCGACCGCCAGGAGCGCGGCAGTTTCTGGCTGATGAAACTCACCGCGTTCGCCGCCAAAGTGCTCGGGCGCCGGCTGCTGAGCCCGCTGCTGTATGGCATCGTCCTGTACTTTTTCCTGTTTGGCCGCACCGCGCGCCGGAGCATCTGGCAATACCAGCAGCGCCTGGCCGACTGGAGCGGGCGCAACGACCTGCGCCCCAGCCACACAAGGGTCTTTAGCCAGTTCATGGCCTTCGCCGACGCCTTGCTGGACAAGCTCGACGTATGGAATGGCAAGCTGCGCCTGGAACAGATCGAAATCATCGACCCGGCGCAGCTGCGCGGGCAACTGCGCGGCGAGCGCGGGCAGATGCTGGTGGGTGCGCACCTGGGCAACCTGGAAGTGTGCCGCGCCCTCGCGGAGCTTGGCGAGAAAGTCACCATGAACGTGTTGGTGCATACCAAGCATGCCGAACAGTTCAACCGCCTGCTGGGTGAAGCCGGGGCGAACAACTTGCGACTGATCCAGGTCAGCGAGCTGGACCCGGCAGTGATGCTGCTGCTCAGCCAGCGCCTGGACGACGGCGAATGGCTGGCGATTGCCGGTGACCGCGTACCATTGCACGGTGGACGCACGGTGCGCGTGGACTTCCTCGGCCATGACGCGGCATTCCCCCAAGGCCCGTGGCTGCTGGCCGGCCTGCTCAAATGCCCGGTCAACCTGCTGATGTGCCTCAAGCACCAGGGCCGCTATCGCCTGATCATCGAGCCCTTTGCGCAATTGATCGAATGGAAACGCAGCGACCGCCAGCACGTGATCGCCCACTGGACCGCCCGCTATGCCGAGCGCCTGGGCCAGTTCTGCCTGCAAGCACCCCAACAATGGTTCAACTTTTACCCTTTCTGGAAGACCGATGACGACGCATCTGCTTGAGCCGGTAACCTTCGGCGAACTCCCTTTGCGCATCGAAGACGTGCTGGCCCTGGCCAACCGTCAGGCGCCCACCCGCCTGCAAGACGACGCCGGGTACCGCCAGCGCATCGCCAAGGGCGCGCAGTTCCTCGATTCGCTGCTGGACAAGGAAGGCGTGATCTACGGCGTGACCACCGGCTACGGCGACTCCTGCGTGGTCGCGGTCCCGTTGCAGCACGTCGAGGCACTGCCCCGTCACCTGTACACCTTCCACGGCTGCGGCCTGGGCAAGCTGCTCGACGCCCAGGCCACCCGTGCGGTGCTGGCGGCGCGCTTGCAGTCGCTGTGCCATGGCGTATCCGGGGTGCGGGTTGAACTGCTGGAGCGCCTGCATGCGTTCCTTGAACACGACATATTGCCGCTGATCCCCGAAGAAGGCTCGGTGGGTGCCAGCGGCGACCTGACACCGCTGTCGTATGTGGCCGCGACCTTGTCCGGCGAGCGCGAAGTGCTGTTTCGCGGCGAGCGCCGCCAGGCTGGTGATGTGCATCGCGAACTGGGCTGGACCCCGTTGGTGCTGCGCCCCAAGGAAGCGTTGGCACTGATGAACGGCACCGCAGTGATGACCGGCCTCGCCTGCCTGGCCTTCGCCCGCGCCGACTACCTGCTGCAACTGGCCACGCGCATCACCGCGTTGAACGTGGTGGCGCTGCAAGGCAACCCGGAGCACTTTGACGAGCGCCTGTTCGCCGCCAAGCCGCATCCCGGCCAGATGCAGGTTGCGGCCTGGTTGCGCAAGGACCTGGCCATCGACGCCCCGACCGCGCCGCTGCACCGCCTGCAGGACCGCTACTCGCTGCGCTGCGCGCCCCACGTCCTTGGTGTACTGGCCGACAGCTTGAACTGGCTGCGTTCGTTTATCGAGATCGAACTCAACAGCGCCAACGACAACCCGATCATCGACGCCGAAGCCGAGCGCGTGCTGCACGGCGGGCACTTCTACGGCGGGCATATCGCCTTTGCCATGGACAGCCTGAAAAACCTGGTGGCCAACGTCGCCGACCTGCTTGACCGGCAACTGGCACTGCTGGTGGACGAGCGCTACAACCATGGTTTGCCGAGCAACCTGTCGGGCGCCCCGGCGGATCGCGCGATGATCAACCACGGCTTCAAGGCTGTGCAGATCGGCACCAGCGCCTGGACCGCCGAAGCGTTGAAAAACACCATGCCGGCCAGCGTGTTCTCGCGCTCCACCGAGTGCCACAACCAGGACAAGGTGAGCATGGGCACCATTGCCGCCCGCGATGCAATCCGCGTGCTGGAGCTGACCGAACAGGTCGCTGCCGCTACCTTGCTCGCCGCCAACCAGGGCGTGTGGCTGCGCGCCCAGGTCGCCGATGCACGTCCGTTGCCGCCAGCGTTGGCCGCGATGCACAGCGAGTTGGCCAAGGACTTCCCCCCGGTAATTGAAGACCGCGCCCTGGAAGGCGAACTGCGCCTGTGTCTGCAACGCATCGCCGCGCAACACTGGAGGCTGCATGCGTAGCCCCGGCGTATTGCACTGCGACACACAGATTCTCGTGCCGTTCTTCGACATCGACACGATGAACGTGGTCTGGCATGGCCATTACGTGAAATACCTGGAAATCGCCCGTTGCGCGCTGCTGGACAAGCTCGGCCATAACTACACGGCCATGCTTGAGTCGGGCTACGCCTGGCCGGTGATCGACATGCAACTGCGCTACGTGCGTGGCGCTACCTTTGGCCAGACCCTCAACGTGCGCGCCAGCCTGGTGGAGTGGGAGAGTCGCTTGAAGGTCAACTACCTGATCACCGACCTTGCCAGCGGCGAACGCCTGACCCGCGCCAGCACCGTGCAAGTGGCCGTCGAAATCGCCAGCCGCGAAATGCAACTGGCCTCGCCCAGCGTATTCACCACCGCCGTCGAAAGGGCCCTGAAATGCTGACCCCTGTGGGAGCGGGCTTGCCCGCGATGGTCGTCAACGATAACGCGGGGTGCCTGACACGGCGCGGCGTCCTCGGGTTTTTCGCGAGCAAGCTCGCTCCTACAGAGGGGCGTCGAAAGGACTTCCCTGTGGGAGCGGGCTTGCCCGCGATGGTCGCCAACGATAACGCGGGGTGCCTGACACTGCGCGGCGCCCTCAGGTTTTTCGCGAGCAAGCTCGCTCCTACAGGGGTTGGGTTGTTTTTGAGTTTTGGGGCTTATGCTTTTGACTTGCAGCAGCTCAGCGATCAACTGGCCAAGCCCTCGGTGATCCACGGCAACTTCATCCAGGAAAAACACCTGCGCGCCCTGCCCCAGCCGCTGACCAGCAAGGGCACCTTCGTATTGGCCCGGGACCACGGCCTGCTCTGGCTGCTGAAAACCCCGCTGCAACAGGACTATCGCATCAACGCCCAGGGCATTGCCCGCCGCGATGCCAACGGCTGGCAGCCACTGCCCAACAAAAGCGCCGGCGCCGAGCAGAACCGTTTGTTCCTCGCGGTGCTGCAAGGTGACAGCAGTGGCTTGCAGCGCGACTTCGAGTTGCAACTGCAAGGCACGGCCACGGCCTGGAAACTCACGCTGACCCCACGCTCGCTGCTGCTCAAGCAGGTGTTCACCCAGATCAATATCGACGGTGGCGAGTTGGTGCACACCATCGAGCTGCTGGAAACCCAGGGCGACAGCACGGTGTTGCGCATGCAGGACAGCACCAGCACGCAACCTTTGAGCGACGCGGAGCAACACGACTTTGCCCAGTGAGCGCTGGTTGCCGCGCCTGTTCCTGATCCTGCTGGTGGCCGTGCTGGCCCTGGCCGGCTGGCAGTGGCGCCATGGCGCGCCGCTGTCGGCCAACCTGATGGAACTGGTGCCAGGCAACTCGCCGGATGCGCTGGAGCTGGCGGCCGAACAACGCATGCAAGAGCCGCTGAACCGCGAGATGCTGGTGCTGGTCGGGCATACCGATCGCCAGCAAGCCCTGGGCATGGCCCAACAACTCGGCGAACAGTGGCAAGCCAGCGGCCTGTTTGAAAAGGTCACCTGGACCTTGCAGGCCGACTTGCCCGCCCTGCGCGAGCAACTGTTGCAAGGGCGCCTGGCGATGCTCTCGGTCAAGGACCGCGAACAGTTGATCGCCGAACCCGCAGCGTTTATCCAGCAGCGTGTGCAATCACTGTTCGACCCCTTCACCGGCTTCAGCCTGGTGCCAAGCCAGGATGATTGGCTGGGCCTGACCGGACGCATCCAGAGCAGCCAGCCGCAACACGGCGCGGTGCAACTGGATATCGGTAGCGGCGCGTTGATCGCCGATGCCGACGGCAAAAGCTGGGTGCTGCTGCGTGCGCGCACCCAGGGCAATGCCTTTGATATGAAACTGCCGTTGCAAGTCGCCGACTTGCTGCAAACCAGCCGCGCACAGGCCGCCAAGCACGACGTACAACTGCTGGCCGCCAGCGGCCTGCTGTACGCGGCCAATGGCCAACAACAGGCAAGCCGGGAGATGACCTGGGTCGGCGGCGGTGCCACCGTCGGCATCCTGCTGTTGCTGTTACTGGCGTTCCGTCGTTGGCGCGTGTTGCTGGCGTTTGTCCCGGTTCTGGTGGGCATGCTGTTTGGTGCAGTGGCCTGCGTGGCGCTGTTTGGCCATATGCATGTGATGACCCTGGTGCTGGGGGCGAGCCTGATCGGCGTGGCGGTCGACTACCCGCTGCACTACCTGTCCAAGAGCTGGAGCCTGCAACCCTGGCGCAGTTGGCCGGCCTTGCGCCTGACCCTGCCGGGCCTGAGCCTGAGCCTGGCCACCAGTTGCATCGGCTACCTGGCCCTGGCCTGGACGCCATTCCCGGCACTGACCCAGATCGCCGTATTCTCTGCCGCAGGCCTGGTCGGCGCCTATTTGTCGGCGGTGTGCCTGTTGCCGGCTCTGCTCAACGGCCTGGACCTGCGCCCGGCGCAATGGCCACTGCGGGTCGCCGAGTTCCTGCTGGGGGTGCGCGAGTCGCTGCTCAAGCGCTTGCCGAGCCAGGCGTTGCTGGTGCTGGCCCTGCTGTTTTGTGCCGGTGGCCTGTTGCAGTTGAACAGCAAGAACGATATTCGCCAATGGATCGGCGCGCCGCCGCAGTTACTGCAAGAAGCCCAGGCCATTGCACGCATTACCGGCTACCAGCCCACCAGCCAGTTCTTCCTGGTGCGTGCGGACAATCAACAGCAGTTGCTGGAACGCCAGGCGGCCCTGAGCCAGCGCCTGGATCAACTGGTGCATATGGACAAGCTCCAGGGTTACCTGGCGCTCAATCAACTGGTCAGCACGCCCGACGAACAGCAACAACTGCGCGAGGCCCTGAAGCAATTGCCGGCGCTGTGGCAACCGCTGCTGGACCTCGGCATCCCCGCCAGCGCCCTACAAGCGGAGCTGGCGCAGTTGCAGGCGTTGCCCACCGCAGATATCAACACTGCCCTGGCCGGCCCGCTGGCCGAGCCCTGGCGCCTGTTGTGGCTGGGCAATGTCGATGGCGGCGTGGCGGCCATGGTCAGCCTGCAAGGCTTGAACAACCCGGCGCTATTACGCATCCAGGCCCAGGACTTGCCTGGCGTGCAACTGGTGGATCGCCTCGGCGACCTGAACCAGGTCTTTGCCGCGACCCAGGTCAGCGCCGCCGAATTGAAATTATTGTCCTGTGTACTGATCGTCTTGCTGCTGATCCTGCCCTTTGGCCTGGGCGGCGCGCTGCGGATCGTCGCGCTGCCGCTGCTGGCCGCCCTGTGCAGCCTGGCCAGCCTCGGTTGGCTGGGGCAGCCGCTGACCCTGTTCAGCCTGTTCGGCCTGCTGCTGGTAACAGCGATCAGCGTCGACTATGCGATCCTCATGCGCGAACAGATCGGCGGGGCCGCGGTCAGCCTGCTGGGGACGTTGCTGGCCGCCGTCACCACCTGGCTGTCCTTTGGTTTGCTGGCGGTGTCCAGCACCCCGGCGGTGAGTAACTTCGGCCTGTCGGTGAGCCTGGGCCTGGCCTTCAGCTTTATGCTGGCGCCGTGGGCTGGCCGCCAGGAACATGCGCAATGATGCCCACTAATTTTATTGAGTTGAATGTGATGATCGCCAACCCGGCAAGGAGCCACAGTGCCCACAGTTGAAATGGAACATCGCCAGGTCGTGGTAATCGGTGCCGGCCCGTCCGGCGCCATTGCGGCCGCGTTGCTCAAGCGTAAAGGGCATGATGTGTTGATCATCGAGCGCCAGCACTTCCCGCGCTTTTCCATCGGCGAAAGCCTGCTGTCCCACTGCATCGACTTTATCGAAGAAGCCGGCATGCTCGACGCGGTCAACGCCGCCGGTTTCCAGCTGAAAACCGGCGCCGCGTTTGCCTGGGGCGAGCGCTACAGTGCCTTCGATTTCGGCGATACGTTCAGCGATGGCAAGCCCACGACCTTCCAGGTCCAGCGGGCCGATTTCGACAAGTTGCTGGCCGATCAGGCGGCGTTGCAGGGCGTAGAGATCCGTTACGGCCAGACCCTGGTCGGCGTGGATTTCGCCGCCGGCCACCGCTACCTGCATGTGCGCCGCGAGAATGGCCGCGAATACCACATCAAGGCCGGCTTCGTGCTCGACGCCAGCGGTTACGGCCGCGTGCTGCCCCGCCTGCTGAACCTGGAAGCACCCTCGAACTTTCCGTTGCGCCAGGCGGTGTTCACCCACGTCGAAGACCGTATCGAGCACCCAGGCTTCGACCGCACCAAGATCCTCATCACCACCCACCCGACCCAGCGCGATATCTGGTTCTGGACCATCCCGTTCAGCAACGGGCGCTGCTCGGTAGGTGTGGTGGCGGCCAAGGCGCATTTCGACGGTCACGACGCCGACCTCGATGCCTGCCTGCGCGGCTTTATCGAGCAAACCCCGAGCCTGTCCCGCGTCCTGGCAAACGCGCTCTGGGATACTCCGGCGCGGACCATCGGCGGTTACTCGGCCAACGTCACGACGCTGCATGGCCCGGGCTTCGCGCTGCTGGGTAACGCCGCCGAATTCCTCGACCCGGTGTTCTCCTCCGGCGTGACCATCGCCATGCGCTCGGCCAGCATGGCCGCAGGCCTCTTGCACCGCCAGTTGAAGGGTGAAAGCGTCGACTGGCAAACCGAATTCGCCGAGCCGCTCAAACGCGGAGTCGATACCTTCCGCTGTTACGTCGAAGGCTGGTACGCCGGCACGTTCCAGGATGTGATCTACCACCCTGGCAGCTCGCCGGAGATACGCCGCATGATCAGCTCGATCCTCGCTGGTTATGCCTGGGACGAGCGCAACCCATTTGTCAGCGAACCCAAGCGCCGCTTGCGGATGCTCTCGGAAATTTGTGCTGGGGATAACGTATGAGCAGCTCGGCTGTGCAAAAAGAGTACTTGAGCAAAAACTACGTCGAAGAAACCAGGTTCGGCTTCTGGTTCCTGCGCAGCCACACCTGGCAGCATCACGTATTGCGCGTGGCGATCAACGACCTGCGCAACCTGTTCAGCGACCCGTTGCCTGAGGCACCGGTGCTGCTGGATGCCGGTTGCGGCCAGGGCAAGTCGTTCCGCTACTTGCAGCAGGTATTCGCCCCCGAGCGCCTGATCGGCCTTGACGCCGACCCGCACAGCCTCGATCTGAGCCGTGCCGAAGCCGCGCGCCAGGGCATTGATATCGAATTGATCGGCAGTGATTGCGCAACCCTTGAGGTGGCCGATGAAAGTGTCGACATCCTGTTCTGCCACCAGACCTTCCACCACCTGGTGGAGCAGCAACGGGCGCTGACCGAGTTCTACCGGGTGCTCAAGCCCGGCGGCTACCTGCTGTTTGCCGAGTCCACCGAAGCCTATATCGACACCTGGGTGATTCGCTGGCTGTTCCGCCACCCGATGCACGTGCAGAAAAGTGCCGCAGAGTACCTGGAGATGATCCGTGACCAGGGCTTTGAGTTTGGCCCGCAGAATGTCTCGTACCCCTACCTGTGGTGGAGCCGCTCGGCGGACTTCGGCCTGTTGGAGCGTTGGGGCCTGCGCCAGCCCAAGCCGTTTGGCGAGCGTGAAGAGACCCTGGTGAATGTGGTCGCACGCAAGCCACTCACAGGCCCGGCAGCATGATCCGTGCGCTGTTGATCGGCTGCCTGTTGCTGCTGGCCGCCTGCGCCAGCCAGCCGCCGCTGCCTGTGCACACCCCAAGCCTGGCCCTGCCGCTGCAATTGCATGTAGAGCGCGAACAGGATGACCAGCGCCAGGACTGGTTGCTGGTGATCCAGCGCGAAGGCGATGCCTTGCGCTGGTCGCTGATGGATCCGCTGGGCATCCCCCTGGCCCGGCAAAAGCTGGTGGAGGGTACTTGGCAGGCGGATGGTTTACTGCCACCCAATCCCCAGGCCCGTGAGTTGTTTGCCGCCTTGCTGTTTGCTTTGACGCCCGCCGCCGAGCTGCCAGGCAACTACCCCCAAGCCCGTGAAGACGATGGCGTGCGGGTGCTCAAGCCGCACTGGCAAGTGATCTACCAGGCGCCCTTGGCATTCAGCGTGAGCATGCCTGGCCAACATCTGAACTATCGCGTCAGCGCGCTTGGGAACACCCCATGACGGCCTACCTCAATGCCCTCGGGATCATCTGTGCCCTGGGTCGCGGCCAGGACGAAGTGCGGCGCAACCTGTTTGCCGGCGATAGCAGCGGCATGCGCAGCGAGAGCGGCTGGGTGCCCGAGCGGGTATTGCCGGTGGGCAGCGTGCCCGGTGAACTGGCGCCGCTGCCGCCGCACCTGGCACAACAGAACAGTCGCAACAACCAGTTGTTGCTGGAGGCCGCCTTGCAGATCGAAGACCCGATCCAACAGGCGATCCAGACCTTTGGCGCCTCGCGCATCGGCATCGTGCTGGGCACCAGCACCTCGGGCATCGATGAGGCCAGTCGCGGTATCGCCGACTACCTGCGTGAAGGGCACTTCCCCGCAGATTATGACTATCGGCAACAAGAGCTCGGCGCCCCGGCCAATTTCCTCGCCGACTGGCTGCAACTGAGCGGCCCGGCCTATGTGATTTCCACCGCCTGCACGTCCAGCGCCCGCGCCCTGATGAGCGCGCGGCGCCTGCTGGACCTGGGCCTGTGCGATGCGGTGCTGTGTGGTGGGGTCGACAGCCTGTGCAAGTTGACCCTCAACGGTTTTACCTCCCTGGAAGCGGTATCCGCCCAGCGTTGCAACCCGTTTTCGGTGAACCGCAACGGCATCAACATCGGCGAGGCTGCGGTGCTGTTCCTGATGAGCAAAAGCCCGGCGCCGATCGCTTTGCTGGGCAGTGGCGCGAGCTGCGATGCCCACCATATTTCCGCCCCCGAGCCCAGCGGCAAGGGCGCATTGCAGGCGATGAGCAAAGCCCTGGCCAGCGCCAAATTGACACCCGCGCAGATCGGTTACCTGAACCTGCACGGTACCGCGACCCAACATAACGATGCGATGGAAAGCCTGGCCGTGGCAGCGCTGTTTCCCGCTGGCGTGGCCTGTTCCTCGACCAAGCCGCTGACCGGCCATACCCTCGGTGCCGCGGGTGCACTGGAAGCGGCGTTCTGCTGGTTGAGCCTGATGGAAGGTAGCGTGCCGCCGCATGTCTGGGACGGTCAAGCCGACCCGGCGCTGCCCGCCCTGCATTGGGCCAAGGTCGGCGACACCCTGCAAACACGCTGCCTGATGAGCAACTCGTTTGCCTTCGGCGGCAATAACGTCAGCCTGATTATCGGAGACGCCCCATGATCAATTGGCCGCTCGCCGAACTGCTGCCCCACGCCGGGGACATGATCCTGATCGACCAGGTGCTGGCGTTCGATGAAGAGCAGATCCGCACCCGCCTCACCGTCAAGCCCGGCGGCCTGTTCAACCGTGCCGACGGTAGCTTGCCGGCCTGGGTCGGCGTCGAGCTGATGGCGCAAAGCGTCGCCGCCTATGCCGGCTGCCGGGCTCGGCAGAACGGCGAAGCAGTCGAGCTGGGGTTCCTGCTGGGCACCCGTAAGTTCGAATGCAACGTCGAGCACTTTCCCGCCGGCACCGAGTTGACCATCCACGGCCTGCGCTCACTGGAAGACGACAACGGCATGGGTGTGTTCGAATGCCACCTGACCGGCGACGGCATCCAGGCCAGCGCGCGCCTGAACGTATTTCGACCGCCCCAGGCGGCCAACTATTTAGCTGAATCGAAGGACACGTGTCATGACTGAATCCGTACTGGTCACCGGCTCCAGCCGGGGTATCGGCCGCGCTATCGCCCTGCGCCTGGCCCAGGCCGGCCATGACATCGTGCTGCATTGCCGCAGTGGCCGCGCCGAGGCGGATGCCGTACAGGTCGAAATCCAGGCCCTGGGCCGCAAGGCGCGGGTGTTGCAATTTGATGTGGCAGACCGTGCCACCTGCAAGCAGATCCTCGAAGCCGACGTTGAAGCCCACGGCGCCTATTACGGTGTAGTGCTGAACGCCGGGCTGACCCGCGATGGCGCGTTTCCAGCCCTGTCGGAGGACGACTGGGACGTGGTGATGCGCACCAATCTCGACGGGTTCTACAACGTGCTGCACCCGGTGATGATGCCGATGATCCGGCGCCGCGCGGCCGGGCGCATTGTGTGCATCACTTCGGTCTCGGGGCTGATCGGCAATCGTGGCCAGGTCAACTACAGCGCGTCCAAGGCCGGCTTGATCGGTGCGGCCAAGGCGCTGGCAATCGAGTTGGGCAAGCGCAAGATTACCGTCAACTGCGTGGCCCCCGGCCTGATCGACACGGCAATGCTTGATGAGAACGTGCCGGTGGAAGAACTGATGAAGATGATCCCCGCGCAACGCATGGGTACGCCAGAAGAGGTCGCCAGTGCGGTGAACTTCCTGATGTCGGCCGAGGCCGGCTACATCACCCGCCAGGTCCTGGCCGTGAATGGGGGCCTGTGCTGATGAAACGTGTGGTAGTCACCGGCATGGCCGGCATGACCTCCCTGGGCTGCGACTGGGAAACCATCGCCGCCAACTTCCGCGCCCAGCGCAGCGGCATCCGGCGCATGGATGAGTGGAATCGCTTCAGCGAACTGAACACACGGCTGGCCGGGCCGATTGACGATTTTGTGGTGCCGGCCCACTGGACCCGCAAGCAACTGCGCAGCATGGGCCGGGTCTCGCGCCTGGCCGTGTGGGCCGCCGAGCAGGCGTTGCAGGACGCCGGCCTGCTGGGCGATGCGTCGATCAAGGATGGGCGCATGGGTGTGGCCTGCGGCTCATCCACCGGCAGCACCGATGAGATCAAGGCCTTTGGCAATATGCTGCTCAACTCGGTGGCCGAGGGCCTGAACGCCAACTCCTATGTGCGCATGATGCCGCACACCACAGCGGCCAATATCAGCATTTTCTTTGGCCTCACCGGGCGCCTGATCCCCACGTCCAGCGCCTGCACCAGCGGTAGCCAGGGCATCGGCTATGCCTATGAGGCGATCAAGTTCGGCCGCCTGCCGCTGATGCTCGCCGGCGGCGCCGAAGAGCTGTGCCCCACCGAAGCCATGGTGTTTGATGCGCTCTACGCCACCAGCCTGAAAAACGACGCCCCGCAAACCAGTCCTCGCCCCTACGACAGCGGCCGCGACGGCCTGGTGATCGGCGAAGGCGGCGGCATGCTGGTGCTTGAGGAGCTGGAACATGCCCTGGCCCGTGGCGCGCATATCCATGCCGAGATCGTCGGCTTTGGCAGCAACGCCGACGGCCAGCACACCACCCGTCCCGAGCAGGTCACCATGCGCCGGGCCATGGAGCTGGCCCTCGAAGATGCCAACCTGACGCCGGATGCCATCGGCTACGTGAACGGCCACGGCACCGCCACCGAACAAGGCGACATTGCCGAAACCCTGGCCACCAGCAGCCTGTTCGGCAGCCGCATGCCCATCAGTTCGCAGAAGAGCTTCCTGGGCCATACCCTGGGCGCCTGCGGCGCGCTGGAGTCGTGGTTCAGCATCGAGATGATGAACCACGACCAGTACGTGCCGACCTTCAACCTCGACCAAGTCGACCCGCGCTGCGGCGAACTGGATTACCTGCGCGGCGAGTTCCGCCAGATGCACAACGACTACGTGATGAACAACAACTTTGCCTTTGGCGGCGTCAACACGTCGCTGATCTTTCGCCGCTGGCAGTAAGCCTTTTAATTGATTGGAGAGAACGGAATGTCTTCGTTGCTACGCGCCACCCTCATCGCCCTGACCCTGCTGACCGCTGCCGGCTGTACCAGCAAGCCGGTACTCAACACCCAACATGCACTCGCCGCCAACGAGCAGGTCAGCGAAGAGAAAATGAAACAGAGCATCCTCACCGCCCTGGACAAGCGCAACTGGACCGTCCAGCGCGCCGACCCAGGCCTGATCCAGGCCCAGATCAACGTGCGCAACCGCTACTACGCCGAGATCGACATTCGCTACACCGGCACCCGCTACGCCATCACCTATCGTGACAGCCAGGAACTGGGCTACAAGGACGGCAAGATTCATCGCAACTACAACCGCTGGGTGAGCATGCTCGACCGCGACATCATGGCCGGGCTGCGCGCAAGCGGCGCGGCGCAAGCGGGTACGGCGGAGCAGTTGTTCAAGGAGACGGGGACGTCGAAGCAGAACTGAAAAGGCTCTGATGCCGCATTTTTCACCAGCGAGGCTGCGATGACAGTGTGTCAGGCAACATATTTTTTGCCTGTGCCGCCGCCATCGCAGCCTCGCTAAAGCTCGATAGCTCTTACGCTACACCAACGCCTTGCGCGTCAGCAGCTCGACAAACGCCTTGGCCATGGGCGACTGCTGGTCTTTACGCTGCACCAGCCACACCGCTGTCACCGCCTCCGGGTCGAGCAAGGTGCGATAGACCACGCCGTCGATGCGGATGCGCTGATATGAGGCCGGCAACACCGACACCCCCAACCCCGCCGCCACCAGGCCGATGATGGTCATGGCTTCGCCGGCCTCTTGTGCGAAATACGGGCTGAAACCGGCATCGCGGGCCAGGTTGATCAGTTGCGCATATAAACCACTGCCGTAGGCCCGTGGGAAAAACACAAAAGGTTCGTCAGCCAACTGCGTCAGGTGCAGGCCACGTTCGCTGCCTTGGGCCAACGGATGGCCGGCACTCAGCACCGCCACCAGGGGCTCGCGCATCAGCTCCACGACACTTAATGAGTCCGGCAGCGGCAGCGGGCGCATCAGGCCGACCTGGATCGACTCGTCCACCAGCGCGCCCGCCACCTCGGTACTGCTCATCTCTTGCAGGTTCAGATGCACTGCCGGGAAAGCCTGGCGAAAAGCGAAAATCGCCTGTGGGATGCTGGAGTTGAACGGCGCCGAAGAGGTGAAGCCAATCTTCAACTCACCCAACTCCCCCAACTGCGCCCGGCGTGCCACATCCGCGGCCTTGTCGACCTGGGCCAGTACCAGGCGGGCTTCCGTGAGGAACAAGCGCCCTGCCTCGCTCAGCTCTACCCGACGATTGGTACGTTCAAACAAGCGGGCGCCCACTTCTTGTTCCAGCGCCTGGATCTGTTGGCTCAACGGCGGCTGGGAGATACCCAGGACCTGGGCCGCCCTGCCGAAATGCAGCTCTTCAGCCACGGCGATGAAGTAGCGCAAGTGGCGCAATTCCATGAAAACCTCATTAGGTCGTAAAAGCTATCAAACAGGTCGAACAATATATTGGAAAGAATCATTAGCCAGCTATATTCTTTTTTCATTGCCAGCCCTGGCAGCCTTTGCCCCCGAGGTCCCGCGTGAAATCTGCTGTCGCTCCACTCGCCCAGGAACTGCCACCCACCGCCCTCGACGAGGTGGTGGCGCAGCTCAACGATGTGTACATCGAAAAAGATACGCCGATGTTCATGCGCACAGTGCTGGCACTGTTTTCCGGCGGCTTTGCCACCTTTGCCCTGCTGTATTGCGTACAGCCGATGATGCCGGCGTTGTCCCACGAATTTTCCATCAATGCCGCGCAAAGCAGCCTGATCCTCTCCGTCTCCACGGCGATGCTCGCTTTTGGCCTGTTGATCACCGGGCCGATTTCCGACCGCCTGGGGCGCAAGCCAGTGATGGTCACGTCGCTGTTCTGCGCGGCGGTGTGCACCATCGCCAGCGGCCTGATGCCGACCTGGGAAGGCATCCTGTGGCTGCGCGCGCTGCTGGGCCTGTCCCTTAGTGGCTTGGCGGCCGTGGCCATGACTTACCTCAGTGAAGAGATCCATCCGCAGCACATCGGCCTGGCCATGGGCCTGTATATCGGTGGCAATGCGATTGGCGGCATGAGCGGGCGCCTGATCACCGGCGTGCTGATCGATTTCGTCAGTTGGCACACGGCAATGCTGATCATCGGCGCGCTGGCGCTGATTGCCGCGACGGTGTTCTGGAAAATCCTCCCCGAGTCGCGCAACTTCCGCGCCAGCAGCCTCAAGCCGCGCAACCTGATCAATGGCTTTGTCATGCACTTCAAGGATGCCGGCCTGCCGTGGCTGTTTCTCGAAGCCTTCGTACTGATGGGCGCCTTCGTCACGCTGTTCAACTACATCGGCTACCGCTTGCTGGCCGCCCCTTATGACATGAGCCAGGCGGTGGTCGGCCTGTTGTCAGTGGTGTACCTGTCGGGCATCTACAGCTCGGCGAAGATCGGCTCGCTGGCAGACCGCCTGGGCCGTCGCCGGGTGCTCTGGGCCACTATCGTGCTGATGCTCGCCGGCATCACCCTGACCCTGTTCAGCCCGCTGCCGCTGATCATCATCGGCATGCTGATCTTCACTTTCGGCTTCTTCGGCGCCCATTCGGTAGCCAGTAGCTGGATTGGCCGGCGTGCGCTGAAAGCCAAGGGGCAGGCATCGTCGCTGTACCTGTTCAGCTACTACGCTGGGTCGAGTATTGCCGGGACGGCGGGTGGGGTTTTCTGGCACTACGCGGGGTGGAACGGGATTGGCGGGTTTATCGTTGCGCTGTTGATCGTTGCGCTGCTGGTGGCGTTGAAGCTGGCGAAGTTGCAGCCGCTGGCAAAAACGGCGACTTGATTCGCCACACAAAAAACCGAGTTACCGCGTTTTTTTCACCACAGGTTTTCGTTTCATACCGCCCACCAACGAGTCATGACACGCCATGGCACGCCCCGCATCCCATTCAGCCTGCATCGCCGAAAACAGCTCAACGTCGATTCGGGCTTGATGGGTGACGAGCGCCTCGGACATGGCCTCTGCGATTCGCTCGATGATTATCCCTGGCTTTTCCACGGCACAGTGTTTACGACCGAACTCCATCAGTTGCTGGCGATCCGGGTAGGCCTTCACCTTGTTCATCTTGATTGCCAACGTGCGATCAACCAATGAACGACCGGACTTGGGGTTGTAGTGCTCATACACCGTGGTGGTAGTCACATCAAACACCGGCGCCAACCGCACCGTTTCACGCGCGCCAGGATGGGTATAGAGCACCCCGAAGTTCTTCAAGTGCGCATCGCCATTGCGCACCATCACTGACAGGCAGACCGAAGAGAAAAACCGCTCAAGCTCGCGCAGCGGCTCGCCATGCGCACAGACATGGTCAATGACCGTAGCCAGGGTTTCGTAGCTCTGGGAATACTTGTAATTGTCATGGGGGTCTTTGTTGAGGCCCAAGAGCACCGCCATGTCTTCAAAACCCAGTCGCCCAGACGGTGTCAGGTCAAAGCGTTCCATGACAAACAGATCGCCTCCTTCCGACAGCCAGAATGGCGGTGTTTCCAGCCCCGCAATGCGCGCGGCTTCCATGCAGAGGAATTCATTCTGGGCCAGGTGGGCGTATTCATCAGCACCGGACTTTACGATCAGGTCGGAACTGAGCAGGGTTTTGCGGCCACCGGCCAGCTTGTCCAGATCAGGCACCAACACTTTGGGCTGCACGCCGGAAATACCCGACTCGAAATAGGTCTGCACCAAAAACGCAAAGATGTCCTGGGTACTGTCAGCCGAAAGGATTTGCTCTAGCCCTACCTGGGCACGCACGGCAGCCGATGCTTCGACGGGGTTTTGATAGGTCAGGCGCCCGATCTGGTTCCCGCCAATAACCGATAGCAGGCGCATCTCGTCTACCTGAATGTGCCTGGCCATACGGCGCTTTATCTGATCGGCGAGAAAACCTTCCGGCACGTTCATATCAAAAATCGGATGCAACACGTTGCTGACCGCAGGCGTCGGGTCATAAGGCATGACCAGCGACACCTCGCGCTCGGTATCGGCAGATGCGTACGCAAACGAGAACTGGGAGCCCTTGGACAACTCGCCCGAACGCCCCTGCGGGGTGACGACATTGAGCAACTTGACTCTACTCATCGTGCTCTACCAGGTCAGCCAGGGATTTGAGATCTATGCGTTTGTCTACGACTTCCAATGCCATCCCAAGTGCCGAGATCACCCGGAATACCGTGTACATCGCAACGTTCTCACCCGCTTCAAGATCAATGATGGTCTTGCGATTGCACTTGGCCCGATCCGCCAGTTGCGCCTGGCTGTAACCTTTGGCGCGACGTAACTGGCGTATCCTTTCGCCAAGTTGAGGTGGGTTCGCCAGCAGCATGATGTCACCCATATTGGACTTTTTTAAATAAAAAGCAGAATAAGTCCTATATGAAGGACTTTACTAGCACCTTACGTCTGTTTCGGGCCCAAAAAAACGCCCAGCCTAAGCCGGGCGTTTTTTATGAGCTGAAATCACTCGTGATACTGCGCCGACAACTCATGCACCGCCCGCAGGAACGCACCAGCATGCTCCGGGTTCACTTCCGGGGTGATGCCGTGGCCGAGGTTGAACACGTGGCCACTGCCTTTGCCGTAGCTGGCGAGGATGCGACCTACTTCGGTACGGATGGCTTCGGGCTTGGCGTAGAGCACGGTCGGGTCCATGTTGCCTTGCAGGGCCACTTGGTTGCCCACACGACGACGGGCTTCGCCCAGGTCGCAGGTCCAGTCCAGGCCCAGCGCGTCGGCACCGGCGTCGGCAATGCTTTCCAGCCACAGGCCGCCGCCCTTGGTGAACATGATCACCGGCACTTTGCGGCCTTCGTGTTCGCGGATCAGGCCGCTGACGATTTTGCGCATGTAGGCCAGGGAGAACTCCTGGTACGCCGCCGCCGACAGATTGCCACCCCAGGTGTCGAAGATCTGCACCGCTTGCGCACCGGCCATGATCTGGCCGTTGAGGTAGGAAATGACCGACTGTGCCAGCTTATCCAGCAGCAGGTGCATGGCTTGTGGGTTGTCGTAGAGCATGGCCTTGGTCTTGCGGAAGTCTTTCGACGAACCGCCTTCGACCATATAGGTGGCCAGAGTCCACGGGCTGCCGGAGAAGCCGATCAACGGTACGCGGCCATTGAGCTCGCGGCGGATGGTGCTGACGGCGTCCATCACATAACCGAGGTCTTTGTGGGGATCAGGGATCGGCAGGGCTTCGATATCGGCCAGGGTGCTGACCACTTTCTTGAAGCGCGGGCCTTCGCCGGTTTCAAAGTACAGGCCTTGGCCCATGGCGTCGGGGATGGTCAGGATATCGGAGAAGAGGATGGCCGCATCCAGTTGTGGATAGCGGTCCAGCGGCTGCATCGTGACTTCGCAGGCGAACTCCGGATTCATGCACAGGCTCATGAAATCGCCCGCATTGGCGCGGCTGGCGCGGTATTCCGGCAGGTAGCGACCGGCTTGACGCATCATCCACACTGGGGTGACGTCTACAGGTTGCTTGAGCAGGGCACGAAGGAAACGGTCGTTCTTGAGGGCAGTCATGTCGGCATCCGCAAAAAAAGTGCGGGCATTTTCTCAGAGCCGGACGCAAAAGGCACGGTTGCAGGTCAGCCTTTTGTCTATCGGGTCAATTTGTCGCGGTGTCTTGCGGTATGACAGACCCCAGCAAACCCCATGTGGAATGGGATTTGTGTGGGAGCTGGCTTGCCTGCGATGGCGATGTTGAATTCACCACCGCTATCGCAGGCAAGCCAGCTCCCACATTTTGATCCCATTTCAAGTTGGGATCGGGGTCAGACCTGCAAGTAGTCCAGGATGCCTTCGGCGGCGTTGCGGCCTTCGAAGATCGCGGTGACTACCAGGTCCGAACCGCGCACCATGTCACCACCGGCGAAGATCTTCGGGTTGCTGGTCTGGTGCTTGTACTGGCCTTGTTCCGGGGCTACGACGCGGCCCTGGCTGTCGGTCTGGATCTGGAACTGCTCGAACCACGGCGCCGGGCTTGGACGGAAGCCGAAAGCGATGACCACGGCGTCGGCCGGGATGATCTCTTCGGAACCCGGGATCGGCTCGGGGCTGCGGCGGCCACGGGCGTCCGGCTCGCCGAGACGGGTCTCGACCACCTTCACGCCTTCGACGCGATCTTCACCCACAATGGCGATCGGCTGGCGGTTGTAGAGGAATTTCACGCCTTCTTCCTTGGCGTTCTTCACCTCTTTGCGCGAGCCCGGCATGTTGGCTTCGTCACGACGATAGGCACAGGTCACCGACTTGGCGCCCTGGCGGATCGACGTACGGTTGCAGTCCATCGCGGTGTCGCCACCGCCCAGCACCACGACCTTCTTGCCCTTCATGTCGATGAAGTCTTCCGGGGATTTTTCAAAGCCCAGGTTGCGGTTGACGTTGGCGATCAGGAAGTCGAGCGCGTCATACACGCCCGGCAGGTCCTCACCGGCGAAGCCGCCCTTCATGTAGGTGTAGGTGCCCATGCCCATGAATACCGCATCGTATTCTTCGAGCAACTGCTCCATGGTCACGTCTTTGCCGATCTCGGTGTTCAGGCGGAACTCGATGCCCATGCCGGTGAAGACTTCGCGGCGATTGCTCAGCACGGTCTTTTCCAGCTTGAACTCGGGGATGCCGAAGGTCAGCAGGCCACCGATTTCCGGGTTCTTGTCGAACACCACCGGGGTCACGCCGCCACGTACCAGCACGTCGGCACAACCCAGGCCCGCCGGGCCTGCGCCGATGATCGCGACACGCTTGCCGGTCGGCTTGACCTTGGACATGTCCGGGCGCCAGCCCATGGCGAACGCGGTGTCGGTGATGTACTTCTCCACCGAACCGATGGTCACCGCGCCGAAACCGTCGTTGAGGGTGCAGGCACCCTCGCACAGACGATCCTGCGGGCACACCCTGCCGCAGACTTCCGGCAAGGTGTTGGTCTGGTGCGACAGTTCGGCGGCGGCGAGGATATTGCCCTCGGCCACCAATTTCAGCCAGTTGGGAATGAAGTTGTGCACCGGGCACTTCCATTCGCAATACGGGTTACCGCACCCCAGGCAGCGGTGGGCCTGGTCGGCCGAGTGCTGGGGTTTGAAGGGTTCGTAGATTTCCACGAACTCTTTCTTGCGTTGACGCAACAGTTTCTTCTTCGGATCTTTGCGCCCGACATCGATGAACTGGAAGTCGTTATTCAGACGTTCAGCCATGTTAAAACCTCATCAAACTCTTCAGGCGCATATCACTGCGGGTTGGCACGGATGCTGGAAAGCAACGATTTCAGGTTGGCAGCCTTGGGCTTGACCAGCCAGAAACGACGCAGGTAATCATCGAGGTTCTCGGCGAGGTTACGACCCCATTCGCTGCCGGTCTCCTCGACGTACTCGTCCAGCACGTGCTGCAAGTGGTTCCGGTAGGACTCCATGGCTTCACCGCTGATCCGCTGGATCTCGACCAACTCGTGGTTGACCTTGTCGACGAAGGTGTTGTCCTGGTCCAGCACGTAGGCGAAACCGCCAGTCATGCCTGAACCGAAGTTGTAACCGGTCTTGCCCAATACCGCGACAAAGCCTCCAGTCATGTACTCACAGCAGTGATCGCCAGTGCCTTCAACCACGGTGTGGGCACCGGAGTTACGCACAGCGAAACGCTCACCGGCGGTCCCTGCGGCAAACAGCTTGCCACCGGTGGCGCCGTACAAGCAGGTGTTGCCGATGATGGCACTGTCCTGGGTCTTGTAGACGCTACCCGCTGGCGGAACGATTACCAGCTTGCCGCCAGTCATGCCTTTGCCCACGTAGTCGTTGGCGTCGCCTTCGAGGTACATGTGCAGGCCACCGGCGTTCCACACGCCAAAGCTCTGGCCGGCCGTGCCCTTGAAGCGGAAAGTGATCGGCGCCTTGGCCATGCCCTGGTTGCCGTGCTTGCGCGCGATTTCGCCAGAGATCCGCGCACCGATGGAACGGTCGCAGTTGCAGATATCCAGGGCGAACTCGCCACCGCTGGCGTCATTGATCGAGGAGCCGGCCATATCGACCATCTTCTCGGCCAACAGGCCTTTGTCGAACGGCGGGTTGCGCTCGACCTGGCAAAACTGTGGCTTGTCTGCCGGGATGTGATCGCTGCCCAACAGCGGCGTCAGGTCCAGGTGGTGCTGCTTGGCGGTCTGGCCCTGGAGGATGTCCAGCAGATCGGTACGACCGATCAGCTCTTCCAGGGAACGCACGCCGAGCTTGGCCAGCCACTCGCGGGTCTCTTCGGCGACGTAGGTGAAGAAATTCACCACCATGTCGACGGTGCCGATGTAGTGATCCTTGCGCAGCTTCTCGTTCTGCGTCGCCACGCCGGTGGCGCAGTTGTTCAGGTGGCAGATGCGCAGGTATTTGCAACCCAGGGCGATCATTGGCGCGGTACCGAAGCCAAAGCTTTCGGCGCCGAGGATCGCGGCCTTGATCACGTCGAGGCCGGTTTTCAGGCCGCCGTCGGTCTGTACCCGGACCTTGCCGCGCAGGTCGTTGCCACGCAGGGTCTGGTGAGTCTCGGCCAGGCCCAGCTCCCACGGCGCACCAGCGTACTTGATGGAAGTCAGCGGCGATGCGCCAGTGCCGCCATCGTAGCCGGAGATGGTGATCAGGTCGGCATAGGCCTTGGCCACGCCGGCAGCGATGGTGCCCACGCCGGCTTCTGCCACCAGTTTCACCGAGACCAGGGCCTTGGGATTGACTTGCTTGAGGTCGAAAATCAGCTGCGACAAGTCTTCAATCGAATAGATGTCGTGGTGTGGCGGCGGCGAGATCAGGGTCACGCCAGGCACCGCGTAACGCAACTTGGCGATCAGACCGTTGACCTTACCGCCTGGCAGTTGCCCGCCCTCGCCGGGCTTGGCGCCCTGGGCCACCTTGATCTGCAGCACTTCGGCGTTGACCAGGTATTCCGGGGTCACCCCGAAACGGCCAGTGGCGACCTGCTTGATTTTCGAGCTCTTGATGGTGCCGTAGCGCGCCGGGTCTTCGCCGCCTTCGCCGGAGTTGGAACGCGCACCCAGGCGGTTCATGGCTTCGGCCAGGGCTTCGTGTGCCTCGGGCGACAAGGCACCCAGGGAAATACCGGCGGAGTCAAAGCGCTTGAGGATCGATTCCAGCGGCTCGACTTCGGCGATGTCCATCGGCGTGTCCAGGGTTTTCACCTGGAACAGGTCGCGGATCATCGACACCGGGCGGTTATCCACCAGCGCGGTGTATTCCTTGAACTTGGCGTAGTCGCCCTGCTGCACAGCGGCTTGCAGGGTGTTGACCACATCCGGGTTGTACGCGTGGTATTCGCCACCGTGCACGAACTTGAGCAGGCCACCTTGCTGGATCGGCTTGCGCGCGCTCCAGGCCTCCAACGCCAAGGCTTTCTGTTCGGCTTCGATATCGACGAAACGCGCGCCTTTGATGCGGCTTGGCACGCCACGGAAGCTCAGTTCGCAGACTTCTTCGGACAGGCCGATGGCCTCGAACAGCTGTGCACCACGGTACGAGGTGACAGTGGAGATGCCCATCTTCGACAGGATCTTCAGCAGGCCCTTGGTGATGCCTTTGCGGTAGTTCTTGAATACTTCGTACAGATCGCCCAGCACTTCGCCGGTACGAATCAGGTCGCCCAGTACTTCGTAAGCCAGGAACGGATACACCGCCGAGGCGCCAAAGCCGATCAGCACCGCAAAGTGATGCGGGTCGCGGGCTGTGGCGGTTTCGACGAGGATGTTGGAGTCGCAGCGCAGGCCTTTTTCGGTCAGGCGGTGGTGCACCGCGCCGGTGGCCAGGGATGCGTGGATCGGCAGCCTGCCCGGGGCGATATGGCGGTCGGTCAGCACGATCTGCGTGCGACCGGCGCGCACGGCTTCTTCAGCCTGATCGGCGACGTTGCGCACAGCAGCTTCCAGGCCGAGGCTCTCGTCGTAGTTCAGGTCGATGATCTGCCGGTCGAAGCCTGGACGCTCCAGGGTCATCAACGAGCGCCACTTGGCCGGGGAAATGACCGGCGAGCTGAGGATCACGCGTGAGGCGTGCTCTGGCGATTCCTGGAAGATATTGCGCTCGGCACCGAGGCACACTTCCAGGGACATCACGATGGCTTCACGCAGCGGGTCGATCGGCGGGTTGGTCACCTGGGCGAACTGCTGGCGGAAGTAGTCGTACGGCGTGCGCACACGCTGGGACAACACGGCCATTGGCGTGTCGTCGCCCATGGAGCCAACAGCTTCGTAGCCTTGCTCGCCGAGGGGGCGCAGTACCTGATCACGCTCTTCAAACGTGACCTGGTACATCTTCATGTACTGCTTGAGCTGGTCGACGTCATAGAAAGCCGAGCCATGGTCGTTGTCTTCCATGGTCGCCTGGATGCGCAGGGCGTTCTTGCGCAGCCATTGCTTGTAGGGGTGACGCGACTTCAAGCGGTTGTCGATGGCATCGGTGTCGAGGATCTGCCCGGTTTCGGTGTCCACGGCAAGGATCTGCCCAGGGCCTACGCGGCCTTTGGCGATCACGTCTTCAGGCTGGTAGTTCCACACGCCGACTTCCGAGGCCAGGGTGATGAAGCCGTTGGTGGTGGTCACCCAACGCGCCGGGCGCAGGCCGTTGCGGTCGAGCAGGCACACCGCGTAGCGACCATCGGTCATGACCACGCCGGCCGGGCCGTCCCACGGCTCCATGTGCATCGAGTTGTACTCATAGAACGCCCGCAGGTCCGGGTCCATGGTCTCGACGTTCTGCCACGCTGGCGGAATGATCATGCGCACGCCACGGAACAGGTCGATGCCACCGGTGACCATCAGTTCCAGCATGTTGTCCATGCTTGAAGAGTCGGAACCCACGCGGTTGACCAGAGGGCCGAGCTCTTCAAGGTCCATCAAGTCGTTGGCGAACTTGGTGCGACGGGCCACGGCCCAGTTGCGGTTGCCGGTGATGGTGTTGATCTCGCCGTTGTGGGCGAGGAAGCGGAATGGCTGGGCCAGCGGCCATTTCGGCAGAGTGTTGGTGGAAAAGCGCTGGTGGAACACGCAGATCGCGGTTTGCAGGCGCTCATCGCTCAGGTCTGGATAGAAGGCGGTCAAGTCCGCCGGCATCATCAGGCCTTTATAAATGATGGTCTTGTGGGAAAAGCTGCAGATGTAGTGGTCAGTGTCCAGGGCGTTGGCCACGGACGAGCGACGACGGGAAGTGAACAGCTTGATCGCCATGTCCTGGTCGCTCAGGCCGTCGCCTGCGATGAACACTTGTTCGATCTGCGGCAGGCGCTCGTGGGCCAGGCGGCCGAGCACACTGGTATCGATTGGCACTTTGCGCCAGCCAACCAGTTGCAGGCCAGCAGCGAGGATCTCGCGGTTCATGTTCTCGCGAGCGGCCTCGGCTTTGACCGGGTCCTGATTGAAGAACACCATGCCCACGGCGTATTGCTTGGGCAGATCGGCGCCGAAGGTTTCCTTGGCGATTGCGCGCAGGAACTGGTCGGGCTTTTGAATCAGCAAGCCGCAACCGTCACCGGTCTTGCCGTCAGCGTTGATCCCACCGCGGTGGGTCATGCAGGTCAGGGCCTCGATGGCCGTTTGCAGAAGGGTATGACTGGGTTCGCCCTGCATATGGGCTATCAGGCCGAAACCACAGTTATCCTTGAATTCATCGGGTTGGTACAGACCTGCTTTCATAGACACTTTCTCACCAGGCTGCCTCTTATTTCGAGGCAAATTTCTTTTCAATTCAACCGGTTACCTTCCACGCCGAACGTACGCCGGCTTAGCGGGGGCAAAAGGGAGGTCATTGTACACACCGACACAGACGCCCACAAATTTGGCGACGAACTATCGCAAATCTATGTCGCATTTATGAAAGGTTTAAAGCGATATGCTGTGCTAGTCAAAACTTTTTTAATTTCGACTGCCGCTACTCAAAAGCTACTGTGACGCAGACACCACAAAGCGCGCGGCCTTCAGGGCTGCACGCTGTTGTCGTTTTTTTTGAGGTGCTGGGAGGGCGACCTGGGTAAGGTCGCCGGATCTTCAGCGAGTTGTTGCGAGTTCTTGTTGAACGCTGGCAACAGTGCGAGGCCAAGGTTTACCAGCCTGGACCTTCGCTGGCAAGGCCTTGATCGCGGAATCGGCTGCCGCGCGGCTCGAGAAACTACCGTAGGTGATCACGTAGAGAGGCTTGCCGTTGAGCACTTTCTTGAAATAACGGTACTCGCCGCCCTGCTCTTTCACGAACGCCTGGGCGTTGGCTTCAGAGCTGGTGCCGAGGATCTGCACCACGTAGTTCTTGGCTGGCTGGCTGCCGTACCAGCCGCTGCCGGCAGCGGCCTTGGCCACGGTGACCGGTTTTTCCGCAGGTTTGACGGCGGGAGCTGGCTTGGCCACAGGGGCTGGCGTTGGCTTGACCACTGGTGCCGGGGCTGGCTTGGCGGTAGCGACCTGAGTCGGCGCAGGCGTTGGCTTGGCCGCCGGGACAGGTGCAGGGCTTGCGGTTGCGCCAGGTGGTGGAGCCACGGTGGTGACGGTCGGAGGCGTGGCACTGGAGCCTTCTACCGGTACGCCATCATCGCCTTCGGTGATACCACCTGCTTCTTCTGCCAACGGGCCACGCATGACCGGCTGGCCGACCATCGGCAGGTTGGTAGGCTGGCCGGAACCGGCGAACTCAACGGCAGGTGCGCCGTTGGTGGTGGGCTTGCCCAGTGGCAACTGTGCCTGCTCGGTAGGCGCGCCTGGAGCGGTCGGTGCCTTGCTGCGGCCCGGGATCAACCAGGCGGCGGCAACGGCAACCACGACAACAGCAGAAATCGCCAGTACGTGTTTCTTCGGCATGGTGAACCCCATCTTTGGACGCTTAACCGCTGAGCGGCTGGCAATCATGGCTTCGATCATCGCATCCCGGGCCACCTGGTTGATGGTGCCAGGCCAGCCGTCGGAGCTTTCGTGAATATCAGAGATCTGCTGGGCGGAGAAAAGTTCGATGCCCTGGCCCGCACCTTCAAGGCGCTGGGCGAGATATTCGCGGGTTTCCTCTTCTTCGTAGGGCTGCAATTCGATGACGTGGAACAGCTCTTGCTCGCCACTGAGCTGCTCCAGGTCGGCAATCAGCGACGCCTCACCGAACAGGAACACATGGGGACGACCTTCCGGCGTACCGGCCGCCAGGGCCAGCAAGGCTTCCAGCGCGGACTCGTCGAGCTGCTCGGCATCGTCCACCAGCAGGTAGACTTCCTGGCCGGTCAAACCCAGTTGCACCACTTGCTTGAGAATCGCGGTCGGCTCGGCATTGGCCACATCCAGCGCCTGGGCAACCTGGCGCAACACGCCTGCCGCATCGCCGGCACCACGGGCGGAAACCACCACGCTCTGCACCGATTGCTTGTTGGTGCTGGCTACCAGGGCCTGGCGCAGCAGCGTCTTGCCGCTGCCCAAGGGACCTGTGACCACCAATAGCAACTGGCTGTAGCGCGCCAGGTGGTGCAACTGCCCAAGCACCGGCTTGCGCTGTGCAGGGAAAAACTTGAAACCGGGGACCCGTGGCGCAAAAGGGTCATGGCTCAACTGGTAATGGCCGAGGAAAGCCTCGTCGGCATGCAAACTAGTCATCGGGATCTGGTTAACCTTTCAGCTGGGCCAGGGCGCGGTAATCCGCTCCCAGCGTGGCCTGTAGAATCTCTTTCGGATAATCGTCGGTCACTACCGCTTCGCCCATTCGGCGCAACAGCACCAGACGCAAACGACCATCGATCACTTTCTTGTCTATTGCCATATGTTCAAGGAAATCAGCCTCGGTCATTTCCTCAGGAGGAATGACCGGCAACCCGGCGCGCTGGAACAGGCGGATACCACGGTCACGCTCTTGGACCGTGATCCAGCCAAGACGTTGCGACATCTCCAACGCCATCACCGTGCCAGCCGCTACAGCCTCGCCATGCAACCAGACACCATAGCCCATGTGGGTTTCAATCGCATGGCCGAAGGTGTGGCCCAGGTTCAAGGTGGCGCGCACGCCAGACTCACGTTCATCGGCATTGACCACCAGCGCCTTGGCCGCGCAGGAGCGGGAGATGGCTTCAGTCAGCGCCACCTGGTCCAGGTTGCGCAAGGCATCGACGTGTTCTTCAAGCCAGGTCAGGAACGGCTCGTCACAGATCAGCCCGTACTTGATGACTTCCGCCAGGCCCGCCGACAGCTCGCGGGGCGGCAAGGTATTGAGGGTGGCAGTATCGATCAGCACGGCGTTGGGCTGGTAGAACGCGCCGACCATGTTCTTGCCCAGCGGATGGTTGATCCCGGTCTTGCCGCCCACCGACGAATCGACCTGGGACAGCAAGGTAGTCGGCACCTGGATAAAGTCCACGCCACGCTGGTAGCAAGCGGCCGCAAAACCGGCCATGTCGCCGATCACACCGCCGCCAAGGGCCACCACTGTGGTACGCCGGTCGTGGCGCGCAGTCAGCAGCCCGTCAAAGATCAGTTGCAGGGTTTCCCAGTTCTTGAACGCTTCGCCGTCGGGAAGAATCACCGAGATCACCGAATACGCCGCAAGGCTACGACTCAGACGCTCAAGGTAGAGCGGCGCCACCGTCTCATTGGAGATGATCGCCACTTGTCGCCCGGCAATATGCGGCGCGAGCAACTCGGGCTGGTCCAACAAACCTTCGCCAATATGGATCGGGTAGCTACGCTCGCCAAGATCGACCTTAAGTGTCTGCATGTGTCCCCGCGCTGAAGATGGAAGCAGGCGTCCTGCCCTGTATTAACGTTGTCGGCACCGTCGAGTTCGAGCGCTGCCTGATGGCTCTATGCCATAACTCGGACGTTTGTAACGCGCTGCCGAGAATAGCGCATTTCGGCCCTGGCTTTAACGGGGCGGCAGTTGCTGCAACCGATCCAGAATGTCGAGAACCACCATTCGTGGCGGCCGTTCATCGGTTTGCACCACCAGATCGGCGATTTCCCGATAAAGCGGATCGCGCAGCGTCAGCAAGTCCCGCAGGGTTTTCTCAGGGTTGGCGGTGCGCAGCAACGGTCGGTTGCGATCGCGAGCGGTGCGCCCGACTTGCTGCTCGACCGACGCATGCAAATAGACCACCCGACCGCCGGCACGCAGCGCCCGCCGGTTTTCCTCGCGCATCACCGCACCGCCGCCGGTGGCCAAGACCACGCCATCGCAGCCGCACAGCTCGGCAATCATTGCCTGCTCGCGGTCACGAAAGCCCAGTTCGCCTTCCTTATCGAAGATCCACGGAATATTGGCGCCCGTGCGCAATTCAATTTCCTTATCGGAGTCTTTGAATGGCAGGCGCAGCTCTTTGGCCAGCAAACGGCCGATGGTGCTTTTTCCAGCCCCCATCGGCCCTACAAGAATCAAATTTCGCACAGAATCAACGACTCACAGCAATCGCCTGGTTATTCATAATACGCGGAGTCAGGAATACCAGCAGCTCGGATTTTCTTTGGGCAACGACATCACGCCGGAAAAGGCGGCCAAGATACGGCACATCGCCCAAAAATGGCACTTTATCTACCACCTTGCTCTGGTTTTTAGAGAAAACCCCACCCAGGACGATGGTCTCGCCGTCCCTGACCTGGACCTTGGCGTTGACCTCGTTCTTCTTGATCGGCGGCACATCATTGAGTTTGTTCAGGTAGTCCGGCTCATCCTTGGTCACCCGGACCTCCATGATGACCTGGCCATCCGGGGTGATTTGCGGCGTCACTTCCAGGGACAGCGAAGCCTCCTTGAACGAAACCGAGGTCGCCCCCTCGGACGTGGACTCCTGGTAAGGGATCTCCGTGCCCTTGAGAATCCGCGCAGTCTCCTTGTCGGAAGTGACCACCTTGGGCTGAGAAATCACCTCGCCATTGCCACCTTTTTCCATGGCGGTGAGCTCCAGGTCCAGCAGCACGTTATCAGTGATAAACGCGATGCCCAGGCCGGAACTCGCGTTGACCACTCCAAGGTCAACGAACGGCGAGCTATCGGGCGACTCGCCCTCACCTGGCGGGTTTTTATCGACCCCGCCACCACTCCAATTACCCTTGTTGCGCAGCAACCCACCCCAGCGCACGCCGACGCTTTTGTCATAGTCGACATTGGCCTCGACTATCCGCGCCTCGATCATTACCTGGCGCACCGGAACATCCAGTTGCGCGACGATGCGCCGCAACTCGGCCAGGCGCTCCCCCGCCTGGTAGGCGATGATGTGGTTGGTCCGGTCATCCACCGCCACGGAGCCACGCTCATCGGCAGCCCCTTCAGGCCCGGCCATTGACTGGAACAGCTTGGCCAGCTCAGACGCCTTGGCGTAATTGACTTGCAGCAGCTCCCGCCGCAGCGGTGTCAGCTCGGTCATCAATTTGCGCGTTTCCAGGGCCAACAGCTCTCGCGCGGCCAACTCTTCGGCCGGCGCCACCAACAGCACATTGGCCGTCACCCGCTTGTCCAGACCTTTGGCTTGCAGCACCAGGTCCAGGGCCTGGTCCCACGGAACACCCTTGAGGCGCAAGGTAATCGAGCCCTGCACATCATCACCAGCCACCAGGTTGAGGCCGGCGACGTCGGCAATCTGCTGCAGGACGGCGCGCACCTCGATGTCCTGGAAGTTGAGGGAGAGCTTGTCACCGCTATAGGCATTCACGGGCGAAACGCCGGGAGGTGGTAACTGAATCAGGTCGATCCGCTTGGGCACAGCCTCAGTCATCGGTGCTGTGAACGCTATCCATAGCGCCACACCGAAGGACGAAATAATCCTTTTCATTTTCTTGCTTCCGTTATGAGTTCACGTTCAACACCAAGGTGCGCGGGCGCTCAAGCCAGGCGCCCTCACCATCGGGAAAAAGCTCGACCAACTCCAACTGCCCCTCATGGATCGCTACGACGCGCCCATGATCTGCCCCCAGGTAATCCCCCACCGCCAGGCGATGAACACCTGCCGTACCGCGCAGCAGGGCAAATGTCTGCGCCCCAAGTGACAGCGTGCCGACCATCTGGAACTGATCCACGGCAAACCCTTCCAGATACTGCCGGGGGCGGTCGAGGTCCGGCGCAGATCCGGGCTTGCCGGTGGGGCGACTGGCCGGCTGGTCAGGGGGCTGGAAAGGGTCACGCAGGGGGGGCGCGCTGGCGACAAACCGTAGCCCCGGCATTGCTACAGGCGTTTCGTCAGCAAGCGGCACTGCCTGCTGGCGAATCAGTTGCAACTCATCATTCAGCGCTTGCAACTGCGGGTCACTGTCGCATCCAGCAAGAAGTGCCAGGCCCAGGCCCGCAACCTTGAGGCGGTTCATGGCAATGCTCCCAGGTTGCTGTATCGGTAGGTCTTGGCGAGCATCGTCAGGCTCAGCAATGCGCCATCCTGGGGATCCACGGGACGAATGACAAAGTCATGCAAGGTAACGATATGCGACAACCCGGCCACGCCACTGACGAAGGTCAGGAGGTCGTGATAGGTGCCCAGCAGCTTGAGTTGCATCGGTCGCTCGACGAACACCGGTTGCACCCGCTCGTCCAGCACACTGAGCTGCTCGACCAGCACCCCGCAGGCTTGCCCCAGCCGGGCGAGGTCCTCCAACAGATCGGGCATTTGCGTCAGCGTCGGCATCTGGCGCAACTGTTCGCTGAAAGCGACACGCTGGGTTTCAAGCTCGCGCACCAGCCCTTCATGCTGGGCGGCTTGCCGGGCTTTTGCCGCAAACTGCTGGCGCAGCGCTATTTCTCCCGCCTCCTGACGCTGCAAGACATCGCGCGCGCCGCCCAGGTACACAACATCCCCCGCAACCAGCGCCAGCAAGGCGAGCACGGCGCCCACCATAAGTCTGCCAGCCAATGGCCAGTGGGCGATGTTGCGGTACAGCGTGGAGAGTTCCGGGATCGCCAGCCTGGGCAGGCCGGGCGAAAGGTTCACCGCTGCGTCTCCTGGTGCTCCCCATGGTCCACCATCAACTGGAAGGCACTGCCCGCGCCACCCTCCTCGGCCCGTACATGGCGCAGATTGGGCGCACGTAACGTGTTGGAAGCTTCCAGGCTGCGCATCAGCCGGGCGACATCATCACTGGACACCGCCGTGCCGGTGACCTCTACCGATGTGCCGCTGACACTGACCTCGCTCAACTGAACGCCATCCGGCATTGCGCGGGCCAACTGCTCGAACAATTGCTGGCCCGAGGCGCGATGGCCCTGGAGGTCTTCGACCACCTTCATCCGCTCCATCAGTTGCTGGCGTTGCTCGCGCAGTTCATCGATGGTCTTGATGCGCGAGTCCAATACCGTGACTTGCTTGCTCAAGTGGTTGTTGCGGGCCACTTGTCGATCAATCGCGCGATCGATGACCCGGTCGGCCAGCCATACGGCGGCCAATGCAATAGTGGTGATCAGCAACAGAAAAATCAGGAAAAACTTGCGACGGCGCTCAGCGCGTTCTTCACGCCAGGGTAAAAGGTTGATTCTTGTCATCAATCGAAACTCCTGAGGGCCAAACCGCAGGCGACCCGCAATCCCTGGGCATCGGCAGCCCATTGTGCACTATTGATCCCACTCCCCGGCACTATCCGCGCGACCACCTGCTCGGTCATCCGCGCCTGGGCAAACGCTTCTACATCCACCACTCGCGCAACCAGGCCGGCCAGGGCCAATACCGCTTCGCGCGCTTCCACCTGCTCCTTGAGGCACGCCACAAGCAGTACATCAACATAACCGGGTTCACGACCCGACGGGCCCTGGACCTGAAAATCAATGGCTACCTCATCCAGCGGATAAGGAATGTACTGGTCGGCTTCGCAGCGCAACTGCTGTTCCATCTCGTCGGGCTCAAGCCCCGCCTCCAGCGCAACCACACGGCTGATCACCGCAGGGCCCGCCACGGCAACTGCCGCATGCGTGAGATGGATCTGCGCGCGGAACAATGCCTTGGAAATGGCCTGCGCGACAACCTCCAGATCAACGATATTACTGTCGACCACCGCATGGCCCGGCAAAGGCTGGCTCGCATACGCGCGCACCGCATAGCCATCGCCGGCGCGGGCCAGCTCCAGTACCTTGACGCCGCTATCCTGGATGTCCACACCCAGTACGGTATCGGCTTTTCGCCTGAAAAATCCCTTTTTCATAAAACTCCCTAAAGCTTTGCCTGTCTCAGGGCTGGTCGGTTCCGGGTTTGATGCATTCGGTCGGCTCGGTTGAGTGGCGCCCATGACGCCCCGAGGCGAAAAATGCTTTAATGCCCAGCGTTTTTTCCCGCTTTTTTATCTGCAGGTCGGGTCGGCATGCCCATCCCGACGACTAACTCATTCTTTTCTCTGGAAATCCAAAAGCCTTGATTCGTCTGCTGAAGTTTTTCGGGTACTCCTTCGTTGCGATCGTTTGCGGGCTGCTGCTCGTGTTCAGCGGCGCCTATCTCTACCTTAGCCCGGGATTGCCCTCGGTAGAGGCCCTTAGAAGTATCCAGTTGCAGATTCCTTTGCGGGTCTACAGCAGCGATGAAAAACTGATCGCGGAGTTCGGCGAAATGCGCCGCACCCCGATCCGTTTCGCCGATATTCCACCCAATTTCATCAACGCCCTGCTGTCGGCAGAAGATGACAACTTCGCCAACCACTATGGCGTGGACCCCAGCAGCCTGGTGCGCGCGGCCACGCAACTGGTAAAAAGCGGACACATTCAGTCGGGCGGCAGCACCATCACCATGCAGGTGGCGAAGAACTTCTTCCTCACCAGCGAGCGCAGCTTCTCGCGCAAGGCCACGGAAATCCTCCTGGCGCTGCAGATTGAACGCCAGTTGACCAAGGATGAAATCCTGGAGCTGTACGTCAACAAGATCTACCTGGGTAACCGCGCCTACGGGATCGAGGCAGCGTCCCAGGTGTACTACGGCAAGTCGATTCGTGATGCCAGCCTGGCACAAATGGCAATGATTGCCGGCCTGCCCAAGGCGCCTTCGCGCTTCAACCCGCTGGCCAATCCGGCCCGCAGCAAGGAACGCCGCGACTGGATCCTGGGCCGCATGTACAAGCTGGGCAAGATCGACCAGAACGCCTATGAAACCGCGGTAGCCGAGCCACTGAACGCCAGCTACCACGTACCGACGCCAGAGGTCAGCGCACCGTATATCGCCGAGATGGCCCGCGCCGAAATGGTCGGCCGCTATGGCAGCGACGCCTACACCGAAGGTTTCCGCGTCACCACGACTATTCCGAGCAATTTGCAGGAAATCGCCAACAACGCCGTGCATGAAGGGCTGATCACCTACGACCAGCGCCATGGCTACCGCGGGCCGGAATCGCGCCTGCCAGGCAAGACCCTGAGCGCCTGGACCGTCGAACTGGGCAAGCAGCGCTCGATCAGCGGCCTTGATCCCGCCATCGTCACCCAAGTGAAGAAAGATGGCGTACAGGTGCTGACCCGCAGCGGCGAAGAACATGTGGCGTGGGACAGCATGAAGTGGGCCCGTCCCTTCCTGAACACCAACAGCATGGGACCGATGCCCAAGCAGCCGTCGGATGTGGCCCAGGTCGGCGACCTGATCCGCGTGCAGCGCCAGAAGGACGACAGCCTGAAGTTCAGCCAGGTCCCGGTCGCCCAGGGCGCGCTGGTATCCCTGGACCCACAGAACGGCGCAATCCGTGCACTGGTCGGCGGCTTCGCCTTCGAGCAAAGCAACTACAACCGCGCCATGCAGGCCAAACGCCAGCCGGGCTCCAGCTTCAAGCCTTTTGTCTACAGTGCTGCGCTGGATAATGGCTACACCGCCGCCAGTCTGGTCAACGACGCACCTATCGTGTTTGTCGACGAGTACCTGGACAAGGTCTGGCGTCCGAAGAACGACACCAACACCTTCCTCGGCCCGATCCGCGTGCGTGAAGCGCTGTACAAGTCGCGCAACCTGGTGTCGATCCGCTTGCTGCAGGCGATGGGCGTGGGCAAGACCATTGATTACATGACCCGCTTCGGCTTCAACAAGCAGGACCTGCCGCCCAACCTGTCGCTGGCCCTCGGCACCGCGACCCTCACGCCAATGGAGATCGCCACCGGCTGGAGCGTGTTCGCCAACGGCGGCTACAAGGTTACGCCGTACCTGATCGACAAGATCGAGAGCCGCAACGGCGACACGCTGTTTGTCGCCAACCCGCCAAGCGTGCCCAACGGCGTTGCCGCAAGTGATGGCCTGGCCGCGCCGGCCAACGGCGGTATCACCATCGAGCCGACACCTGGCGCCGCACCAACCGACGCGGTACCCGCCCCACAAACACCGGCAGTAGCCGAGCGCGTGGTTGACGGCCGTACCACCTATATCCTCACCAGCATGCTGCAGGACGTGATCAAGCGCGGCACCGGCCGCCGAGCCCTGGCCCTGGGCCGCACGGATCTGGCGGGCAAGACCGGCACCACCAACGAATCCAAGGATGCGTGGTTCTCCGGCTACAACGCTGACTACATCACCACCGTGTGGACGGGCTACGACCAGCCGGAAAGCCTCGGTCGCCGCGAATACGGTGGCACTGTCGCGCTGCCGATCTGGATGAGCTTCATGGGCGGCGCCCTCAAGGACAAGCCGGCCCACACCCAGGCGGAGCCGGAAGGCATCCTCAGCCTGCGCATCGACCCGATCAGCGGCCGCGCCGCCGCACCAGGCACGCCGAATGCGTACTTCGAACTGTTCAAGAGCGAAGACACGCCGCCGTCGATGAATGAACTGGGCAATGGCGTGGCACCGGGCAGCCCGTTGCCGGCGGATGAGTCGGCGCCGATCGACTTGTTCTGATTAACACAGATCCCCTTGTGGGAGCGGGCTTGCTCGCAAGGCGGAGGGTCAGTCACTAAAAATGCCGACTGATCCACCGCCTTCGCGAGCAAGCCCGCTCCCACAAGGGGTTATATGCACGCCTCTGTTGCGCACAGCCACAAAAAAGCCCCGACTCGCAAGAGCCGGGGCTTTTTGTTGGTGCGCTACAACGGTTTAGACGTTGAACACATCATCCACGCTTTTGAGCGGGTAGTTTTTCGGATACGGCAGGGTAGCCACACCTGTCTCGATGGCGGCCTTGGCCACGGCATCGGAGATCAAGGTGATCAGGCGCTTATCCATTGGTTTCGGAATGATGTACTCACGGCCGAATTCCAGCTTGGCGCCACCGTAGGCGTCGCACACATCCTGAGGTACTGGCAGCTTGGCCAGCTCACGCAGGGCATTGGCGGCAGCCACTTTCATCTCTTCGTTGATGCGCTTGGCGCGAACGTCCAGGGCACCACGGAAGATGAACGGGAAGCCCAGTACGTTGTTGACCTGGTTCGGGTAGTCCGAACGGCCAGTGGCCATGATCACGTCGTTACGGGTGGCGTGTGCCAGTTCCGGGGCGATTTCCGGATCAGGGTTCGAGCAAGCGAACACGATCGGGTTGGCCGCCATGGACTTCAGGCCTTCAGCGCTCAGCAGGTTCGGGCCGGACAGGCCGACGAACACGTCAGCACCGTCGAGGGCGTCAGCCAGGGTGCGCTTGGAGGACGGATGGGCAAACATCGCCTTGTACTGGTTCAGGTCGGTACGCTCGGACTGGATCACGCCCTTGCTGTCGACCATGTAGATGTTTTCAAGGCGGGCGCCCATGCTCACGATCAGCTTCATGCAGGAGATGGCGGCAGCACCCGCGCCCAGGCAGACGATCTTCGCGTCAGACAGGGTTTTGCCAGCGATTTCCAGGGCGTTGATCATGCCGGCCGCGGTAACGATCGCGGTACCGTGCTGGTCATCGTGGAAAACCGGGATGTCGCACTGTTCGATCAGGGCCTTTTCGATCTCGAAGCACTCAGGTGCCTTGATGTCTTCCAGGTTGATGCCACCGAAGGTGATGGAGATGCGCTTGACCGTGTCGATGAAGGCCTGTGGGCTTTCGGAATCAACTTCGATGTCGAATACATCGATGCCGGCAAAGCGCTTGAACAGTACGCCCTTGCCTTCCATCACTGGCTTGGAGGCCAGTGGGCCGAGGTTACCCAGGCCGAGAATCGCGGTGCCATCAGAAATCACTGCAACCAGATTGCCCTTGCCGGTGTATTTGTAGGCCAGCTCGGGATCGCGGGCGATTTCACGCACGGGCTCGGCTACACCGGGGCTGTACGCCAGCGACAGGTCGCGTGCGGTAGCAGTGGCTTTGGTGAGCTCGACACTCAGCTTTCCTGGACGAGGATGGGCATGATATTCGAGAGCGGCAGTTTTCAAATCAGACATATCGGCATTCCGCTTTTTACTGTTGGACGACGGATCGCCGAGGATACTCGCCTCGCAAAGTCCCCACAAGACTGAGCAGTCACAGGTGTCAAGGGCCCTACCCTACGACTTTCGGCCAAGAGCCACGGGATACAAGGCCTACAACTGTTCACAATCGATATAAAAAATGTCTACAATTTTTTCTTATTGCGTCAATTGCAGCATGCCGGGATCCGTTATTGGCAAAAGCCAGCGTGCCTGGCCACTTTTCAGGCCGCCACGTCGGGAGCGGTCCAGCACCCAGCCCCGGGCCTCGATATCCTGGCCCTGAAGGCGCTTGAGCAGAGCGCTATCGAATTGTCCGACAAGATTGGGTGCAACCCGTAATACCAGGGAGTCCTGCAATTCGATCCAGATCCCGCCACGATTGCGTTCGACCTTGCTTACGCGGCCGCTGACCACGGCAAAGCCCGACTGCTTGATTTGCGAGGCTTTTTGCACGGGCGACTGGCGCCACAGGCCCAACCTCGCCGCGCGCGCACTGCGCTCGGCCGCTTGCTGGCAGGCAACCAGATCGACATTGGGCGCCACCGCCACCAGGAACCCGAGCCCCTCGGCAAGCAGTTGGGCCTCCAGGTTTGCGCCGTTGGCCCCATAAAGATGGGCCAGCGTTCGCCCATAACGATCCTTGCCCTCGCGGCCCGCTACCACCCCGACCCGACCGCCACTGGCATCTACCAGGGCTTGCAGGCGTTGACGTGCAGCCACGGCGAATGGCTCGTCAGGGCGGCCTTTCTTGCCGGTTTCAGGGGCATTGACGCCGATCATCCGCACACTGCGACCATCCTTGAGACGCACAGTGTCGCCATCGACCACGCGCTGTACCTCAAAGGTGCCGAGCGTAGTCGGCGCGGGGCAAAACACCTCGGCCTGGGCGGCCGACAGCCAAATCGCAGGCACAAAAAAGGCGCCCGCAAGGGACGCCTTTTTCATTAGCAGGTAAAAGCCCATCAGGCTCTTGAACCTTACTCTGCAGCTGGAGCTTTCTTGCCGAAAGCACCGAAACGGTCGGCGAAGCGCTGTACACGGCCGCCAGTATCCAGAGTCTTCTGCTTACCGGTGTAGAACGGGTGGCACTCGTTGCATACGTCAGTACCCAGTGGCTTGCACAGGTTCGAACGGGTTTCGAACTTGTTGCCGCAGCTGCAAGTAACTTGGATGGTTTCGTACGCTGGATGGATATCGGCTTTCATGGTGTCTTCCTCAGGCTAGCGTGCCGCCACTCGACACTATTGTCGAATACCGCACGTAATTAGGCCGCGGATTCTACCAGAGCTTTTTAAACGCGCAAGCGCCGCCATGCACCCTTTCATCAGAAAAGCCCGGCATGCCACGCCATCTTGTACCCGCCGGGTTGCTCCCACACAGGACACTTGCACCGCCGGTCTGCTAGGCTCGCGCCCTTCTTCACCGCCCGCCATATGAGAACCTCCCGCGTGCCCGACGCCATTTTGCGCCTCGCCCTGCCCTCGCCCCTGCGCCGCCTGTTCGACTACCGGGCGCCGGCGGGCGTAGTGCGGGCGCAGTTGCAGCCGGGGATGCGCGTGCGCGTGCCGTTCGGCCGACGGGAGATGATCGGGATCCTGATCGAAGTCGCGGACCACAGCGAAGTGCCGGCAGAAAAGCTCAAGCCGGCCCTGGCCATCCTCGATGCCACGCCACCGCTGCCGGCTTCTTTGTTCAAGTTGTGCCTGTGGACCTCCCAGTATTATCAGCACAGCCTGGGCGACACCTTGAGCTGGGCGCTACCGGTACTGTTGCGCCAGGGCGAGTTGGCCGAGACCCGCCAGGAGCGCTTCTGGTCGATAACCCCCGGCGCCCGCCTGGATGACCCACGCATCGCCCGTGCGCCGCGCCAGCGCGAAGCCCTGGCCACCTTGGCCCAGCATCCCCACGGCGTCGCTCATCAGTTGTTGAGCAAGCTGATGTTGAGTAAAGACAGCCTGGATCTGCTGCTGGCCAAGGACCTGGTGCAGGTGGAAATCCGCCGCCACGCCCCCGGCGAGCGTCACGAACACTGGCTGGCCCAACCGGAGTTGCCGCTGAACCCGGAACAGCGCGCCGCCTTTGAGGCGATCAGCGCCGGCGCCGACAGCTTCCATGCGTTCCTGCTGGCCGGCGTCACCGGCAGCGGCAAGACCGAAGTCTATTTGCAGTTGATCCGCGAAACCCTGGAAGCCGGTAAACAGGCGCTGGTGCTGATCCCCGAGATCAACCTCGGGCCGCAGACCCTGGCGCGCTTCGAGCAACGCTTCAACGCGCGGATCGCCCTGGTGCACTCGGCCGTCAACGACCGCGAGCGTCTGGAATCCTGGCTCGCCGCCCGGGACGGCGAGGCCGACATTATTATCGGCACCCGCTCGGCGCTGTTCACGCCGATGAAAAACCCCGGCCTGATCATCATCGATGAAGAACACGACGGCTCTTATAAACAGCAGGAAGGCCTGCGCTACCACGCCCGCGACCTGGCCCTGGTCCGCGCCCGCCAGGAAAACATCCCGATTGTGCTGGGCTCGGCCACCCCGTCCCTGGAAAGCCTGCACAACGCTTACACCGGGCGCTACGGCCTGTTGCGCCTCAATGAGCGGGCGGGCGGCGCCAAGCAGCCGCGTTTCCTGCGCCTGGATGTAAAAAGTCGCCCGCTGGACAGCGGCATTTCCGGGCCGATGCAGCAAGCCATCGGCCAGACCCTGGCGGCCGGCCAGCAGGTATTGGTGTTTCTCAACCGCCGAGGCTTTGCGCCGACGCTGTTGTGCCACGACTGCGGCTGGATGTCCGAATGCAACCGCTGCGACGCGCGAATGACCGTACACCAACGCTCCGGCGAACTGCGTTGCCACCACTGCGGCCATGTGGAACGTGTGCCGCGCCATTGCCCGCAATGCGGCAAAGTCGACCTGCGGCCGGTGGGCGCAGGCACCGAACGCGCCGAGGAACGCTTGGGGATTCTATTCCCGGACTTCCCGGTACTGCGGGTGGACCGCGACAGTACGTCGCGCAAAGATGCAATGAACCAGCTGTTCGCCACCATCCAGAAAGGCCAGCCGTGCATCCTGGTCGGCACGCAGATGCTTGCCAAAGGGCATCACTTTCCACGCGTCACCCTGGTCTCGATCCTGGATGCCGACGGTGGGCTGTTCTCCGGAGACTTCCGCGCCAGCGAGCGCATGGCGCAGTTGATCGTGCAGGTCGCAGGCCGCGCCGGGCGTGCCGAAGAGCCCGGCAAAGTGATCATCCAGACCCACTTGGCGGACCACCCGCTACTGATTCAACTGACAGAACAAGGTTATTTCGCCTTCGCCGAGCAGGCGTTGAGCGAACGTCGCTCCGCAGGCTTGCCACCCTTTGCGCACCTGGCATTGCTGCGCGCAGAGGCCCATAAACCGGGGCAGGCCGAAGGTTTCCTGGATGAAGCGTGCAGCGCAGCTGAACGTTTGCTCGCTGAACTGGGTCTGAGCGGCATCGAGTTACTGGGCCCTGTGCCAGCACCGATGGAGCGCCGCGCCGGCCGTTATCGCGCGCAGCTACTGTTGCAAGCCACGGCCCGCGCGCCGCTGCACCGGCTATTAAGTAGCTGGTTGCTTGCTCTGGAGCAAATGCCCAGTGGGCGGCAGGTGCGATGGTCGTTGGATGTTGATCCGGTAGATTTGTACTGATAGATAAATCGCTATCGCAGGCAATCCAGCCCCCACATTTTGAATTGTGAACAGCGTAAATGTGGGAGCGGGCTTGCCCGCGATGAGGCCCGCAGGTCCGTCAACCGGTCTGAATGGTTGGCAAGCCCGCCCTCGCACCGGATAATGTCCAGTTTTTCCACCTGCGCATTGCGCGCCGCCGCTTGCGGTCGAAAGAGAACACCATGAAAGACACCATTCGCCAGTTGATCCAACAAGCCCTCACCCAACTCGTCAACGAAGGCGTGTTGCCTGAAGGCCTGACGCCGGCGATCCAGGTGGAAAACTCCCGAGACAAGACCCACGGCGACTTCGCCAGCAACATCGCGATGATGCTGGCGAAGCCTGCGGGCATGAAACCGCGCGACCTCGCGGAAAAAATCATTGCCGCACTGCCGGCCGACCCACAGGTGAGCAAGGCCGAAATCGCCGGCCCCGGCTTTATCAATATTTTCCAGAATACCCAAGCCCTGGCCTCGCGCCTGGACGCAGCCCTGGCTGACGCCAAAATAGGTGTGCGCAAGGCCGGCCCGGTACAGCGTGTGGCCATCGACCTGTCGGCGCCCAACCTGGCCAAGGAAATGCACGTCGGCCACCTGCGCTCGACCATCATTGGCGACGGCGTGGCGCGGGTCCTGGAGTTTCTCGGCGACACCGTGATCCGCCAGAACCACGTGGGCGACTGGGGCACTCAGTTCGGCATGCTGATGGCGTACCTGCAAGAGAACCCCATCACCAGCAACGAACTGTCGGACCTGGAAAACTTCTACCGCGCCGCGAAAAAGCGCTTTGACGAATCCGAAGAGTTCGCCAACCGCGCCCGCGGCCTGGTGGTCAAGCTGCAGGCCGGCGACCAGGAGTGCCTGGAGCTGTGGGCACGTTTCCGCGATATTTCCCTGTCCCACTGCCAGAAAATCTACGAGCTGCTGAACGTCAAGCTGACCATGGCCGACGTCATGGGCGAAAGTGCCTACAACGACGACCTGATCAACGTGGTCAACGACCTCAAGGCCAAGGGCCTGCTGGTTGAAAGCAACGGCGCCCAGTGCGTGTTCCTCGACGAATTCAAGACCGCCGACGGCGAGCCGCTGCCGGTGATCATCGTCAAGGCCGACGGCGGCTATCTGTATGCCACCACCGACCTCGCGGCCGTACGCTACCGCAGCGGTGTACTCAAGGCCGATCGTGCCCTGTACTTCGTCGACCAGCGTCAGGCCCTGCACTTCCAGCAGGTGTTCGAAGTGGCGCGCCGCGCCGGTTTCGTCACCCACCCGATGCACATGGAACACATGGGCTTCGGCACCATGAACGGCGCCGATGGCCGTCCGTTCAAGACCCGCGACGGCGGCACCGTGAAGCTGATCGACCTGCTGAACGAAGCCCAGGAGCGTGCCTACAACCTGGTGAAGGAAAAAAACCCGGAGCTGGCCGAAGCCGACCTGCGTAACATCGCCCGGGTGGTAGGGATTGGCGCGGTGAAATACGCCGACCTGTCCAAGCACCGCACCAGCGACTACAGCTTCAACTTCGAACTGATGCTCAACTTCGAAGGCAACACCGCGCCGTACCTGCTGTATGCCTACACCCGTGTGGCCGGTGTATTCCGCAAACTGGGCAAGGATTTCAGCGAGGTCGACGGCCAGATCATCCTGCAAGCGCCTCACGAGCAGGAACTGGCCGCCAAGCTCGCGCAGTTCGGCGAAGTGCTCAACAGCGTCGGCGAGAAAGGCACGCCACACATTCTGTGCACCTACCTGTATGAAGTCGCCGGGTTGTTCTCCAGCTTCTACGAGAACTGCCCGATCCTGAGTGCCGACGACGAAACGCAAAAGCAAAGCCGCCTGCGCCTCGCCGCACTGGCTGGACGGACCCTCAAGCAAGGCCTGGAACTGTTGGGCCTGGAAACTCTGGAGCGCATGTAAGTTGGCAGCCAAGAAAAAACCTGCACCCAAGCGCGGCGCCAGCCGCTACCAGGCTCCGGCTAAACAACCGATCCCGGGCTGGATGTGGCTGGCCATCGGCCTGTCGGTCGGTGCGTTTATCGTGTTCCTGATGAAACTGGAGCCGGGCCAGGGCGAGGACGTCAAGCGGGTCAAGCAGGAGCAGCAGAAGGCCAGCAAGATCGCCGAGGCGAACAAGACGCCGCCAAGCCCGACCGCGCCTGTGAAGCCTAAGTACGACTTCTACACGCTGCTGCCGGAATCGGAAGTGATCGTGCCGCAAGACGCCGTGCCGGAGAAAACCCTGCCGACGCCGCAAGTACCGACCACGCCGGTCACTCCGGCGGAAGCCGCGAAAATCGACACGGCACGGGCCCAGGCCGCGCTGGCCGGGATTACCCCGCCGCCCGCGCCACCGGTTGCCACTACCAAGGCGGCGCCGGTGACCAAGTTCTTCCTGCAAGCGGGCTCGTTCCCCAAGCAGGCGGATGCCGATCGGGTGCGTGCGCAGATCATCCTGCTGGGGCAGACCGTGACGGTGGAGTCCGGGACGGTGAAGGAGGCGACCTGGTACCGCGTATTGGTCGGGCCGTTCAGCAACCGTGAGCAGCTGACCGTGGCGCAGAAACAACTGGCGGGCGCTGGTTTTAGCAACCTGTTGTTACAACAACGCCAGAGCCGCTGATTCACAGCCAACACGGATCAAATGTGGGAGCTGGCTTGCCTGCGATAGCGGTGTATCAGTCAATATTCTCAGTGACTGGTGCACCGCTATCGCAGGCAAGCCAGCTCCCACATTTGGTTTTGTGGCGTTTTCACCACTCATCCGCAGACCCGTCCTACGGTTGAAATCTCCCCCGCCACCCCCATATGAGTTCCATCAGGGCATTTTCGCCCCGCAGCGTGGAGACTCTCCCCTTGACCACCATCGTTTCAGTTCGTCGCCACGGCAAAGTCGTCATGGGCGGCGACGGCCAGGTTTCCCTTGGCAATACCGTGATGAAAGGCAACGCCAAAAAAGTGCGCCGCCTGTACCACGGCCAGGTCCTTGCTGGTTTTGCAGGGGCCACCGCTGACGCCTTTACCCTGTTCGAACGCTTTGAAGGCCAGCTGGAAAAGCACCAGGGCCATCTGGTTCGCGCCGCTGTCGAGCTGGCCAAGGAGTGGCGCACCGACCGCTCCCTCAGCCGCCTCGAAGCCATGCTCGCCGTCGCCAACAAAGACGCGTCCCTGATCATCACCGGCAACGGTGACGTAGTGGAGCCTGAGAACGGCCTGATCGCCATGGGTTCCGGCGGCGGCTACGCCCAGGCCGCAGCCAGCGCACTGTTGAAGAAAACCGACCTGTCGGCCCGGGAAATCGTCGAGACCGCCCTGGGTATCGCCGGCGATATCTGCGTGTTCACCAACCACAACCTGACCATTGAGGAGCAGGACCTCGCGGAATAAGCCGTCGGCTTTTTCCTGCTTGAGGACCACACACCACTATGTCCATGACTCCCCGCGAAATCGTCCACGAACTCAATCGCCATATCATCGGCCAGGACGATGCCAAGCGCGCCGTTGCCATCGCCCTGCGTAACCGCTGGCGCCGGATGCAACTGCCCGAAGAATTGCGCGTTGAAGTAACCCCCAAGAACATCCTGATGATCGGCCCGACCGGTGTCGGCAAGACCGAAATCGCCCGGCGCCTGGCCAAGCTGGCCAACGCGCCGTTCATCAAGGTCGAAGCGACCAAGTTCACCGAAGTCGGCTATGTAGGCCGTGACGTCGAGTCGATCATTCGTGACCTGGCCGATGCCGCCCTGAAGCTGCTGCGCGAACAGGAAATGACCAAGGTCAGCCATCGCGCCGAAGATGCTGCCGAAGAGCGCATCCTCGACGCCCTGCTGCCACCGGCACGCGCGGGCTTCAATGAAGACGCAGCACCGGCCCAGGACTCCAACACGCGCCAGCTGTTTCGCAAGCGCCTGCGTGAAGGCCAGTTGGACGACAAGGAGATCGAGATCGAAGTCGCCGAGCACGCTGGCGTCGACATCTCCGCTCCGCCTGGCATGGAAGAAATGACCAGCCAGTTGCAGAACCTGTTTGCCAACATGGGCAAGGGCAAGAAGAAAAGCCGCAAGCTCAAGGTCAAGGACGCGCTCAAGCTGGTGCGTGACGAAGAAGCCGGACGCCTGGTCAACGAGGAAGAGCTCAAGGCCAAGGCCCTGGAAGCAGTCGAGCAGCACGGCATCGTGTTTATCGACGAGATCGACAAGGTGGCCAAGCGCGGCAACTCCGGCGGCGTCGATGTGTCCCGCGAAGGCGTGCAGCGCGACCTGCTGCCGCTGATCGAAGGCTGCACGGTGAACACCAAGCTGGGCATGGTCAAGACCGACCACATCCTGTTCATTGCCTCCGGTGCGTTCCACCTGAGCAAGCCAAGCGACCTGGTGCCGGAGCTGCAAGGCCGCCTGCCGATTCGCGTGGAGCTCAAGGCGCTGACCCCGGGCGACTTCGAACGCATCCTCAGCGAACCGCACGCTTCGCTGACCGAGCAATACCGCGAGTTGCTGAAAACCGAAGGCCTGGGCATCGAGTTCCTGCCGGACGGTATCAAGCGCCTGGCGGAGATTGCCTGGCAGGTCAACGAAAAGACCGAGAACATCGGTGCCCGTCGCCTGCATACCTTGCTTGAGCGCCTGCTGGAGGAAGTGTCCTTCAGCGCCGGCGACATGGCGGGCGCGCAGAACGGCGAGACCATCAAGATCGACGCCGACTACGTCAACAGCCACCTGGGCGAATTGGCGCAGAACGAAGACTTGTCTCGTTATATCCTGTAAGCCTCACACAGGAACCGCTCTGCTTTAATGTGGGAGCGGGCTTGCTCGCGAATGCGGTGGGTCAGTTTATGCAACTGTGACTGACCCACCACATTCGCGAGCAAGCCCGCTCCCACATTTTAAAGCCGGTTCCTTCAGGATCATCCATGAGCGGTTCCCCCAATGTCTAAAATGCCCACCGCCATCAACCTGCACAAAGCCTCCAAGACCCTCTCGCTAACCTACGGGCCGGACGAGGTCTATCACCTGAGCGCTGAACTGCTACGGGTGCACTCTCCCTCCGCCGAAGTCCAGGGCCACGGCAATCCGATCCTGCAATACGGCAAGCTCAATGTCGGTCTGATCAAGATCGAAACCGCCGGGCAATATGCACTGAAATTGACCTTCGACGACGGTCATGACAGCGGACTGTTCACCTGGGACTACCTCTACCAACTCGCCGTACGTCAGGACGCGCTGTGGGCCGATTATCTTGCCGAGCTCAAGGCCGCCGGAAAAACCCGCGATCCGAGTCAGTCGGTTGTCAAGCTGATGCTCTAGCTCAGGCTTCCTGCTCATTAGTAAGCATTTTCTAATTTCCTCTGCTTGAATGCTCTGTCGTGTGACCAACGATTGGTCCGCTTGCGAAAAAAATTAAACTCGGGTAACCAATGAGATTGGCAAGTTCCCTGCATTTGACGATGCGGTATCAACGGTCACCCGAGCAGCAGTACCAGGCTTGAGTTGTGCATCGAATAAGTGGGTGCACAGCGGTACCCGGTACTCGTCTTTCGGACAATGGAGCGTCGTAGATGAGTAACAAGAATAACGATGACTTGAAACGCCAGGCCTCGGAAAACACCCTGGGGCTGAACCCGATCATCGCGTTACGCAAAAAGGATTTATTGGCTTCTGCGCGGATGGTGCTGACCCAGGCCATCAAGCAACCACTGCATAGCGTCAAGCACGTCGCCCACTTTGGCGTCGAATTGAAGAATGTGGTATTCGGCAAATCCGAGCTTGCCCCTGAAAGCGATGACCGTCGCTTCAACGACCCGGCCTGGAGCCAGAACCCGCTTTACAAACGCTACCTGCAAACCTATCTGGCCTGGCGCAAGGAGCTGCACGACTGGATCGGTGACAGCAACCTGTCGGAACAGGACATCAGCCGCGGGCACTTCGTCATCAACCTGATGACCGAGGCCATGGCGCCGACCAACAGCGCCGCCAACCCGGCCGCCGTCAAACGTTTCTTCGAAACCGGTGGCAAGAGCCTGCTCGATGGCCTCTCGCACCTGGCCAAGGACCTGGTCCACAACGGCGGCATGCCGAGCCAGGTCAATATGGGTGCCTTTGAAGTGGGCAAGAGCCTGGGCACCAGCGAGGGTGCGGTGGTGTTTCGCAACGACGTGCTGGAACTGATCCAGTACAAGCCGATCACCGAACAGGTCCACGAACGCCCGCTGCTGGTGGTCCCCCCGCAGATCAACAAGTTTTATGTATTCGACCTGAGCCCGGAGAAGAGCCTGGCGCGTTTCTGCCTGCGCAACAACCAGCAGACCTTTATTGTCAGTTGGCGCAACCCCACCAAGGCCCAGCGCGAATGGGGCCTGTCGACCTATATCGAGGCGCTGAAAGAGGCGGTCGATGTGGTGACCGCCATTACCGGCAGCAAGGACATCAACATGCTCGGCGCCTGTTCGGGCGGCATCACCTGCACTGCGCTGCTGGGCCACTATGCGGCGCTGGGCGAGAAGAAGGTCAACGCCCTGACCTTGCTGGTAAGCGTGCTGGACACCACCCTCGACACCCAGGTGGCACTGTTCGTCGACGAGCAGACCCTGGAAGCAGCCAAGCGCCACTCCTATCAGGCCGGAGTACTGGAAGGCCGGGACATGGCCAAGGTCTTCGCCTGGATGCGCCCCAATGACCTGATCTGGAATTACTGGGTCAACAACTACCTGCTGGGCAACGAGCCGCCGGTGTTCGACATCCTGTTCTGGAACAACGACACCACGCGCTTGCCAGCGGCTTTCCACGGCGACCTGATCGAGCTGTTCAAGAACAACCCGCTGGTGCGCGCAGGCGCCCTGGAAGTGTGCGGCACACCGATCGACCTCAAGCAGGTGACGGCAGATATCTACTCCCTGGCAGGCACCAACGACCACATCACACCGTGGCAGTCCTGCTACAAGTCGGCGCAACTGTTTGGCGGCAAGGTCGAGTTCGTGCTGTCCAGCAGCGGGCATATCCAGAGCATCCTCAACCCGCCCGGCAACCCGAAGGCGCGCTACCAGACCAGCGAGAGCATGGGCGAGAAGGCCTTGGACTGGCAGGAAAATGCCACCAAGCATACCGACTCATGGTGGCTGCACTGGCAGGGCTGGATGGGGGAGCGCTCGGGCAAGCTGAAGAAAGCACCTACGAGCTTGGGCAACAAGACTTACGCATCCGCAGAGGCTGCGCCGGGTACATACGTTCACGAAAGATAACGCACACACTTTTTTATGATTGAAATGGAATCAAATGTGGGAGCTGGCTTGCCTGCGATAGCGGTGGGTCAGCCAACACATGTACTGACTGACCCACCGCTATCACAGGCAAGCCAGCTCCTACATTGACCGCATTCCAGCTGTAACACTTCACAGGGCTAGAGCATGCCGCAACCGTTCATCTTCCGTACCATCGACCTGGATGGCCAGACCATCCGCACGGCGGTACGACCGGGCAAGTCTCACTTGACGCCGCTGCTGATTTTCAACGGCATCGGCGCCAACCTTGAGCTGGTGTTTCCGTTCGTCCAGGCCCTGGACCCGGACCTGGAAGTGATTGCCTTTGACGTGCCGGGTGTCGGTGGTTCCTCGACGCCCAGCCGGCCCTATCGTTTTCCCGGCCTGGCCAAACTCACCGCGCGCATGCTCGATTACCTGGATTATGGCCAGGTCAATGCCGTGGGAGTTTCCTGGGGCGGCGCCCTGGCGCAGCAGTTTGCCTACGACTACCCGGAGCGCTGCAAGAAGTTGATCCTGGCCGCCACCGCTGCCGGTGCCTTCATGGTACCGGGCAAGCCAAAAGTGTTGTGGCTGATGGCCAGCCCCCGGCGCTACATCCAACCGTCCCACGTGGTGCGTATCGCGCCAATGATTTATGGCGGCTCGTTCCGCCGGGATTCGAAGCTGGCCGCCGAACACGCGAGCAAAGTGCGCTCGGCGGGCAAGCTGGGTTACTACTGGCAACTGTTCGCCGGGCTTGGCTGGACCAGCATTCATTGGCTGCACAAGATCAAGCAGCCGACCCTGGTGCTGGCCGGTGACGACGACCCGCTGATCCCGCTGGTCAACATGCGCATGCTGGCCTGGCGTATTCCCAACGCCCAGTTGCATATCATCGACGATGGCCACCTGTTCCTGATCACCCGGGCCGAGGCGGTCGCGCCGATCATCATGAAGTTTCTCCAGGAAGAACGCTTGCGCGCGGTGATCCATCCGCAGCCGGCCCCCTATAGCAACACCTGAGCGGTACCGGGTCAGGACGACCCCTACGCGCAACTTGGCCAGAACCGACTATGGTTCTGAACTTGTGTGCTTGCTTGTGAATTGACGAAGGAGTGTTGGCTCATGCGTGACAGACCCGTGAAGATCCCGGCACCGACCCCCGCCGCGTTCATCAATGCACAAAGTGCAATCACCGGCCTGCGCGGCCGGGACCTGCTGTCGACCCTGCGCAGCGTCGCCGCCCATGGGCTGCGCAACCCGCTGCACAGCGCCCGCCATGCCCTGGCGCTGGGCGGGCAACTGGGGCGGGTGCTGCTGGGTGAGACCGTGCATGAACCCAACCCCCGCGACAGCCGCTTCGCCGACCCCACGTGGAAACTCAACCCGCTGTACCGACGCAGCCTGCAAGCCTATTTGAGCTGGCAGAAACAGACCAAGCACTGGATTGACGACAGCAACCTGAGCGACGACGACCGCGCCCGTGCGCACTTTGCCTTCTCGTTGCTCAACGATGCGGTGTCACCGTCCAATACCTTGCTCAACCCGCTGGCGATCAAGGAGCTGCTCAATTCCGGCGGCAACAGCGTGGTGCGCGGTGTGAGCAACCTGTTCGACGACCTGCTGCACAACAATGGCCTGCCGCGCCAGGTCACCAAGCAAGCCTTCGAAGTCGGTAAGACCGTCGCCACCACGCCCGGTTCGGTGGTGTTTCGCAATGAACTGCTGGAGCTGATCCAGTACAAGCCCATGAGCGAAAAACAGTACGCCAAGCCGCTGCTGGTGGTGCCGCCACAAATCAACAAGTACTACATTTTCGATTTGAGCCCGGCCAACAGTTTTGTGCAGTACGCCCTGAAGAACGGCCTGCAAGTGTTTATGGTCAGCTGGCGCAACCCGGACGTGCGTCATCGCGAGTGGGGCCTGTCCACCTATGTGGCGGCGCTGGAAGAAGCGCTGAATATCTGCCGGGCGATTACCGGCGCCCGCGAAGTGAACCTGATGGGCGCCTGCGCTGGCGGCCTGACCATCGCCGCCCTGCAAGGCCATCTGCAAGCCAAGCGCCAGCAACGCCGCGTGGCCAGTGCCACTTACCTGGTGAGCCTGCTGGACAGCCAGATCGACAGCCCCGCCATGCTGTTTGCCGACGAACAGACCCTGGAGGCAGCCAAGCGCCGCTCCTACCAACAAGGGGTGCTGGATGGCCGGGACATGGCCAAGGTCTTCGCCTGGATGCGCCCCAATGACCTGATCTGGAACTACTGGATCAACAACTACCTGCTGGGCAAGGAGCCTCCGGCGTTCGACATCCTGTACTGGAACAATGACAACACCCGTTTGCCGGCGGCCTTGCACGGCGATCTGCTGGACTTCTTCAAGCACAACCCCCTGAGCCATCCCGGCGGCCTGGAGGTGTGCGGCACCCCCATCGACCTGCAGAAAGTCACGGTCGACAGCTTCAGCGTGGCCGGGATCAACGATCACATCACGCCGTGGGACGCGGTCTACCGCTCGACTTTGCTGCTGGGCGGCGACAAACGCTTCGTACTGTCCAACAGCGGGCATATCCAGAGCATCCTCAACCCGCCGGGCAACCCCAAGGCCAATTTCGTCGAAAACCTCAAGCTGAGCAGCGACCCCCGCGCCTGGTACTACGACGCCAGCCACGTCGAGGGCAGTTGGTGGCCGCAGTGGCTTGCGTGGATCCAGCAACGCTCCGGGGTGCAGCGCGAGACCCTGACAGCCCTGGGCAACCAGAACTACCCACCGATGGAGGCGGCGCCCGGCACCTATGTGCGGGTTCGCTGACACCCTGGCTCATTGACCACTAAGAAGACTGGATGAAAACCCGCGACCGTATCCTTGAATGTGCCCTGCAGTTGTTCAACCACAAGGGCGAGCCGAATGTTTCAACCATGGAGGTGGCCAATGAAATGGGGATCAGCCCCGGCAACCTCTATTACCACTTCCACGGCAAGGAGCCGCTGGTGCTGGGGCTGTTCGAGCGTTTCCAGGGGGAGCTGGCACCGCTGCTCGACCCACCGGCAAATGTGCAGTTGGCGCCGGAGGATTACTGGCTGTTCCTGCACCTGATCGTCGAGCGCATGGCGCACTATCGGTTCCTGTTCCAGGACCTGTCGAACCTGGCCGGACGCCTGCCAAAGCTGGCCAAGGGGATTCGTCACCTGCTGACTGCGCTCAAGCGCACACTGGCTTCGCTGTTGGCCAGGCTCAAGGCCGAGGGGCAGTTGGTCAGCGATACCCAGGCGTTGGGGCAATTGGTGGAGCAGATCACCATGACCCTGCTGTTTTCCCTGGATTACCAGCGGATTCTTGATCGCGAGGCTGAGGTGCGGGTGGCGGTGTATCAAGTGATGATGCTGGTGGCGCCGCACTTGCTGATGCCGGCGCGATTGGCGACCGAGCGTTTTGCACTGCGCTACCTGGACGACACAGACTAAAAATGTGGGAGCGGGCTGTTCTCAAGCCCCAATAAAATGCCCGACCGTTGAAGGCCGGGCATTTTTGTGTCCCGAACAGATCAGGACTGACTGGATGGCGTCGGGGTTGCCGGCGTTACAGTCGAGGTTGCTGCGGCGGACGTCGGCGCGGTGGCCGAGTTGGTCGCGGCTATAGGGGTTGCAGGCTTGGCCGCTACCGCTGGCTTTGGCGCTGCTGGCTTCTTGGCTACGGCAGGTTTCTTCGCCGCTGGCTTTGCAGCCGGCTTGGCTACCGCAGGTTTGACTGCTGGCTTTGCGGCGGCCGGTTTGGCAGCTGGTTTGGCTGCAACTGGCTTGGCAGCCGGTTTGGCGGCAGCCGTTTTGGCCGCTGGCTTGGCCGCAGGTTTCGCTGCTGGCTTGGCCGCAGGTTTGGCTACCGCTTTGGCCGCTACAGGCTTCTTAGCTGCTGGTTTGGCTGCTGCGGTTTTCGCCGCTGGCTTGGCAACTGCCTTGGCCGCAGGTTTAGCTGCAGGTTTGGCAGCGGCCTTGACCAGAGGCTTGGCCACGGTTTTCGCCGCAGGTTTGGCAGCAGCCGTCTTCGCCGCCGGCTTGGCAGCCGGTTTTGCAGCTGCTTTCACTGGGGCAACTTTAGCGCCGGTCAGTTTTTCGATTTGCTTGGTCAGGGTATCGACCTTGCTGTGCAGTGCCTTCACTTCAGTACGGCTAGGCACGCCCAGTCGCGAAATGGCACTGTTGAGGCGCTTGTCGAGTGCGCCTTCAAGCTCACCCCAAGTTCCCAACACCTGCTTCTTCGCATCACTGATGCGCGAACCGGCAGTTGCCTTGGCCGCAGTAACTTGTTTACCCACTGTGCTCTTGGTCAACTTCTCGGCCTTCTCGCCGTCTTTAACCAAAGTCTCGAAGAGTTTGCTGCCGTCACTGTCGATCTTCGAGTACACGCCTAAACCAGCCAGCCAGATCTTGCGGGAGTATTCTTCAACTTTCCCGACCCAAGAGCTGCCTTCTTTCTGAGTAGTCTTTTTAACAGCCATCCGATGTCTCCTTAGTGTTTACGCGCGACACGTTCGAGCAATGCCGTTAGCTCATCGAGCTTAGCAGAGAGTGTCTCCACGTCATGTTTAGACGCAATGCCGATTCGATTCAAGGCACTTGCAACACGCGCGTCAAAAGCCTTCTCGACTTTATCCAGTTGAACTTCGACGCGACCCTTGACGCTGGAGACATTGCTCTTAACGTAATCAATCTGACTGTTGGCAGCATCAAGTTGTTCATTCACAACTTTTTTACCTTTACTTTCAACATGTTGACCAGTCTTCACAAGATCCTTGAAGTACTCGCTGCCTTCACTGCCGACCTTCGCGTAAGCCCCCAAACCCGCCAACCAGATCTTGCGAGCATAGGTTTTAACGTCGCTCAGGGCGCTGATTTGGGTGTCGATTTTTTTCTTCAAAATAACTTTGGCCATGGTGCACCTCACGCATAAAAGGGTGGAGGAACTGCCCACAGGAGTTGAGGGCTGAGTACAAAGTAGGGAGAAAAATTAGAATCGGCACCCTAAGAACTGCGCAATCGACCTGCATTCGATGCGGCGCGCGGTCGCAGATCAGGCCAGCGCCTTATCCAGGGCCTTCTCGATTTCGGACTTGATGGTGCCACTCATGGCGGACATCAACAGGCCCAGTTCCACCTCGATCCTTAAAGAGTCCTCGGCCACTTTCAATGTGCCTTTGACGCCGGAGCGCTTGAGGTTCAGCGTATCGCCGGACCACGACGGTTCCAGGCCATATTGTTCCTTGAGTTTATGTGCCAACTTCTCGGCTTTCGCCCTGGCAGCTTCCTTACCCAGTGCGTGGGCACGTTCAATCTGTATGCGGGCCATTTGAATGACTCCTCGTTATAGAGACGTATTGAGCACCCTGCTCACCCGCCATGCGGCAAAAGGTCTCGGCGGCCACCTATCTTACCTTCAGCCTTGCCAAGACAAAGCATGCCTTGGGGATTAGAATGTCCCGCATTCTCTTTTGGTGACAGCGATATGACTGATCAGCGCAAAGGCAGCGATGCCGAACCCACCACTCACTTCGGCTTCAAGAACGTCCCGGAAAGCCAGAAAGCGGAAAAAGTCGCTGAGGTGTTCCACTCCGTGGCCGCCAAGTACGACTTGATGAACGACGTGCTGTCGGGCGGCATGCACCGCCTGTGGAAGCGTTTCACCATCGAATTGTCCGGCGTACGCAGCGGCAACCGCGTGCTGGATATCGCCGGTGGCACGGGCGACCTGGCGGCCAAGTTCTCCAAGCTGGTTGGCCCCACCGGCCAGGTGGTATTGGCCGACATCAACGGCTCGATGCTCAAGGTCGGTCGCGACCGCCTGCTGGACAAGGGCGTGGCGGGCAACATTGAGTTCGTCCAGGCCGACGCTGAAAAACTGCCGTTCCCGGACAACCATTTCGACTGCGTGACCATTGCCTTTGGCCTGCGCAACGTGACCCACAAGGAAGATGCGCTGCGTTCGATGCTGCGCGTGCTCAAGCCTGGCGGTCGCCTGCTGGTGCTGGAGTTCTCCAAACCGACCAACGCGCTGATGTCCAAGGTCTACGACACTTACTCGTTCGCCTTCATGCCGTTGATGGGCAAGCTGATCACCAATGACGCCGAGAGCTATCGCTACCTGGCCGAATCGATCCGCATGCACCCCAACCAGGAAACCCTGAAGTCGATGATGGTAGAGGCCGGTTTCGACCGCGTGACCTACCACAACATGACCTCCGGCATCGTTGCCCTCCACCGCGGCATCAAGCCCTGATGTTGCTCTCGGGCCTTCTCGCCAGCGTCGAACACGGCCTCAACCGTGTCCTTCGCCTGGACAGCACCGCCCTGGCGCGGCTGGCGCACCTGAACGGCAAGATCATTGCCGTCGATTGCACCAGCCCGGCCTTGCAGCTGTTTATCCTGCCCAGCGATGAAGGCCTTATGCTGGCAGCGCACTGGGCTGCCGAGGCCGACTGTACCCTGCGCGCGCCGGCGTCCAGCCTGCTGCGCCTGGCCTTGAGCCGGGACAAGACCGCGATCCTGCACGGTCCGGACGTCACCCTTGAAGGCGACAGCGCGGTGCTGATGGACCTGGCCGCCGTGCTGCAAGACCTGGAGCTGGACTGGGAGTACGAGCTGTCCCGCTGGCTCGGCCCGGTGGCCACCCAGTTGATCAGCGGCCACCTGCGCAGCCGCTCGCGCTGGTACCAGCAGGGTTTCGCCAGCCTCAACCAGAACCTCGCCGAATACCTGAGCGAAGAGTCGCGCACCCTCGTCGGACAACGGGAAGCCGAAGCGCGCTTTCGTGAACTCGACCAGGCCAAACTTGACCTGGAACGGCTTGAGGCGCGCTTCGAGCGCCTGAGCCGCTCCCTTGATCCAAGCGATAACGCATGAAGCTGCTCGCCGTCCGCCGTCTGTTTCGCATCCAACGCGTCGTCATCCGCTACCGCCTCGATGACCTGCTGTTCGCCCTGCCGCTGCCGTGGTTTCTGCTGGCTGTGCGTTATGTGCTGCCGTGGCGCTGGTTCCCGCGCAAAACCCTGGACCTGAGCCGTGGCGCGCGCCTGCGCCTGGCCTTGCAGGACCTGGGGCCGATCTTCATCAAGTTCGGGCAGATCCTGTCCACTCGCCGCGATTTGCTGCCCGAAGACATCGCCGACGAGCTGATGTTGCTGCAGGACCGCGTACCGCCGTTCGACTCCCAGCAGTCGATGAAGCTGATCGAAGAGCAGTTGGGCAAGAAAATCAGCGACGTGTTCAGCCGTTTCGATGTCGAACCCCTGGCCTCGGCCTCGGTCGCCCAGGTGCACGCCGCCCAGCTGAAAACCGGCGAAGAAGTAGTGGTGAAGGTGATCCGCCCCGGCCTCAAGCCGATCATCGGCCAGGACCTCGCGTGGCTGTTCATCCTCGCCCGCGCCGCCGAGCGTTTCTCTGCCGATGCGCGCCTGCTGCACCCGGTGGATGTGGTCGCCGACTACGAAAAAACCATCTACGACGAACTCGACCTGTTGCGCGAGGCGGCCAACGCCAGCCAGCTCAAGCGCAACTTCGAGGGTTCGCCGCTGCTGTACGTGCCGCAAGTCTATTGGGACTGGTGCCGGCCCAAAGTGCTGGTGATGGAGCGTATCTACGGGGTGCAGGTCACGGACCTGGCAACCCTGGCCGACCAGCGCACCGACATGAAGATGCTGGCCGAGCGCGGTGTGGAGATTTTCTTCACCCAAGTGTTTCGCGACAGCTTCTTCCATGCCGATATGCACCCCGGCAACATCTTCGTCAGCACGGTGAACCCGTGGAGCCCGCAATACATCGCGATCGACTGCGGCATCGTCGGCAGCCTCACGCCCGAGGACCAGGACTACCTGGCGCGCAACCTGTTTGCCTTTTTCAAGCGTGATTACCGCCGCGTGGCGCAGTTGCACATCGATTCGGGCTGGGTGCCGGCCGAAACCAAACTCAACGAATTCGAGGCGGCGATCCGCACCGTGTGCGAGCCGATCTTCGAAAAACCGTTAAAAGATATTTCCTTCGGCCAGGTGCTGATGCGCCTGTTCCAGACTGCGCGACGCTTCAATATGGAAGTGCAGCCGCAGTTGGTGCTATTGCAGAAGACCCTGCTCAATATCGAAGGCCTGGGCCGCCAGTTGTACCCGGACCTGGACCTGTGGAACACCGCGCAGCCGTTCCTCGAACGCTGGATGCGCGAACGCGTCAGCCCGAAAACCCTGCTGGGCAACCTGCAAAGCCAGGTCGAGCAACTGCCGCACCTGGCCAACATGACCCGCGACCTGCTGGAGCGCATGTCCCAGCCCCACGCCAAGGACCCGGCGCCGCCGTGGCACCGGCGCAAGGACGACTGGTTCCTGCGCCTGCTCGGCGCGGCGCACCTGGGCGGTGGCGCGGTACTCGCGGCCGGTGGGCCATTGACCGACCTGGGTTACTGGCCAGCGGGCATCATGGTCGCCGTGGGCCTTTATCTGGTCGTGCGTCGATAGCCCGCGCGGTTATACACTGTTGCACATCGCCGGAGCGGCTAGCGCACGGTTGTCGGAGTCGAAGATGAAAGACTGGCTGGACGAGATCAAATGGGACAGCGACGGCCTGGTGCCGGCCATTGCCCAGGACCACAAGACCGGGCGCATCCTGATGATGGCCTGGATGAACCGCGAAGCCTTGAGCCTGACTGCCGCTGAGCAGCGTGCCATTTACTGGTCACGTTCCCGTGGCAAACTGTGGCGCAAGGGCGAAGAGTCCGGGCATGTGCAAAAACTGCATGAAATGCGCCTGGACTGCGACGCTGATGTGATCGTGCTGATGGTCGAGCAGATCGGCGACATCGCCTGCCATACCGGCCGTCACAGCTGCTTCTACCGCGTGTTCGAGAACGGCGCATGGAAAACCGTCGAGCCGGTGCTCAAAGACCCGCACGCTATTTACTCGGCAGGACATTGAACATGAGCGATACCCTGAACCGCGTGGCCCAGGTGCTGGAGGACCGCAAAGGTGCGGACGCCGACAGCTCTTATGTCGCCAGCCTGTACCACAAGGGCCTGAACAAGATTCTGGAAAAACTCGGCGAAGAATCCGTCGAGACGATCATCGCCGCCAAGGATGCGCAAATCAGCGGCGATTACAGCGATGTAATCTATGAAACCGCCGACTTGTGGTTCCATAGCCTGGTCATGCTCGCCCAACTGGGGCAGCACCCACAGGCCGTACTGGATGAACTGGACCGTCGCTTCGGCTTGTCCGGGCACGCCGAAAAGGCCTCGCGCCCGTCCGCCTGAATAACTTTTTGACTTGAGGAAGTGCAGCATGGGCATTTTTGACTGGAAACACTGGGTTGTTATTCTCGTCGTGGTCGTACTGGTGTTCGGCACCAAGAAACTGAAAAACCTGGGCACTGACGTCGGCGAATCCATCAAGGGTTTTCGCAAGGCCATGAACGACGACGAAAAACCGGCCGACACCGCCAACCCGGTGCCACCGGCGCAGCCTGTACACCCGCAGGCCGCACAGCCGATCACTGAACGTCGCACCTTCGACGTACAGGCCGAGAAAGTCGAAGAGCCGTCCCGCAAAGACTCGTGAGCACTGACTAATGTTTGGTATCAGCTTCTCTGAACTGCTGCTCGTCGGCCTCGTCGCCTTGCTGGTGCTGGGCCCCGAACGCCTGCCTGGCGCGGCACGCACGGCCGGCCTGTGGGTCGGGCGCCTGAAACGCAGTTTCAACGCCATCAAGCAGGAAGTTGAACGGGAAATCGGCGCCGACGAAATCCGCCGGCAGTTGCACAACGAACACATTCTGTCCCTGGAGCAGGAAGCGCGAAAAATCCTCTCGCCCCAGCAACAGGCGCCGAGACCCGTTGAGCCGGTGGCCGAACAGAGCATTGCGCCAGTGGTTGAACCCGCAGCGCCCGCCGCACCCTCGACAGAACCGGCACCGGCGCCCACCGCGTCGCCCGCTCCCCACGATCCTACATTGCCGCCGCGAGCCCCATGAGCGCTGATAAACCGGAAAACGACCAGCATATGCCGCTGGTCTCGCACCTCACCGAGTTGCGCACCCGCCTGCTGCGGTGTGTCGCGGCGATCTTCGTCATCTTCGCCGGGTTGTTTGCCTTCACCCAGCAGATCTACACCTTCGTCTCCACGCCGCTGCGCGAGTACCTGCCGGTAGGCGCGACGATGATCGCCACCGACGTGTCCTCGCCGTTCCTCACGCCGCTCAAGCTGACGATGATGGTTTCGCTGTTTTTGGCGATCCCGGTGATCCTGCACCAGATCTGGGGCTTTATCGCGCCAGGCCTGTACAAGCATGAAAAACGCATCGCCGTGCCGCTGCTGGTGTCGAGCATCATGCTGTTCTACACCGGCATGGCGTTCGCCTACTTCCTGGTGTTCCCACTGATCTTCAAGTTCTTCGCCGCCGCCACCCCGGCCGGCGTGGAGATGATGACCGACATCACCAGTTACCTCGACTTCGTGATGACGCTGTTCTTCGCCTTTGGCGTGGCCTTCGAGATTCCGGTGGCCGTGGTGCTGCTGGTATGGATCGGCGTGGTCGACGTCAAATACCTGCGCAAGATCCGCCCGTACGTGATCATCGGCTGCTTTGTGGTCGGCATGATCCTGACTCCGCCGGACATCTTCTCGCAAACCCTGCTGGCCGTGCCGATGTGGATGCTGTTTGAAGTGGGCATCCTGTTTGGCAGCCTGGTGAGCAAGCGTGGCGAGCACCCGGATGATCAACCCGCCGACGACGATCAGCCACCAGCGACGCAACCGTGAACCTGCTGCTACTGGAAGAGGCCGACTTTATCGCGGCCGACCGGGTGATCCTGCGTGACCGGCGCCTGGTGCACATGCAGGAAGTCCATCGCGCGGTGGTCGGCGACAGCCTGCGCGTCGGGTGCATTGGCGGGCTGATGGGCAATGCCCAGTTGCTGCGCCTGGACGCGGGCGAGGCAGAGCTGCAAATCACCCTCGACCAGCCGCCACCGGTAAAACTGCCGCTGACCCTGCTGCTGGCCCTACCGCGCCCGAAAATGCTGCGCCGGGTATTGCAGACCGTAGCGTCCATGGGCGTACCGCGGGTAGTGCTGGTCAACAGCTACAGGGTTGAAAAAAGCTTCTGGCAGACTCCGTTCCTGGAACCTGAAGCGGTTCGCGAACAACTGATCCTCGGCCTGGAACAGGCGCGCGATACCGTGCTGCCCGAAATCATCATCGAAAAACGCTTCAAGCCCTTCGTCGAAGACCGCCTGCCCGCCCTGGCCCAGGGCACCCTTGGCCTGGTCGGGCATCCCGGCGATTACCCGCCCTGCCCACGCGGCCTCGATGAGCCGGTGACCCTGGCCATCGGCCCCGAGGGTGGCTGGATTCCCTACGAAGTGGACTTGCTGGCCAAGGCCGGCTTGCAGCCGGTGCAACTGGGCGCGCGGATCCTGCGGGTAGAAACCGCCGTCACCGCCCTGCTGGCCCGCCTCTTCTGACCAAACTGAGATCTCCTGTAGGAGCGAGCTTGCTCGCGAAAAACTTGAGAGCGACGCGTTCATTTAGCACGCACCCGTTATCGTTGACGACTTTCGCGAGCAAGTTCGCGCCTACAGAATCGTATTGACGTGCCGATAGCCTTTGAATAAGTCCAAGCCTTGTTCAGGGGAGTTCACCGCATGTACCGTTGGCTAGCTGAAAAACTGGGAAATGTAAGCGTCAATCGCAAGCTGAGCGCAGGCTTTGGCCTGGTATTGGTCCTCACGCTCCTGATCACGTTCACCGGCTGGACGGGCCTGAGCGGCGTGATCAGCCGTGGCGACAAACTGGGCTTTATTTCCAGCCTAAATGAACTGACCAAAGACCTGCGCCAGGCCCGCCTGGACTATGAAATGCGTCGTGGCGAACAAGGCCCAGGGCTGGTCAACGAGCTAATGGACAAGCTCGACAGCGGTCTGAAAACCGCACGCAGCCAGATCGAGCAGCCGGCCGATGTCGCCATGATCGACGAGCAACTGGCCGCCGTCGCCAAGTACAAACAGTCCTTCAGCGCCATGGTCCAGGCCGGCGCCCACCGCGAAGATGCCCGCAGCAAACTCGGCGCCACGGCTGACAACGCCGTTGCACGGGTCTCGGAAATCGAAAAAAACCTGCTGCAAGGTGACAGCGTCAGCCAATTCAACAGCGTGATCGACTTGAGCAAGTTGATCCAACAGGCACGCTTCCAGGTGCGCGGCTACACCTACAGCGCCAAGGCCGAAGCCGAACAGCCGGCCCTGGACGCCATCGCCAATGCCCTGAAGAACGCCGACAGCCTGCGCAGTCAACTGCCGGAGCAATACAGCGCCAACCTGCAAGAGGCCAGCGACTCCCTCAAGGCCTACCTTGCCGCTGTCAGCCAGTTCCGCGACTCCCAGGTGGCCAGCGCTGCGGCCCTCAAGGCCATGGCCGAACAAGGCGACCTGCTATTTGATCGCAGCAAGAAACTCACCACTTCGCAAACCGTGGTCCGTGACAACGATGCCGCACAAGCCAAGCAACTGCTGATCCTGGCAACCGCCCTGGCCCTGGCTTTCGGCTTGTTCGCCGCCTGGGCGATTACCCGGCAGATCGTGATTCCATTGAGCCAGACCCTCAAGGTCGCCGAGCGCGTCGCCGCCGGTGATCTGACCCACGACCTGGTGTCGCAACGCCAGGACGAACTGGGCCAACTGCAGCGCGCCATGCAAAGCATGACCATGGGCCTGCGCGACCTGATCGGCGGGATCAGCGACGGCGTGACCCAAATCGCCAGCGCCGCCGAAGAGTTGTCGGCGGTGACCGAGCAAACCAGCGCCGGGGTCAACAGCCAGAAGGTCGAGACCGACCAGGTGGCCACCGCGATGAACGAAATGGCCGCCACCGTGCAGGAAGTGGCGCGCAATGCCGAGGAAGCCTCCGAGGCTGCCGTCGCCGCCGACCAGCAGGCCCGCGAAGGTGACAGGGTGGTCGGCGAAGCCATCGCCCAGATCGAACGCCTGGCCGGTGAAGTCGGCAACTCCACCGAAGCCATGGGCCATCTCAAGCGCGAAAGCGACAAGATCGGCAGTGTGCTGGACGTGATCAAGTCCGTGGCCCAGCAAACCAACCTGCTGGCCCTCAACGCCGCCATTGAGGCGGCGCGTGCCGGGGAGGCCGGACGTGGGTTCGCGGTGGTGGCCGATGAAGTACGCAGCCTGGCGCAGCGCACGCAGAAGTCCACCGAGGAAATCGAAGAGTTGATCGTCGGCCTGCAAAGCGGCACTCAGCAGGTCGCCACCATCATGGACAACAGCCGTGGCCTCACCGACAGCAGTGTCGAACTGACCCGCCGGGCTGGCCATGCGCTGGAAAACATCACTCGCACGGTCTCGGCTATCCAGGCGATGAACCAGCAGATCGCAACCGCCGCCGAGCAACAGAGCGCCGTGGCCGAAGAGATCAACCGCAGCGTGTTGAACGTGCGCGATGTGTCCGAGCAGACCGCTGCGGCCAGCGAAGAGACCGCAGCTTCCAGCACCGAACTGGCACGCCTGGGCACCCACCTGCAGACACTGGTCGGCCGCTTCCGGGTCTGAGGCCTGCCCTTCGCGGCGATCCGTCCGGGTCGCCGCTTGCAGCTTGTGAAATTTCCTACATGCTTTTCAGCCCGTGATGGCCACGCCTGACGGTCAAGGGGACTAGCGTTCAAGTTGATTCAATGTGCCTGCACCTTGAACCTCTTGTGTTCCCTTGTCGGAGGTTGACCATGTTTCGCCAAATGAGCCACATGCTGGGTAACGCCAGCGTCACCCTCAAGCTGACCTTGGGTTTCGCCTTGGTCTTGGCCCTCAGCCTTGTCATTGCCTTGACCGGTTGGCAGGCGCTTGCCGCCTCGCTCTACCGCTCGCAGACCCTCTCCGTGCTGTCGCAACTGGCGGTCACCGGCGAAGAACTACGGACAGATAGAATCCTTTACCGCACCCTTGACGATGCAGCCAATCTCAACAAGCTGAACCTGAGCATGGAGAAAGTCGACGCCCACCTGGGCGAGCTTTCAAACCGCCTCAAAGTACTGACGTCCGTCCAATACTTGCAAAACATGACCCGCATTGGCGGCACATTCAAAACCACACTCAAGGATGTCCCTGCCCTGGTCAAACAACGGGAGACTGCCCGTGAGCAATTAAGACAGAGTTCCATTCGGGCCAGCGACATCCTGGCGCAACTGGCCAGCGACCTGCCGGACCAGGAAGATGAAAAGGCCCTCGACACCATCGAGAATCTGCGCCAGGCCATGGAGCACGCCGAAGATCGCACCCAGAGCCCCGCCTGGGCGGTCGACTCCCTGGATGTTTATACCCAGATCGTTAGCGATGCAGAGCGTAACCTTGAACTGGCCCAGGCCGCTGTGGCGAAGCTGCCGGTAGACAGCAGCGCATTAAACAATGCTGTGCTTAGCCTGCGTACGCATCTAACACGTCTCAAGGAGACCCAACTTGCTACCGAGACTTCGCAAAACCTACTGGAGCAGCAGTGGGATCAACTGCTGGCGCAGAGCGATCTACTAAGCCAGGACCAAACCCAACGACGCGACCAGGAAGCTCAGCACGCCCGCACCCAGACCCTGGCCATTACTGGTGCGGCCTTGCTCCTGGGCGCCCTGGCCGCCTGGATAATCGCCGGGCAGATCGTCAAGCCACTGCGCAGGGCGCTGGCAGTGGCCAATCGAATTGCCGATGGCGACCTGAGCCACGATGTACAGACCCTGCGCCGAGATGAACTGGGCCAGCTGCAATGCAGCATGGCGCAAATGACCCTGAACCTGCGGGGGCTGATTGGTAGCATCAGCGACAATGCCCGGCAAATCGCCAGCGCCGCCGAGGAGCTTTCCACCGTCACCGAACAAACCCGGGCCGGCGTCAGTAATCAGCGTGACGAAACCGAGCAGGTAGCCACTGCCATGAATCAGATGCTCGCCACCGCCCAGGAAGTCGCCCGGCATGCCGAACAGGCCTCGATTGCCGCCAACCAGGCCAATCAGCAGACCGAACTGGGCGACCAGGTGGTGACGGATGCGGTGGCGCACATTGAGCACCTCGCCCACGAAATGGCGCGTTCAAGCCAGGCCATGCTGGGCCTGCAACGGGAAAGCCAGAAGATCGGCAGTGTGCTGGAGGTGATCAAGTCAGTATCCCAGCAGACCAACCTGCTGGCGCTCAATGCGGCGATCGAGGCCGCACGTGCCGGTGAAGCTGGCCAAGGGTTTGCCGTGGTCGCCGATGAGGTGCGCAGCCTCGCCCAACGTACCCAACAGTCCGCCGAGGAAATCGAAGAACTGATTGGCGGGTTGCACAATGGCACGCAACAGGTCGCCGACATCATGGACAACAGCCGCACCCTGACCGACCGCAGTGTGGGCCTGACCCGCAACGCCGGGGACGCTCTGAACGAGATCGCGCGCACCGTGTCCGTCATCCAGGAAATGAATCCACAGATCGCCGCCGCCGCCGAAGAGCAAAGTGCGGTGGCCGAGGAGATCAATCGCAGTGTGTTGAAAGTCAGGGACGTGTCGGAACAAACCGCCGCTGCCAGCGAACAGACGGCGGCGGCGAGCATTGAATTGGCACGCCTGGGAGCGGACCTTCAGCGATGCGTGGGCAAGTTCAAGGTATGAACCTGCCCATGCGGCTTACAGAACCTGACGCAAAAACGCCTGTGCCCGTGGGTCCTTCGGCGAGTCGAAGAACTGCGCGGGCGCAGCATCTTCCAACAGTTTGCCGTGATCGAAAAACAGCACCCGATCCGCCACTTCACGGGCAAAGCCCATTTCGTGGGTCACGCAGACCATGGTCATACCTTCCAGGGCCAAAGTTTTCATGACATCCAGCACTTCGCCGACCATTTCCGGGTCCAGCGCCGAGGTGGGCTCGTCAAACAGCATGACCTTGGGTTCCATCGCCAACGCCCGGGCAATCGCCACGCGCTGTTGCTGGCCACCGGAAAGCCTGGAAGGAAACTCGTTGGCTTTCTGCGCAATGCCGACCTTGTCCAGCAACGCCAGGGCCTTGGCCTCGCGCTCCTTCTTGCCGCGCTTGCGCACCACTTTCTGCGCCAGGCACAGGTTTTCCAGCACGGTCATGTGGGGGAACAGGTTGAAGTGCTGGAACACCATGCCGACTTCCCGGCGATAGGCGTTCACATCGGTCTTGGGGTCGGCCAGTTGCAGGCCGTCAATGCTCACCGAACCGGAGTCGAACTCCTCCAGACCATTGAGGCAGCGCAGGAAGGTCGATTTTCCAGAGCCGGACGGGCCGATCACCACCAGCACTTCGCCCTTGGCCACCTGGGTGGTGACGTGATCCACCGCGCGGACCACGTGCCCACGGGTATCGAAGACTTTTACCAGATCGCGGACTTCAATCACTTTGCGCGAGCCTCCGCTCAAGCCGGCTGGCCATTTTCGACAGCGGCAGGTTGATCAGCAGGTACAGGCCTGCGACACAGAACAGGATTTCAAACGGCGAGAACGAGGTGGTGATGACCTCGCGACCGCTCTTGAGCAGCTCGGTAATGGCGATCACCGACACCAGCGAAGTGTCCTTGACCAGGCTGATAAATTGCCCGGCCAACGGCGGCAGCACGCGCTTGAAGGCCTGCGGCAGCACCACATGGCGCATCGACTGGCTGGCGCTCAAGCCCAGGGACCGGGCAGCTTCGCCTTGGCCACGGGCAATCGACTGCACACCGGCACGCACGATTTCTGCCACATAAGCACCGGTAAACAGCGACAGCGCGGCGATGCCCGCAAACTCACGGGACAGGTTCAGCACCGTGCCGATAAAGAAGTAGAAGATGAAGATCTGCACCAATAGCGGCGTGCCGCGTACCAGTTCGACGTAGATCGTCGACAGATCGCGCAAGGTCGGGTTATTCGACAAACGACACAGACCGGTTGCCAGGCCGATGAACAAGCCCAATACCCCCGAGACCAGCGACAGCCACAGGGTGGTCCACAAGCCCCACATCAACGGGCCCAGCGCCCAATGCCGGGTCACGCCGATCACATCGCCTTCGGCCACATCGTCGCCACGGGCCACTTGCAGGCTGTTTTCGGCCACCGTCAGGTGCTGCTCGGCGCCAGCGTCGTTGCGCAGGGTAACTTCAGCAACGTCGCCCTTGCGCACCAACTCGACCACGGTGGAAATATCCGCCGCCCGCTTGGATTCTTCAGCCTGATAGGCAAAGTATTGCGGCACGCGGTTCCAGCGCCATTCGTAGGACATCAGCGAGGTGGCGTAGTACAACGCGCCGGCCAGGCCGACCAGCACCAGCACGGTCAGCAGGTGCCAGGGCCATTGGGCTTTTTTCTGTTTCATTGCGGGTTCCGGGATGTGTATCGGCTGTCAGACCGCCATCGCGGGCAAGCCCGCTCCCACCTTTTGATCTGTAAATGCCTTCAAATGTGGGAGCTGGCTTGCCTGCGATGGGCGCGACGCGGTGTCTGGCTTATTCCATGTCCTTGAGCCACTCGGAGCTCTTGAACCACTTGTCATGGATGCGATCGTAGGTGCCGTCGTTGCGGATCTGGTGCAGGAAGTTGTTGATGAAGTTGATGCTGTCGTAGTCGCCTTTCTTCAGACCGAATGCCAGAGGCTCAAAGGTGAAGGGTTCTTCAAGGAAAACCAGCTTGCCGTTACCGACTTTTTTCTCGGCAACCACGTTGTACGGCGCGTCGTAGACAAAGGCATCGGCCTTGCCGTTGACCACGTCAAGCACACCTTCCTGCTCATTGTCGTAGCCGTGGTACTTGGCCTTGGAGATCAGCTTCTTGGCCACCATCTCGCCGGTGGTGCCGAGCTTGGAGGTCAGGCGGTATTTCTCGTCATTCAGGTCTTTGTAGGACTTGATGGTGCCTTCCAGCTCCTTGCGAATCAGCAGGGTCTGGCCAACCACGATGAAGGGTTCGCTGAAGTTCAGGCGCAGGTTGCGTTCCTGGGTCAGGGTCATGCCGCTGCCGATCATGTCGAACTTGCCGGTCAGGAAGGCCGGGATGATGCCGTCGTAACCGGTGGAGACCAGCTCCAGCTTGACGCCCATGGACTTGGCCATCGCCTTGAGCAGGTCGACTTCAAAACCAATGATCTCACCGCGTTTGTTGGTCATCTCGAACGGCATGTAGGTCGGATCCATGCCGACTTTCAAGGTACCGCGCTTGACCGCTTCGTCAATCGCACCCGCCTGGGCCGTATTGACTGCCAGCAGGGCCGTCACGCCGAGCATCAGCATCGAAAGATACTTTTTCATCACCAAGTCCCCTGACTCATTTTATTTTGATGCAGGCCTTCGCATGGCCGCACTATTTCTTCGGGGAGCGATGCTAACCCACTCGCCCACCGGCACAAAGGTCTAGCCAGGATTTGTTGGCGGATATGACAGAAAAACCCCACATAAATCCAGGGAAAAGCGCTGTTAGACGGTTTGCCATGGTGGCTGCTTACCTTGGAGTTATGTAAGCAGTTGTGACCGTCATTCGATCTCCGACAACCAGTCCGTGTCCCTGAACCACTTGTCATGCAACCGATCGTAGGTGCCATCCTGGGCAATTTGGTTGAGGAAGTGATTGATCCAGTTCAGGCTGTCGTAATCGCCCTTCTTCAGGCCAAACGCCAGGGGTTCATAGGTGAAGGGCTGCTCCAGGGCCAGCAGCGCGTGGTTTTGCGGCTTGGCCAGGGCAATCAGGTTATAGGGCGCATCGTGGATAAAGGCATCCATCCTGCCGCTGACCACCTGGCGTATGCCCTCCTCCGCCGTGGCAAAACTGCGCAGTTGCGCAGCGCCCACAAAGCGTCGTGCCGCCGCCTCGCCCGTCGTGCCATCGGTTGAGGCAATCCGATAGCCGGCCTCGTTCAAATCCTCAATGCTGCTGACTTTCCCGGCCAGGCGCGGGTGGAGCAGGACGGTCTGGCCGACGATGATGAATGAATCACTGAAGTTGAGCTTGAGATTGCGCTCCTGGGTCACGGTCATGCCGCTGCCGATCATGTCGAACCGGTCGGCCAACAGGCCCGGGATCAGTTCGGTATACGCCACCGGCACCCATTCCAGCGTCACCCCCAAGGCATCGCTCATGGCTTCGAGCAGATCAGCTTCAAAACCGATGACACGCCCCTGCCGGTCAGTCATTTCAAAGGGCACGTAGTTGGGATCGGTGCCCACTTTCAGCACGCCACGCCGCACCGCCTCGTCAACGGCGCCTGCCTGTGCCATCTGCACCTGTACCAACGCGACAATGCCCAGCAACAGCATCGACCAGTAACCTTTGATCATGAAAAGCCCCTTTTTCATTAAGCAGCCGCGCACCAGGCGTTGTGCGGTCAGCGCACACCAGAGGCGGTCGATTCAGATTTTGGGGGCGATCCTAACTCACTGACAGGCACGGCAATACGCCTTGAACCAGGGTCTTTTGTATCGAAGTTAGAGGGGTAAAGCGCAAGCGACTGGCGCTGTAGGACGGGCGTTTCAAGCGCCCCCGAGACCGGTCTCGGGGGCGTCTGAATCAGGCAGGTTGCGCCTGGGACGGCAGCGGTTGCAACGGCAGCAACGGCGCATGCGGGTCGGACTTGACCGACTCACGCCAGGCGCCAAGCCACTCGGCATGCCCTTCGCCCCAGACTTGCTCATGCAAGCGCGCCAGGGCCACCGGGTCGCTGAGCAAGGCCACACGCTCGTTGTTGTTCAGGCCCGCCGGGCCAACCTTCAACGCATGCCGCACACGCTCGGTACGCAGCCACTCGATCGGCTCCGCCTGGCCATGCCGGGAAGTCGCCAGGGCGCAGGCCAGGGCGTTCTGCTGCGGATCAACCACCGCCCGCACAAAACCGTCATTGAGTGCATGCCAACGGTTTTCATGGGTGTAGCGGTCGGTCGACAGCAACGCTTGCGGCGGGTTGTATTCCTCAGGAATCAGGAACAGGCTTTCGTCGCGAGACTTGAGGCCCAGCTTGACCCGGCTGGAGATCACCGAGACCGGGATCGACAGCATCAGCGAACCGACAATCGGCACCAGCCACCACAGGAAGCTTGGGTTCAACCACACCACCAGCAGTGCCCAGAAGAAGCCCAGCAAGGTCTGCGGGCCGTGGCGCTTGACCGCCTCGCTCCATGGCGTGGAGTCGTCGTCACGCTGCGGCGAGTTCCAGGTCGCAGCCCATCCGAGGAACGCGGCCAGTACAAAACGGGTGTGAAAAATCATCCGCACCGGCGCCAGCAGCATGGAGAACAGCATCTCCAGCAGCATCGACAAGGTCACCTTGAACTTGCCACCGAACTCTTTCGCGCCCTTGGCCCAGATCAGGATGATGCTGAGCAACTTGGGCAGGAACAGCAGCACGATGGTGGTGGAGAACAGTGCCACCGCCTTGTCCGGATGCCATTGTGGCCACAGCGGGTACAACTGGCGGGGCGCCATGAAGTACTGCGGCTCCATCAGGGTGTTGACCGCCAGCAAGGCCGTGGACAGCACCAGGAACAGGAACCACAACGGCGCCGACAGGTACGACATCACGCCAGTGAGGAACACCGCACGGTGTACCGGGTGCATGCCCTTGACCAGGAACAGGCGGAAGTTCATCAGGTTGCCGTGGCACCAGCGACGGTCACGCTTGAGTTCATCCAGCAGGTTCGGCGGCAGTTCTTCGTAGCTGCCGGGCAAGTCGTAGGCAATCCATACGCCCCAGCCGGCACGACGCATCAGCGCGGCTTCAACAAAGTCGTGGGACAGGATGGAACCGGCAAACGCGCCTTTACCCGGCAATGGCGCCAGGGCGCAGTGCTCGATAAACGGCTTCATGCGGATGATCGCGTTGTGGCCCCAGTAGTGGGACTCGCCCAACTGCCAGAAGTGCAGGCCAGCGGTGAACAGCGGGCCATAGACGCGGGTAGCGAACTGCTGCATGCGCGCATACAGGGTGTCCATGCCCGAGGCACGTGGCGCGGTCTGGATGATCCCCGCGTCCGGCGTGGCTTCCATCAGGCGCACCAGGCTGGTCAGGCATTCGCCGCTCATCACGCTGTCGGCGTCGAGGACCACCATGTACTTGTAGTCACCGCCCCAGCGACGGCAGAAGTCGTCGAGGTTGCCGCTCTTGCGTTTGACGCGACGGCGGCGGCGGCGATAGAAGATCTTGCCAAAGCCACCGGCCTCGCGGCAGACATCAAGCCAGGCTTGCTGTTCGGCGATGCAGATATCGGCGTCGTTACTGTCGCTGAGCACGAAGAAATCGAAACGGTCCAGGTCGCCAGTGGCGGCCACCGATTCGAAGGTCGCGCGCAGGCCGGCAAACACCCGCGGCACGTCTTCGTTGCAAATCGGCATCACCAACGCGGTACGGGCATCCTTGGGGATAGGCTCGTCGCCGGCGCTTTTCCCGGAAATACGGTACTTGTCATGGCCGGTGAGCAACTCAAGGAAGCCCATCAGTGCCGTCCAGAAACCCGCCGAAACCCAGCAGAACAGAATCCCGAACATGATCAGGATGCTGGTTTGCAGGGCGTACGGCAGCACCTGGGTCGCGGTTTGCAGCAGGGTCTGGTTGCGGATCTCGTCAAAGTCGACGAAGGACCAACCCTGGTAAGGCATGATGCCTTTCATGTACCAGCCCGCCACAATCGTCTGGCCGAGCATCAGCACCAGCAGGATATAGCGGCGGATCGAACCGACAGTGCGCCAGCGGGCAGCGGGCAGCACGCGCTCGTCTTTTTTCGGTTCCGGCGGGTTGGTGCGACCCGTCAGCCGGCGCCAGCCGCGTACCAGGATATTGGTGCGCCAAGGCTCTGGCACCACTTTGGTGCGACGGATCGGCGGCGTGGCCTTCAGGCAAACCCGGCCGCTGGCATCGAGCACCAGCATTTCGGCGTCTGCCAGTTCTTCGGCAGTGCTCAGGGTCAACCGACGGCCAACCGACGCCTGTGCAGCATCCACAGGCGCATCAAAAGTCGAGGACGACAGGCGCTCGTGCAGCTCGGAGAAGGACTTGCAGCCCGCCAGTTCGGCGCGCTGCTCGTCGGTCATCGGAAGATGCGCCAGGTACTCGGCAAGAGTCTCTGGCTGGGCTTGAGAGTTACTCATCGGCAGGCAACTGATTGCTCCAGGTTTCAGTCAGGACTTGTTCTGTCTTGACCGGTTCCGGGGTGGCTGGGGCAGCTTCTGGCTGCTTGTCTTGCTTGTCCTTGGCGTCTTTCTTGGCGTGCTTCTCGTGTTGCTTGGCCAAGACTTTGTCAGCCTTCAGGACTTGGGTGGAAACCTGCTCTGGCTCAGGTTTGACGATGTCCTGGACCAGGGCCGCACGCATTTCGGTCGGCTTGCCCGCATCCTTGATCTTCAAGCGCAGGGTCAGGCGCCAGCCCTTGGTGTGCGGGTTGTAGCGCACGCTGTTTTCCACGACTTCGCCGTTTTCACCGACGCTGACCTGGCCGCGCACTGCTGCATCTGGCTTCAAGGCCTTGAGGGACGGGCCCTCGAAGTCCACCAGATAGGCCACGCTGCCGTCTGGCTGGCGGATCAGGTTCGATTGTTTCACGTCACCGGTCGAACGCAGGGTCTGCTTGACCCAGGCGCTGTCTGGCGAGTGGAACGGTGCATCGTCCAAGGTCCAGTGCAGGCGGTAGGCGACATCCAGCGGCTCGCCTGGCTTGGGCAACTCGGCCGGGCTCCAGAACGCAACGATGTTGTCGTTGGTTTCATCGGCGGTCGGAATCTCTACCAGATCGACCGAACCCTTGCCCCAGTCACCTTCAGGCTCGATCCAGGCGCTTGGGCGCTTGTCGTAGTTGTCGTCGAGGTCTTCGTACTGGCTGAAGTTGCGACCACGCTGCAACAGGCCGAAACCACGCGGGTTTTCCACCGAGAAGTTGCTGACCGACAGGTGTTTAGGGTTGTTCAGCGGGCGCCAGATCCACTCGCCGTTACCGGCATGGATCGACAGGCCGCTAGAATCGTGCAGTTCGCGACGGTAGTTGAGGACCTTGGACGGCTGGTTGGCGCCGAACAGGAACATGCTGGTCAGCGGGGCAACGCCCAGCTTGCTGACCTTGTCGCGCAGGAACATCTGCGACTTGACGTCGACAATCGTGTCGGTGCCCGGGCGCAGGATCAGGCGATAAGCGCCGGTGGCCCGTGGCGAGTCCAGCAGGGCAAAAATCACCAGGTGCTTGTCACCCGGCTTTGGACGCTCGATCCAGAACTCGGTGAAACGCGGGAACTCTTCGCCGGACGGCAGCGCGGTGTCGATCGCCATGCCACGGGCGGACAGGCCGTAGACCTGGTCCTTGCCTACGACGCGGAAATAGCTGGCGCCGAGCATGGTCATGATTTCGTCTTGCTTGTCGTCCTTGTTGATCGGGTACAGCACACGGAAACCGGCATAACCCAGCTGTTCGGTGGCTTTGGGATCGAACTTGACGTCACCGAAATCGAAACGCGTCGGGTCGTACTTGATTTCCTTGACGTCGGTCGCGGTGACTTCGTTGATCTTCACCGGCGTATCGAAGTGCATGCCCTGGTGATAGAAGGACAGCTTGAACGGGGTTTTCTGATCGGCCCACTCGGCTTTTTCATTGCGGAAACGAATTTTCTGGTAGTCAGCGAACTTCATTTCGCGGAATTCGTTCGGCAGATTGCTGCGCGGGGCTTCGTATTTCTGCCCGGCCAGCTCTTTTGCCTTGGCCGACACATCGTCCAGACTGAATGCCCACAGTTGACCCGCGCCGAACAGGCAAAACAGGGCAGAGCCCGTTACCAGTGCGTTTCGCAACCGTTTGGCAGACAATTTTGGTGCATTACAGGGACTAACAATCACGAGCAACCCTCGCCGAAAACAGATCAAAAAACCAACGGCCAGCTATCTATATGCCAGGTTGGCGAGCATTGTTCCGACTCCGAAGGGGCTAAATGATTCCCCAACGGCACTCGGACAAGTCTCTACCTAAGTCAAAAATGGACCAATTTACGCTGATCCCCGTAGCGCGCGATTATCTAGTAGCCGGTGAGATAACGCAGCAGGGGCAGCGAAGTATTTGTAGCGAAAACTTGCGTTTTTGCGCATTAAAAGTCGTTTTTCATACAATCAGGTCTGCAAAAGGAAGGTGACCGGCCCGTCATTGACCAAATGCACCTGCATATCCGCGCCAAAACGCCCCGACGCCACCGTGCCATGCAATTGTTGCGCTTGTAGCAACAAGTGCTCGAAAAGCGCCTCGCCCAGCGCCGGAGGAGCCGCCGTGGAGAAGCTGGGACGCAAGCCGCTCTTGGTATCGGCTGCCAGGGTGAACTGGGACACCAGCAACAAACCGCCGCCAATATCCTTCAACGACAGGTTCATCTTGCCCTCGTCGTCACTGAACACCCGATAGTTAAGCAGCTTATGCAACAGCTTGTCGGCACTGGCCACGGTATCTGAAGGCTCGACGGCTACCAGCACCAGCAAACCCTGGTCTATCGCACCGACCACTTCCCCCGCCACCTCGACCCGGGCACCGCGTACCCGCTGCAAAAGGCCTTTCATGCTTCTTCGGGTGGCAAATCAAGCAGGCGCCGTGCCATCTGGCTCGCCGCACGCACCAATGCATCAGTGATTCCGGGCTCGGAAGCCGCGTGCCCCGCCTCGCGGATCACCTGCAGTTCGCTGTTCGGCCAGGCTTGATGCAGTTCCCAGGCATTGTCCAGCGGGCAGATCATATCGTAGCGGCCATGCACGATGATGCCAGGCAGATGGGCGATCTTGTGCATGTCGCGAATCAGTTGGTTGGGCTCAAGGAATGAATTATTGGTGAAGTAGTGGCACTCGATGCGGGCAATCGACAGGGCGCGCTGGGGTTCGGAAAAGCGCTCGATCAGTTGCGGGTTGGGACACAGGCCCAGCATGCGGCCTTCCCAGGTGGACCAGGCCTTGGCGGCATGCATCTGGGCGATCTGGTCGTTGCCGGTCAGGCGCTTGTGGTAGGCGCTGATCATGTCGTGGCGTTCTTCCACGGGGATTGGCGCGATGTAATCCTGCCAGTAATCCGGGAACAAACGGCTCGCGCCGGCCTGGTAGAACCATTGAATGTCCTGGGGACGGGCCAGGAAGATGCCGCGTACGATCAGGCCATGCACGCGGTCGGGGTGGGTTTGCGCGTAGGCCAGGGCCAGGGTCGAACCCCAGGAGCCGCCGAACAGCACCCATTTTTCTATGCCCAGGTGCTCGCGAATGCGCTCAAGGTCGGCCACCAGGTCCCAGGTGGTGTTGTTTTCCAGGTTGGCCCGCGGCGTGGAACGCCCGCAACCGCGCTGATCAAAGGTGACAATGCGGTACAGGTTGGGATCGAAATAGCAGCGGCTATTGGCATCGCACCCGGCACCCGGGCCGCCATGGATGAAGACAACGGGCAAACCTTGCGGGGAACCGCTTTCGTCGACATACAGCGTGTGGGTTTGGTCGACGGCCAGATCGTGCCGGGCGTAGGGTTTGATCTGCGGGTACAAAGTCTGCATTGCGCGCTCCGTAAGGGGTCGGTTCCATCCCTGGGGGGACGTCTATTATTTTGCCGTCTGGCATCATAAACCCGAATTGTGCAATGAGCATGTTCTTGAGGGCTTGGATCTGCGTCAGCGATTCGCCAGGAAGACTCACGGAACCACGTGTGGGAGCGGGCTTGCTCGCGATAGCGGCGTATCAGTCGACATATTTTTTGAACTGACAGACCGCTATCGCGGGCAAGCCCGCTCCCACATTTGTTCTCCATTGTTTGATCTGACGCGTACGAAGCAGGGTTTGAGGCCTGGGCAGCTGTAGATCCTTTGCGTCGTGTTATCAGCGCTTATTGAACAGCCGCTTTATGCCTCGCCACTGGGTCCGTTTGAGGTTCTCATCCAGAAGCCGACAGACCCACAGCAAGAACTGGTGGTTGTTACAACCGAAGTAATGCTCTGAAAAGCACAGTTCATAATCAAACGGTGCGGCATTGCGCAAGCGGCCAGATGTCAGGTTATTACGCAGGTAGCGGTGTATTTCCCGCTTGAGTAGCCAGACGCTGAGGCGGGAGTGAGCGTCAACATAGCCTTGCACAATGTCCTGCAAGGAAAAGGGCACAATTGCAGCTTCACCTTCCCTGCGCCACGCACCGACCCTCTCGCCCACTTCGCTATACATGAAACTCGTTAAACGTTCGTAAGCCATAACCGCCTCAGATAATCGGAAAGGCAGTCAACACATACATCGGCATGTTGTTGAACTCCTCGAACTTGATAACCACCCGCACCTTGGTCATGTGGATGATCGTCTGAGGAAAGCGCGGTCGTATTCCCCAGCCCACAACCTGCCCAAGACTTGCTTCAATGGTATAGACGCTGGAGCGCGCTTTGAACTTGGACATGAATACAACTTTGAGCTTATTCATCTGCAACGCCTGGCTTACAGCCCATTCCGCAACCTCAGCGTTACTGAACGTTGAAATACTCTCGGCATTGGGCATTTTTTGGGCGCGTTTTTGCACAAACTCCAGCGACTTTCCGACATGCAACCCATAAGCATGACCACCACCAAGTTTTTTCGGTGCATGCAGAGGTCGCTCACTCACATTAAGCCTCATCCTGCCAGCCTGAACAGATGAGACTCGAAAAGCTGCGTAGAGGCTGGCGGTGGACAACGGCACGGCAAACTCGCCGGCTAAACCAATCACGTGCCCTGTTGCAGGTGAGGCTCCCAAGCCAGCGGCTATCGCCTGACCAGACTTGTAGGCGTACGACGTGGCTGTCTCGCCACTGACCAACTGCGCAGTACCGGCAGCCAACTGATCAGAGGCGTGTACCCCCATGGCCACACACCCCATCTTGCTGATCATCGTAGGCTCAGGCAACGCGCACAACACTCCCGCTCCCGCCAACTCGATAATCCCGCCAACGACACGCAAACCGCCAAAAATCCGATTTGAGGCGATTTCAGCAGCGCTCAGGGATTGGTGCTCCAAAATCGCTGCCATCTGGGCATAACTTAAAACAACTCGAAACTCCTCATCCTGAGACACCACAGACCATCCTTCTTTGATCATTAGGGCGCGCAGACTAGCAAGCACCGTGGCGTCATCTATGGCGGCAAGAGCATTAGGGAAATGACCTACTCGAATACCGGAACTATCTTAAGAGGCCAGCCCTTTCAATATCTTTGAAAAAGTAACCGAAGCGGGTCAGCCAAACGCTTTACTCAAGGCAACAAAGTTCAACGGTGGGAGCTGGCTTGCCTGCGATAGCGGTGGGCCAGTCAAACTCTATCTGGCTGACCCAACTCTATCGCGAGCAAGCCCGCACACATTTTGATCTTCATTGGCTCAGGTGTAGTGCTTCTGGCCCCAGGCCAGGAATCCTTGCAGCAACTGCTTCAACACCACCCGCGTCGGCTCGGCCAGGTCCGCCCGATAACGGAACGGCTCGAACTCTTCCATATACGTGCACTGCCCCAGTTCCAGTTGCACCGCATGGATATCCTGCGCCGGGTTGCCGTAGTGCCGGGTGATATGCCCGCCCTTGAAGCGCCCGTTCAGCACATGGCTGTATTGCGGATGAGTGGCGCAGATCGCTTCCAATTGGCTGGCCAACCCAGGATCGCAGGCGGCGCCATTAAAGGTGCCGAGATTGAAGTCCGGCAATTTGCCTTCAAACAGGTGCGGGATGACTGAACGGATCGAATGTGCGTCGAACAGCAACGCGTAGCCAAACTCAGCCTTGAGGCGCGCCAGTTCGCGCTGCAGGGTCTGGTGATAGGGCGTCCAGATCTGCTCCAGATAGGCTGCCCGCTGCTCTTTCGACGGCTCCTTGCCTTCGATAAACAACGGCACACCCTCAAACAGCGTCGCTGGAAACAGGCCGGTGGTCGCGCCGACATACAGCGGCTTGTCGTCGGACGGCCGGTTCAGGTCGATCACAAACCGCGAATACTCGGCCGCCAGGGTGCTGGCGCCCAATTCTTGGGCAAAGTCATACAACGTGGGGATATGCCAGTCGGTATCGGGCAGGCTTTGTGCCTCGGGGATCAAGCCGGCCTCGACCGCAGGCGTCAGGCGCAGGCCCGCGTGGGGCATGCTGATCAGCAGTGGCACACGACCTTGTTTGAAGTTCAGAACCTTATCCACAGCGGTACTCCTTTTACACAGTGACGTCGACGCCATGGCGCACGACGCGTTTACCCAGCTCGCCGCCCAACCAGTAGGCCAGGTCGGCAGGACGGTCGATCTGCCAGGCGACAAAATCCGCGACCTTGCCCACTTCCAGTGAGCCATGGGTGTCGCCCATGCCCAAGGCCGTCGCCGCATGTCGGGTGGCACCGGCCAGGGCTTCTTCCGGAGTCATGCGGAACAAGGTGCAGGCCATGTTCAGCATCAGCCTTACCGACAACGCCGGCGAGGTGCCGGGGTTGAGGTCGCTGGCGATGGCGATCTTCACCCCGTGCTTGCGCAAGGCGTCCATCGGCGGCAATTGGGTTTCGCGCAGGAAGTAGAACGCTCCCGGCAGCAAGACCGCGACGGTGCCGGCAGCAGCCATGGCGATGGCATCGTCCTCGGTCATGAATTCCAGGTGATCCGCCGACAATGCGTGATACCGCGCAGCCAGGCTGGAGCCGTGCAGGGACGACAATTGCTCGGCGTGCAATTTCACCGGCAAGCCCAAACGCTGGGCGACCTTGAACACACGCTCGACCTGCTCGGTGGAAAACGCCAGGTATTCGCAGAACGCATCCACGGCATCCACCAGCCCTTCAGCAGCCAGGGCTGGCAGCATCTCGTTGCAGATATGCTCGATGTAGTCGTCGGCGCGATCCTTGTACTCCGGCGGTAACGCATGGGCCGCCAGGCAGGTGGCGCGCACGCTGACCGGCAGCTCGTCGCCCAGGCGCCGGGCCACGCGCAGCATCTTGCGTTCGTTGGCCAGGTCCAGGCCGTAGCCGGACTTGATCTCCACCGTAGTCACACCGTCACGCAGCAGACTGCGCAGGCGCTGGCGGGCGCTGTCGAACAACTCGTCCTCGGTGGCTGCGCGAGTGGCGCGCACAGTGCTGGCAATGCCACCACCGGCCGCCGCGATCTCGGCGTAGCTCACGCCTTGCAGCCGTTGTTCGAACTCGCCACTGCGATTGCCGCCGAACACCGTATGGGTGTGGCAATCGATCAGCCCCGGCGTGACCCACGCCCCCTGCAAGTCATGAATCTGCCCATAGTCGCCGCTCGGCAGCTCGGCCCGAGGGCCGATCCATTCGATCAACGTGCCAGCCGTGACCATGGCACCATCCTCGATGATCGAGTACGTGCCCTGGGCCATGGTTGCGATGTGGCAGTGGTGCCAAAGCGTTTTCATCAACGCCTCCCTTTAAGTTATCGGTGAGACAAAGCCGGGTCGTAATGAACCTTGGCAGCTTGCCCGGCTGCGGGCTTGACCCACAGCAGATAGGCGACGACCAGCAGCACAATCCACGCGGCGCCAACCAGCAACGCGGCCTGGGTGTCCGGGAAGTAGCCGAGTACGCCAAAAATAAACAGCATGAACACAATGGCCGCCGCCGGCGCGTAAGGCCAGAACGGTACCGGGAATTTCAGTTCAGCGACCTGTTCCTTGGTCATCGAGCGGCGCATCGCCACCTGGGTGACCAGGATCATCAGCCACACCCACACCGTGGCGAAGGTGGCAATCGAGGCAATCACCAGGAACACGTTTTCCGGGATCAGGTAGTTCAACACCACCCCGCCGAGCAGCGCCGCGCCCATCACCACTACGGTCATCCATGGCACGCCGTGGCGCGACAGTTGCGCAAAGCCCTTGGGCGCCTGCCCTTGCTGGGCCAGGCCGTACATCATGCGGCCTGCGCCGAAGATGTCACTGTTGATGGCCGAGACTGCCGCCGAGATCACCACGATATTAAGGATGGTCGCCGCCGAGCCAATCCCCAGGTTGCTGAAGATCTGCACGAACGGGCTGCCCTGGCTGCCGATCTGCGGCCATGGGTAGATGGCCATCAGCACAAACAGGGTCAGCACGTAGAACAGCAGGATGCGCAGCGGCACCGCATTGATGGCCTTGGGGATGACCCGTTGCGGGTCCTTGGCTTCACCGGCGGTAATGCCGATGATCTCGATGCCGCCAAAAGCAAACATCACCACGGCAAAGGACGCGATCAGGCCACCCACGCCATTGGGCATGAAGCCGCCATGGGCCCACAGGTTGCTCAACCCGCTGGCTGGCGCATCACCGGCCGAATGCACGCCAAACAGCATGATGCCGAAGCCGCCGAGGATCATCGCGACAATCGCCGCGACCTTGAGCAGTGACAGCCAGAACTCCATTTCGCCAAACACTTTGACGTTGCACAGGTTCAGCCCGCCGATCAGCAGGACAATCCCGAGTACCCAGACCCAGCGCGCGACTTCGGGAAACCAGAAGCCCATATAGATGCCGAAGGCGGTGACGTCCGCCAGGCAGACGATGATCATTTCAAAGGCGTAGGTCCAGCCGAGGATAAAACCGGCCATCGGACCCAGGTAGGTGCTGGCGTACTGACCAAACGAGCCGGAGACCGGATTGTGCACGGCCATCTCGCCGAGGGCGCGCATCACCATGAACACCGCAGCGCCACCGATCAGGTAGGCCAGCAGCACCGCCGGGCCAGCCATCTGGATGGCCGAGGCAGAACCGTAGAACAGCCCGGTGCCGATCGCCGACCCCAGTGCCATGAAGCGAATATGGCGGGCGGTCAGTCCGCGTTTTAGACCTTGTGCTTGCTGGTGCATTTCTCGTCCCTAATTATTGTTATGCAGGGAAAACGCTCCCCTTTGTAGGAGCGAGCTTGCTCGCGAAAAACCTGAGAACGCTATGGGGTGTCAGGTTTCCCGCGTCATCGTTAACGATTTTCGCGAGCAAGCTCGCGCCTACAGGGGGCCTTGTGGTTAGAAACTTGGCAGCAGCTTGCTGGGTACCAGCTCGTTGAGGCAGCGGCTGGCCAGCAGCTCGCTGGCGGCATTGATATCCGGAGCGAAGAAGCGGTCCTTGTCATAGAACCCCACTTTGGCGCGCAGGATGCCACGGGCTTTTTCCAGCTTCGGCGAGGTTTTCAAGCCGTCGCGCAAATCCAGGCCCTGGCACGCGGCCAGCCATTCCACGGCGAGAACTCCACGGGTGTTTTCAGCCATTTCCCACAAACGCTTGCCAGCAGCCGGCGCCATGGACACGTGGTCTTCCTGGTTCGCGGAGGTCGGCAGGCTGTCGACGCTATGGGGATGGGCCAGTGCCTTGTTCTCGCTGGCCAGGGCCGCAGCCGTCACCTGGGCGATCATAAAGCCGGAGTTCACCCCGCCATTGCCCACCAAGAATGGCGGCAGTTGCGACATGTGCTTGTCCATCATCAACGAGATGCGGCGCTCGCTCAGGGAACCGATCTCGGCAATGGCCAGGGCCATGTTGTCAGCGGCCATCGCCACCGGTTCGGCGTGGAAGTTACCGCCGGAAATCACATCACCTTCGGCCGCAAACACCAGCGGGTTATCCGAGACCGCATTGGCTTCGACCACCAGCACTTCGGCCGCCTGGCGGAACTGGGTCAGGCAGGCGCCCATGACTTGTGGCTGGCAGCGCAGGGAGTACGGGTCTTGCACCTTGTCGCAGTTCTGGTGGGACTGGGACACCTGGCTGCTGTCACCCAACAGGTCGCGGTAAGCGGCGGCGGCGTCGATCTGCCCACGCTGGCCACGGGCCGCGTGAATGCGCGCATCAAACGGCGAGCGCGAGCCCAGCACCGCTTCCACGGTCAGGCCGCCACACGCGATGGCTGCGGCGAACAGGTCTTCGCCTTCAATCAAACCGCGCAGGGCATAGGCAGTGGACACCTGGGTGCCGTTGAGCAGCGCCAGACCTTCCTTGGCTGCCAGGGTCAGTGGCGTCAGGCCGGCAATTTTCAGCGCCTCGGTCGCCTCCAGCCATTGGCCCTTGTAGCGGGCCTTGCCTTCACCCAGCAGCACCAGGGACATATGGGCCAGAGGCGCCAGGTCACCGGAAGCCCCCACCGAACCCTTGAGCGGGATATGCGGGTAGACCTCGGCATTGATCAGCGCGATCAGCGCATCGATCACCTGACGGCGAATCCCGGAAAAACCACGGCTCAGGCTGTTGACCTTGAGCACCATCACCAAACGCACCAGCGCGTCGCTGATCGGCTCGCCTACGCCGGCGGCGTGGGACAGCACCAGCGAACGCTGGAGGTTTTCCAGGTCTTCGCTGGCGATACGGGTCGAGGCCAGCAGGCCAAAACCGGTGTTGATGCCGTAGGCGGTGCGGTTCTCGGCGAGAATCTGCTCCACACAGGCCACACTGGCTTCGATCTGCGCCGTGGCGCTGTCATCCAGGCTGAGGGTCACCGGCTGCTGGTAGATGGCTCGCAGGTGGGCAAGGCTCAGTTGGCCTGGAATCAGATTTAGCGCAGTCACATTCATGCTCCTTTTTGAAATAGGGTTCAGTGCACATTCGGTAAAGCGTGGTTCAGCAAATCCGTGTTCTTGAGCAGCTTGGCAGTGGTCGCGATATCCGGCGCCAGCCAGCGGTCTTGCTCATAGGCCGGGACCTGCTCGCGCAGCAGGCGCCAGGCGGTGTGGGTACCGGCGCCGAAGCCTTGTTCCTTGAGAAACTCAAAGGCCTGGGCCGCCAGCAGGTATTCGATGGCGAGGATCTGGGTGACGTTGTCCAGCACCGCATGCAGTTTGAGCGCGGCGTTGGTGCCCATGCTCAGGTGGTCTTCCTGCAGGCCCGAGGTGACGAAGTTATCGAGCACCGCCGGCTGCGCCAGTTGGCGATTTTGCCCACACAGGGAAGCGGCAACGTACTGCACGATCATCATCCCCGAGTTAACGCCAGGGTTGCTCACCAGGAAGGCCGGCAGGCCGCTGACATGGGGGTTGATCAGGCGATCCAGGCGGCGTTCGGCGATGGAGCCGATTTCGGCCATGGCGATGGCCAGCATGTCCGCCGCCAGCGCTACGGACTGGCCGTGCGGGTTGGCCTGGGAGACCACGCGGTAGCTGTCCGGCGTGCCCAGCAGCAAAGGGTTGTCGGTGGCACCGTTGAGCTCGGTCTCGATCTGCCGGGTGGCGTGCTCCAGTTGATCGCGGGCAGCACCGTGGACCTGGGGGATCGAGCGGATGCTCAACGCGTCCTGGGTGCGAATGCCCTTGCTCGCGGCAATCACTTCGCTGCCGTCGAGCAGCGCACGCAAATTGATCCCCACTTGCTGCATGCCGGGGTGCGGCTTGAGGGCGATGATTTGCTCGTCGAATGCGTCGATCTGCCCGCGCTGTGCTTCAAAGCTCATGGCCCCGATCACATCGGCCCATTGCAGCAAATGGTGGGCATCGGCCAGGGCCAGGCAGCTCAGGCCGCTCATGCACGGCGTGCCATTGACCAGGCACAGGCCGTCCTTGGCACCGAGTACCACTGGCTGTAGGCCTTCGGCGGCCAACGCCGCCTGGGCCGTAACGATCTGACCCCGATAGCTGACATTGCCCACGCCCAGCAAGGCAATGCCGATATGTGCCATATGGGTCAGGTAGCCCACCGACCCCTGGGACGGAACCTGTGGAGTGATGCCGTGGTTGAGCAGCGCCAGCAGCGAATGCACCACCTGCGGATGCAGGCCGGACTTGCCCTGGCTGTAGTTGATGATCGCCGCACAGATGATTGCGCGGGTCTGTTCATTACTCAGCGGCACGCCGACACCGCAGGCGTGGCTGAGCAAGGTGTTGCGCGACAGCTGGCTCAGTTGCTCGCCCTTGAGCGACACGTTGCACAAGGCGCCCAGGCCAGTGTTGACGCCATAGGCGCGTTCGCCGCTGGCGACGATACGCTGCACGATGGCCTGGGCGTTGTCGATGCGTGCCCAGGCCGGGCCCGACAGCGCAAGCTCTGCGCCAAAACGAGCGACGGCGACCACGTCCTGCCAGTGCAGCGGGGTGTCGGCGATGATGATTTTTTTAGCCTGGGACATCGTTGACCTCTTCATACACACCTTGAATTCCCTACCGCCTTGCCGGCCTCATCGCAGGCAAGCCAGCTCCCACATTTGTACTGTGTGAACCCGATCAAATGTGGGAGCGGGCTTGCCCGCGATAGCGCCAGCCAACTCACCACAAGGCTCGGCCTCAGACCACCGCCGCCCGCCGCTGAACAAAGCGGTCCACATACTCATCCGCCGGCGAATGCAAAATCTCCCGCGGCGTGCCGACCTGGATCAGCTTGCCGTCCTTGAGGATCGCAATGCGGTTGCCGATGCGCACGGCCTCGTCCAGATCGTGGGTGATAAACACGATGGTCTTGTGCAGGGTCTTTTGCAGTTCCAGCAACTGGTCCTGCATCTCGGCGCGGATCAATGGGTCGAGGGCGCTGAACGCCTCGTCCATCAGGATGATGTCCGTGTCGGCCGCCAGGGCCCGTGCCAGGCCCACGCGCTGGCGCATGCCGCCCGACAGCTGGTGCGGGTATTTGTTTTCGTAGCCCTTCAGGCCCACGGTTTCGATCCAGTGCAACGCGCGCTCGGTGCACACCTGCTTGGTTTCGCCACGCACTTTCAGGCCATAGGCCACATTGTCCAGCACACTCTTGTGCGGCAGCAGGCCGAAGCTCTGGAACACCATGCTGATCTTGTGCCGGCGGAACTGGCGCAAGGCGTCCATGTCCAGTTGCAGAATGTCTTCACCGTCCACCAGGATCGCACCGCTGGTGGGGTCGATCAGGCGGTTGAAGTGGCGCACCAGCGTGGACTTGCCGGAGCCCGACAGGCCCATGATCACAAAGATCTCGCCGGTACCGATGCTCAGGGACAAGTCATTGACGCCCACCACGCAACCGGTCTGGGCCAGCACCTGGTCCTTGGTCTTGCCCTGGCCAATCAGCGCCAGCGCTTCCTTGTCCCGCGCACCGAAAATCTTGAATACGTTTTTCACTTCGATCTTGCTGACAGTGGTCATTTGCTCGCCTCATGCCGTGGACGGCCATAGGCCTGGGTAATGCGGTCGATGACCACAGCGAGAATCACAATCGCCAGGCCGGCTTCAAGGCCGCGCCCAACGTTAAGGGTCTGGATACCGACCAGTACGTCTTCGCCCAGGCCACGGGCGCCGATCATCGAGGCGATCACCACCATCGACAGGGCCATCATGGTGGTCTGGTTGATCCCCGCCATGATGCTCGGCAGGGCCAGCGGCAGTTGCACACCAAACAGTTGCTGCCAGCGGTTGGCACCGAAGGCATTGATGGCTTCCATCACTTCACGGTCCACCTGGCGAATGCCCAGGTCGGTCAGGCGAATCAGCGGCGGTGCGGCGTAGATCACCGTGGCGAAAATCGCTGGCACTTTGCCTAGGCCAAACAGCATCAGTACCGGGATCAGGTACACGAAGCTGGGCATGGTTTGCATGATGTCCAGCAACGGCATCAGCACCGCGCGCAGGCGATTGCTGCGTGCCGAAAGGATGCCCAGCGGGATGCCGATCAACACCGAGATCACGGTCGCGACCAGCATCAGCGCCAGGGTCTGCATCAGCTTGTCCCACAGGCCGACCGCGCCGACCAGGAACAGCAGGCCGACGATTACCGCCGTGGTCACTACCTTGCGGGTGGCGTGCCAGGCAACGCCGCCGACAATCGCCAGCATCAGCCACCAGGGCGCCATGCGCAGCAGGCCTTCCAGGTTGACGATGGCCCACAGCAAGGTGTCGGAAATCTGCCGGAACACATCGCCGTAATTGGTCACCAATGCATCGACCCAACCGTTGACCCAGTCGGCGATGGAAAACGTAAAACTCTCAGGAAACATAACGTGCTCTCGATCCAGTGGAGTGTGGCCGGGTGCCCGGCTGCCTTTTCAGGGTAGCCGGGTGCACTGTGCCTACAAGGCCGCGTCGATTTTCTTGGCTGCGTCTTCACTGACCCAGGCGTGCCAGACTTCCGGGTGTTCCTTGAGGAAAATCTTCGCCAGCTTCGACGAATCAATGCGCTCTTTGCTCATGCGCGCCAGGTTCTGGTTGAGCAGGTCGATCGGCAGGTTGACCTTTTCCAGCACCGCCACCAGTTCCGGGGCTTGCTCGTGGAAGGTCTTGGACAGGCCGACCTTGATGGTCACGCTTTTATCCACGCCAGGTTTTTCGTCGAGTTTGACCAGGTCCACCTGGCCCATCAGCGGCGTTGGCGTCCAGTAGTAAAACAGGATCGGCTCGCCACGCTTGTAGCTCGACAGCACCGCCGCATCCAGTGCCGGGCCGGTGCCTGGGCGGAAGTTGGTGTAGGAACTTTCCAGGCCGTAGCTCTTGAGCATTTCGCTGTTATCCAGCTCACACGTCCAGCCGGCCGGGCAGTTGTAGAAGCGGCCCTTGGACGGCTCTTCCTGGTCCTTGAATACCGCAGAGTACTTGGCCAGGTCGGCAATGTTTTTCAGGTCCGGCGCCTTGGCTTCGAGCTTGCGCTTGGCGTCGCCTTCGATCACGTAGCGTGGCACGTACCAGCCTTCAACAGCACCAACCACGGGCGCGCCGACACCCACGACTTTGCCGGCCTTCTCGGCCTTCTTCCACACTTCGCTGCGGCCAACCCACTCCTCGGCGAAGATCTGAATATCGTTGCTGCCCAGGGCGTTTTCCATGGTGATGGAGTTGCCCGGCAGGCTATCGGTTTTGCAGTCGTAGCCTTTTTCCAGGACCACTTGCAGGACATCGGTCAGCAACATGCCGCTTTCCCAATTCAGGCCGGCGAATTTCACCGGTTTGCCCGACTCGCACCAACCGGCTGCCTGAGAGGCGCCAGCAGCGGTGAGCAAACCTGCGGCGAGCAATGGGGTCAGCAGGGTCTTATGCATTTTCATTGTGTGACGCTCCCAATCATGAAATGGATTACGGCAGTCAAAAGGCATCCTGCCTCGTCCACGTCCCATCAGGCTTGTGCAAGCTGCCCGGTTGTTGTTGGTGCAGCGCCCTGCTCTACCGGCAGGATCAGTCGTTGCGGAATTGCGCCGTGCCATTTTTTCGCACACACGTAATACAAGGCTGCTGGCAGTACCAGGCCGATGATCCAGGAAATATCCACACCCCCCAGGGCAGCTACCAGGGGGCCGGTGTAGAACTTGGTGGCGATGAACGGCAATTGCACCAGCACACCGAACACATAGACGCTGATACCGAGCAGGTTCCATCGGCCGTAACGACCGTTCGGGTCGGCCAAGGCCGGCACGTCATAGCGATCGCGGGTGATGCAGTAGTAATCCACCAGGTTGATCGCGCTCCAGGGCGTAAAGAACGCCAGCAAGAACAAGATGAAGGACTTGAACGCACTGAAGAACGAGTGCTGGCCGAGCAACGCGATCAGGGTCGCAGCACCGACGATGAGCAACACGAAAGCCAGGCGCTGCAAGCGCGTCACCTCCATGCGCCCCCGAAAGCCGCTGACAATGGTCGCAATGCACATGAAGCTGCCGTAGGAATTGAGCGTGGAGATGGTGACCTTGCCGAACGCGATGCTGAAGTACAGCAGCGCCGCCGTGGCCCCCGTGCCACCCAGCCCCACGATGTAGGCCACTTCGTTACCGGCAAATTGCCCGTTGGACATGGCGGCGGCAAACACGCCGAGGATCATCGCCACCTGCGCACCAATGACCGAGCCTGCGCCTGCGGCCAGAAAGGTTTTCACCGAAGACGTGTTGCTCGGCAGGTAGCGCGAATAGTCCGCCACGTAAGGGCCGAAGGCGATTTGCCAGGAGGCCGCGAGCGACACCGCGAGCAAAAAACTGCTCCAACTGAAGTGGCGGATTTGCAGGAGTGCGCCAATGTCGGTCTGGCTCATCAGGCGGCTGAACAGGTAGACAAAGGCAATCACGCCAATGACGCTGGCAACACGCCCGATGAAATGGATCACCCGGTAACCGAGCACCGTGACCAGCACAATGATACTGGCGAAGATAAGGATGCCGACACTGTCGCTGACCCCAAACAACTGACCCAGCGCCTGGCCGGAAAGCACCGTCCCGGTTGCAGTGAAACCGAGGTACATCAAGCACACCAGCACGATCGGAATGGCCGCGCCATACACACCGAACTGCACCCGGCTGGAGATCATCTGCGGCAGGCCGAGCCTTGGCCCTTGCGCCGCATGCAACGCCATCACGCCGCCACCCAGCAGTTGGCCGATCAACAGACCGATCAACGACCAGAACACATCACCGCCCAACACCACGGCCAGGGCCCCGGTGACAATCGCGGTGATTTGCAGGTTGGCGCCCATCCACAAGGTGAACTGGCTGAACAGACGACCGTGTCTTTCCGCTTCCGGGATGTAGTCGATCGAACGCCTTTCGATCAACGGGGTGGAGCTTGCACGAGCGTCATTTGCAGCCATGGGTGTTCAACCTCTGATGGATTGTTATTCGGTGATGCGGATAAAACAGGTCTTGTGTACACAGCAGGTCAAATGTGGGAGCTGGCTTGCCTGCGATACGCACGACGCGGTCTGTCAGGCAGACCACAGTGATGCCATCGCGGGCAAGCCCGGCTCCCACAGGAACCGAGCCAGCCGTTATTTGATCATCGGAAGGTTCAGGCCCTGCTCCTTGGCGCAGTCGATCGCGATCTGGTAGCCCGCATCGGCATGGCGCATCACCCCGGTAGCCGGGTCGTTATGCAGCACCCGCGCAATCCGCTCGGCGGCTTCATCGGTACCGTCGCAGACAATCACCATCCCCGAATGCTGGGAGAAGCCCATGCCTACGCCGCCACCGTGGTGCAGCGAAACCCAGGTCGCGCCGCTGGCGGTGTTGAGCAGGGCATTGAGCAGAGGCCAGTCGGACACGGCGTCGGAACCGTCCTGCATGGATTCGGTTTCGCGGTTCGGGCTGGAAACCGAGCCGGAGTCCAGGTGGTCACGACCGATCACCACCGGTGCCGACAACTCACCGCTGCGCACCATTTCGTTGAATGCCAAACCTAGCTTGGCGCGCTGGCCCAGGCCAACCCAGCAGATACGCGCCGGCAGGCCCTGGAAGCTGATGCGCTCGCGGGCCATGTCCAGCCAGTTGTGCAGGTGGGCGTCGTCGGGGATCAGTTCCTTGACCTTGGCGTCGGTCTTGTAGATGTCCTGCGGGTCGCCCGACAGTGCCGCCCAACGGAACGGGCCGATGCCACGGCAGAACAACGGGCGGATGTAGGCCGGTACAAAACCCGGGAAGTCGAAGGCATTTTCTACGCCTTCTTCTTGCGCCATCTGACGGATGTTGTTGCCGTAGTCGAAGGTTGGAACCCCCATCTTCTGGAAGTCCAGCATGGCCTGGACGTGTACGGCCATCGACTGCTTGGCAGCCTTGATCACCGCCGCCGGTTCGGTCTTGGCGCGCGCGCGGTATTGGTCCCAGGTCCAGCCAGCCGGCAGGTAACCGTTGAGCGGGTCGTGGGCGCTGGTCTGGTCGGTGACCATGTCCGGGCGTACGCCGCGCTTGACCAGTTCAGGCAGGATTTCAGCAGCGTTGCCGAGCAGGGCAATGGAGATGGCCTTGCCTTCCTTGGTGTACTTGGCGATGCGCGCCAGGGCGTCGTCGAGGTCGCTGGCTTGTTCGTCGACATAGCGGCTGTTCAAGCGGAAGTCGATGCTGACCTGCTGGCATTCAATGTTCAGCGAGCAGGCACCGGCCAGGGTCGCGGCCAACGGTTGTGCGCCACCCATGCCGCCCAGGCCGGCGGTGAGCACCCAACGGCCGGTCAGGTCGCTGTTGTAATGCTGGCGACCGGCTTCGACGAAGGTTTCGTAAGTGCCCTGGACGATGCCCTGGCTGCCGATGTAGATCCAGCTGCCGGCGGTCATCTGGCCGTACATGGCCAGGCCCTTGGCATCCAGTTCGTTGAAATGCTCCCAACTGGCCCAGTGCGGTACCAGGTTGGAGTTGGCGATCAGCACACGCGGGGCATTGCTATGGGTCTTGAACACGCCGACCGGCTTACCCGATTGCACCAGCAGGGTTTCGTCGTCATTGAGGTGGGTCAGGCTTTCGACGATCTGGTCGTAGCACTCCCAGTTACGCGCCGCACGCCCGATACCGCCGTAGACCACCAGTTCCTTGGGGTTTTCGGCCACTTGTGGGTCGAGGTTGTTCATCAGCATGCGCAGCGGCGCTTCAGTCAGCCAGCTTTTGGCAGTGAGCTTGTTACCGCGGGCAGCGCGGATTTCGACGTCACGGTACTTGGTGGGCTTACTCACGAAAAATTCCTCTGCGATCAATGCGCGAACATGATGGGTGCGAAGAGGATTGCCTGTGACTCTTACGCACACATATTTACTTGTACATACAAGCATATGCAATCAAGCGGCCAACTTGGATTGGACGAGGTGGAGATTTTTCTGAAGATGAGTGAAAGCCCCGGAAAACAAGGCTTTTCGGCTTGATGAAATTTCTTACAGAGGGGTTTTGAAGTGCCGCAGGATTGCTACTGAAGCAGGGCATTGCGCCATGCTGGGGCATTCGGTAACAACTTGGTGCGGGACTGGAAACAGATTTTGTAGCCTATACATAACCCATGTGGGCGGTCAGTTCGATGATGCAGCAGCGGCCAGTTACCGCAATGTCCAGCAGCCCGGTGTTACCGTCCACCTGCAAGCAATCATGCTGGCCCAGCACTTCGCCCAGCGCCTTCACCTCATCAGCAACACTGAACACCAGCACGGTGTGCGCGGTACTGAAAAACTGCTGCACCCCATCCACCCACTGCAAACGTGCGTGGTAACGCTGGGGCGCATAGATCAGGTTGAAGTCGCGGATCGGCCCGGTGATCAAGCGGCATGCGACCTGACTCTCGCCGCCGAACGCAAAGGGCTGCAGCGGTAACAGCCCACGCTGCTCCTCGCCATCTACGGTCAGCACCATGCCGGCGCCCTGGATCACGGTGATCACCCGCTGATAGCCGGCAAACGTGGAAAAACCACCCGACTCGGCGATATCGGCAATCGACAGGCGCCAACCAAAACCGTCCAGGCCGTGGCCTGCGTCCCGGGTGATTTCTTCGGTACTGCCGCCGCCGTTTTTCCACGGCATGCGCACGTAATCAGCGGCGCGCCAGACCTTTACCGCAGTCATTTGCTGAAACGCCCTTCGAGGCTATGACGCGAACCCGGGTGGATCAACCGCGCTGCCGTCACCGGCTGGCGACCGGACCAGGTGCGCCTGCGAATCAGCAGGCACGGCTCGCCAGCCTCGATCTGCAACAACTGGCATTCCTGCGGGTCGGCCAGGATGGCTTCCACCACATGCTCGCCCTCGGTCAGTGGCGCCACCTGGTTGAGATAGGCGTAAGGGGTTTGCTGGGTGAAATCCTGTTGCAGGTATTGCGGTGCGACCAGGGCGTTGACGAAACGGTCTTCGATTTGCACCGGGATATCATTTTCGTAGTGCACGATCAGCGAGTGGAAGACGCGCCCGCCTTCGCGCATTTCCAGGGCCACGGCGCGCTCGGACCCGGCGGCTTCTTCGCCCAGGGTGATCACCTTGCAGGTGTGACGATGGCCACGGGAGGCAATCTCATCCGCGATGTTATGCACCTCGAACAGCGCCGACTGGCTCTTGGGCTCGGCGACAAAGGTACCGACGCCCTGCATGCGCACCAGCAGGCCTTCGGCGGTCAGCTCCCGCAGGGCACGGTTGATGGTCATGCGGCTGAAGCCCAACTGGCTGACCAGTTCGCTTTCCGACGGCACGCGATAGTGCGGCGGCCAGTTGCCGTTGAGAATCTGCTGGCTGATCATCTGTTTGACGCGGGCATACAAGGGCGCCGGACTTACGTCCATGTGGGCAGCCAGTGGAGACTTGGCGGGCGGAGTCGGCACGGGGAATCCTTGCAGGGGGAAAAGATGCATAGATTGCCGGAGTTTACCGAGCAGGCAAACGTCTGTATATGTATATACAAATAAACACACGACCGGGGTGCCTTGATCATGTCCGCTTTCTTTGCCGAACGCGCGCTGCTGCCTAATGGATGGGCCAACGATGTACGTCTTGAAGTCAGCGCCGATGGCCTGCTGACCAACGTGACGGCCAATGCCAGCGCAGACGGTGCCGAGCGGCTCAGGGGCCCGTTGTTGCCGGGCATGCCGAACCTGCACTCTCACGCCTTCCAGCGGGCCATGGCGGGGCTGGCGGAAGTCGCCGGCAACCCCAATGACAGCTTCTGGACCTGGCGCGACCTGATGTACCGCATGGTCGGCCAGATCAGCCCCGAGCAACTGCAGGTCATCGCCCGCCAGCTGTATATCGAGATGCTCAAGGCTGGCTACACCTCGGTCGCCGAGTTCCACTATGTACACCACGATGTCAGCGGCCAGCCGTACGCCGACCCCACCGAACTGTCACGCCAGATCAGCCTGGCGGCGGCCAGCAGCGGCATCGGCCTGACGTTGCTGCCGGTGCTGTACAGCCACGCAGGCTTTGGCGGCCAGGCGCCGAACGAAGGCCAGCGCCGGTTTATCAACAGCACCGAAAACTACCTGGACCTGCAAGCGCGTTTGCAACCGATAGTGGCCGCGCAACCGGCACAGCAACTGGGCCTGTGTTTCCACTCATTGCGCGCGGTAACGCCGCAACAGATCAGCGCAGTCCTGGCCGCCAGCGACCAGGCCTGCCCGGTGCATATCCACATCGCCGAACAGCAAAAGGAAGTCGATGACTGCCTGGCCTGGAGCGGCAAGCGCCCGCTGCAATGGCTGTATGACAATGTCGAAGTCGACCAGCGTTGGTGCCTGGTGCACGCCACCCACGCCAACCCCGACGAAGTCACGCTGATGGCCCAGAGCCGAGCGATTGCCGGGCTGTGCCTGACCACTGAAGCCAACCTGGGCGACGGGATTTTCCCGGCGGTGGACTTCCTGGCCCAGGGCGGGCGCATGGGGATTGGTTCGGACAGCCATGTGTCGTTGAGTGTGGTCGAGGAACTGCGCTGGCTGGAATACGGCCAGCGCCTGCGTGACCAGCGGCGTAACCGGCTGTATCGCAGCGATCAACCGATGGTCGGCCGCACCCTGTTTGACGCCGCCCTGGACGGCGGCGCGCAGGCGCTGGGGCAACCGATTGGCCGCCTGGAAGTGGGCAAGCGTGCGGACTGGCTGGTGCTGGACGGCAATGATCCGTACCTGGCGACGGCCAGTGAAGACGGGATTCTCAACCGCTGGCTGTTTGCCGGGGGGGATCGGCAAGTGCGCGATGTACTGGTCAATGGCCAGTGGGTGGTGCGCGATGGGCGGCATGCTGGCGAGGAAGAAAGCAGCCGGGCCTTCACGCAGGTTCTGAAGGAACTGCTGAACTAGGAACAACACAAAACAAAATGTGGGAGCGGGCTTGCTCGCGAATGCGGTGGGTCAGCCAACTACTTGACAACTGATCCACCGCATTCGCGAGCAAGCCCGCTCCCACATTGGATAGGTGGTGTTGGTCATGGTTTGTAAAGGGCCAGCAAGGCGTGTCCCTTTAAATTGCAGGACGTTTCCGAGACAATCCCTGCCGCCTTGTGTCTGTTGGGATCGATGGCTAGCCTGCGCTCCGTCACTGCTCATCAGTGATCGGGTTTAGTCGCCCGGTACATCACAAGGTGCATGGTCCCATGAAGTTTTATGGTGGCTGTGCGCAGGGCACCCTCGGGTGCGCCGGATTTCCTTGTGGCCGGTCGACTAACCTGCGTACAGCCGCCACCCTTCGTTTAGTCGCGACGGACCGGCTCCGATTCTCACAAGGAGCTTCGCCATGCATAAACTTGTCCCCGACCCACCTCGTGATCCCGCCAAAGACCGTGCCGCGTTCAACCGCGCCATCGACCATTACCTGCCGACCCGGGAAGTTCACAGCACCCACGCAGACTTGAGCTTCGAAGATGCGTTGCTCTATACCGCCAGCCTGCTGGACAGTGCCTGCGCGACGGCACTCGATTGCACAGAGTCGCTGGAGAGCCCCGAGCGGGCGAAGGTGTTGGCAGTGTGGCATCTACTGGAAATGGCCAAGACCACCGTCGATCAATCGATTGAGTGCCTGCACCCTGCCAGGGCAAAAACCTGAGTGCAAAAAAAGGCGGGCTTGTATGGCAAGCCCGCCTTTTTTAATCGACCCGTGGCCAGGTTACTGCGACGTGTTGGCCATCTGCTTATCCGTCGTACGCCAGATCAAACGCGTGGTGTCGTAACCCTGCTGGCGCGCCCTGCTGAGCAGGTCTTCGCGGGTGTCGGCGCTGACAGTCGGCGTGCGCGACAGCAGCCACATGTAGCGCCGGCTCGGGCTGCCGACAATGGCAGTCTTGTAGTCATCGCTGACGTACAACACCCAGTAATCACCCTTGGCCACGCCCGGCAACAGCGCGGTGAACCAGTTGTTGAATTCGACCCACAGCTTGTCGGTCTTGCCCGGGACTTGCGGCGTGGCCGTGCCCTTGGCTTCTTCCCACTTCCACTCGGTGGTCAGGCAGCGGTTGAACACTGACATGTCGCCATCGGGCAGCAGGGAGTAACGCGCCTCGGACTGCGCGCAGTTACGCTGGAAGTACATGGGCAGGCGGGCCAACTCGTACCAGGTGCCCTGGTAACGCTTGAGGTTGACACTGCCGACAGTCTTGGGTTGCAGATCATCGCCAGAATGGCTGGCGCAGCCTGCCAAAAACAGGCTGGCGCAAAGGTACAAAACAAAACGCATCATTCTTCTTCTCCCGCAGGCTTTCGCCCCGGTTTACTTCAGGCCTTGCCCGGAAAACATCAGAACTTTGTCACCGGCGTACTGCACGCTGATAAAGCTGGTTTTGTCGCCCCAGGTGCAGCTGGACATGCCCAGCGCGCCGGAACAATCAGTGGGCTTGCCCAGCAATGACTCCACCTCGGCCTTGGCCATGCCAGCCGAAAGCTTCTGGTAGTTTTCCTGGGTGACCTTGCTGCAAGCGGCCAGCAGGACGCAAAAACACAAGAGGGCGATACGGCGTAACGACATGGTAGAGCTCCTGGAGGGACACGCAGCAGTGGGGATCTGCCAGAAGCTTAGAAGGGAAAAGGGGGGTCTGGTTCCCGGAAGGGGGTGGTATTTCTTTTTTCTACAAAATGGCCTTTTTCGAAAATTTTTAAACGAGTAGATCGCCGCCTTTCGTCGATCAGGCTGATTGAACAGACCAGAAGCAACTAAATTAAGACTAAAATCAGTCCGAATTTCGCGTAGGGGTCATGCAATGAAATTTTCATCCCAGATAAAACCGATCAGTTACCTGAAAAGCCATACCGCAGAGATCGTCAAGAACCTCACAGAAAGCCGCGAACCGCTGGTCATCACCCAAAATGGTGAGGCCAAATTAGTCGTAATGGATGTGAAGAGCTTTGAAGAGCAAGCGGAAACAATGGCGCTGTTGAAGCTTTTGGCACTGGGCAACCGACAAATTGAGCTGGGCCAGTTTCAGGATATGGAGGACGTGTTCGCTGAACTGGATCAGGACGAAGCTCAATGACTTATCGAGTTGTTATTTGTAGAAACTCAGACTTCATCTGACAGTTACCGGATTTGAGGTCGTGACTGTCAG